>JBOGGU010000052.1:0-20265 GCA_050744085.1 Acidimicrobiales bacterium
CCGCTGCGTCGGCCGCCGCCGACGAGCCCGAGCCCCCGGCGTCGACCGAGCCCTCCGCCGCGCCCAAGCCCGTCCGCCGCCGCGCCCGCCCCCCAGCTGCGTCAGCCGCCGCCGACGAGCCCGAGCCCCCGGCGTCGACCGAGCCCGCCGCCGCGCCCAAGCCCGTCCGCCGCCGCGCCCGCCCCCCCGCTGCGTCGGCCCCCGCCCAGCCGGTGCCGTCGATGGAACCAGCTCCAGCAGCGACAACGGCCCCGGCCGAGCTCGAGCCAGCTCCTGCCCGGCCGGCCGCCCGGCGTCCCCGCAGGCCCGCTGCCCCAAAGGCAGATCCTGCAGCTGGACAGACGGATCCCCAAGGGTAGGGTCGATAGCGTGCGCCCGGAGGAGATCCTGCCCCACCGAGCGCCCTTCCTGCTGGTCGACGACGTCGACGTGGTGCCAGGGGTATCGGCGAGGGGACGCTGGAAGCTCACCGGAGACGAGCCGTTCTTCGCGGGTCACTTCCCAGGAGACCCGACACTCCCCGGAGTGCTCATGGTCGAGGCTCTGGCCCAGACTGCGGCGGCCGCGGTGCTGGCCGATGAGCGCTTCGCCGGGGCACTCCCGTTGTTTGGCGGTATCGACCGGGCCAGGTTTCGACGTCGGGTGCTCCCCGGAGACACCCTCGACCTGGAGGTGACCCTCGGACGCTTGTCGGCTAGGGCGGGTAAGGGCCACGGGCGAGCGTACGTCATGGGCGAGCTGGCCTGCGAGGCGGACCTGCTGTTCGTGTTGGCCCGCTGCTAGCGCAGGGCTGGCAAATTGCGGGTAGCCACCTGGAACGTGAACTCGCTGAAGGCTCGGCTGCCCCGGGTGGAGGAATGGCTGGGTTATGCGCAGCCCGACGTCCTGTGCCTCCAGGAGACCAAGCTGGCCGATGCCGCCTTCCCCTCCATGACCTTCTCGGCCCTCGGTTACGAGTCAGCCCATCACGGCAACGGGCGTTGGAACGGGGTGGCGATCCTCAGCCGGGTGGGCATGGACAGCCCGGTAGCCGGGTTCTCGGGCGAGGATGCTTCGCAGCTGTCCGAGGCGCGGATCGTGAGCGCAACGTGCGGCGGGGTGCGGGTGGCCAGCGTCTACGTGCCCAACGGCCGGAGCGTCGGTAGCGAGCACTACGAAGCGAAGCTCGCCTGGCTGGCGGCGCTCAGGCGCCACCTGGGAGAGTCTTGCGACCCGAGAGGTCCCCTCGTTGTGTGCGGTGATTTCAACATTGCCCCGGATGATCGTGACGTGTGGGACCCCACGAGCTTCGTCGGGGCCACCCATGTAAGCGCGCCGGAGCGAGCCGCCTTGGAGGACCTCGAGGCCTGGGGCCTGGTGGACGCCTTCCGCCTCCTATACGACCAGGACCGTCTGTACTCGTGGTGGGATTACAGGGCGGGCGATTTCCACAACCACCGTGGAATGCGGATCGACCTGGTGATGGTGACCAAGGTGCTCGCAGAGCAGGTCAGCTGGGCGCTGGTCGACCGCTTCGCACGCAAGGGTCGCCAACCGTCCGACCACGCCCCGGTGCTGGTCGACTTCGCGTCGTAGGAGGTGTCATGCCGACTCGCGCCGGTGGTTGGCCACCACATCCAGCAGGGCGGGCCCGTATCGGGCGCCCTTGACGGGGCCGAGACCCGGCAAGCTTGTCAGCTCCTCGACGCTGTCAGGCATGGCGGCGGCCACGGCGGCAAGGGTGGCGTCGTGGAGGATGATGTACGCGGGGACTCCAGAGGCTCGCGCGGTGGCCGACCTCCAGGACCGGAGTGCCTCCAGCACATCGGCGTCAGCCGCTCGGGCGAGCGTGATGGCCGGGCGCTCAGCCGGTACGGCCGCGTCGAACGCTGGGGCCACCTCGCTGAGGTGGCGCCGCCCCGGCTCCAACAACTCGCCGATGCCCGTGGCGCTGGAGGTTCGGCGTTGTCCCTCCGGCGCGGCGCAGGCCGCCTCGATAGCTTCCAGGTAAGGCGATGGTGCGCGCCGCACACAACGAGGGCCGAAGGTGCGGGTCTTTGCCCACGAGCAATGGAGATCAACCTCTGCCCTGGTCAGCGCCACATACAATAGTCGCTGCTCCTCGGCCTGGGCAGCTGGGGTGTTGGCTTGGCCGATGGGGACCAGGCCCTGCTCCAGCCCGGCGACGAACACCGTGAGCCATTCAAGGCCCTTGGCGCGGTGGAACGTCGCGAGCTCGACGGCGTCGCGCGAGCGTCCGGCGCCGTCGGCGCCAATGGTCATCGACAACCAAGCCTCGAACCCAGCCAGCGAGGCGCTGGGGGCCAGCGAGGCGAACTCCTGGGCAAGTTGCGCGAGGGTGGCGAGGTTCGCCCCGGTGTCGTCCGCGATGTCTTCGGGGGGCGCGTCGCTGGCAGACCGCGACCCCGCCTCCCTGGCCCCCACGACGAGGTCGGCCAGCACCGCGCTGAACTGTCGTGGCCCCTGCCGGCCCAAGGCCGCCAGGGCGTCCCGGATCTCCGGCTGGGCGAGGAAGGCCTGACCACCCCTCACTCGATGGGGGATCCCCGAGCGCTGGAGTGCCTCCTCGATGAGCACGAGCTGCGCATTGGTGCGCACGAGCACCGCCATGTGCGACCAAGTCCTGCCCGGGGCGTGAGCCAGTCGCAGGCCCCTGGCGATCCCGGAGGCCTCCGCCCGGTCCGACTCGTAAGCCACCACCGACGGTATCGGCCCGTCGGGCCGGTGCGCCCGCAGCGTTGCACCCGAGTGTGGGGCGCGGCCGTGGGCGAGGACCGCCGAAGCGGCGGCCAGGACCTGGGGGGAGGAGCGCCAGTTGTCATCGAGGCTCACCACGGCGGTGCCCGGATGGCGCCGGGGGAGGTTGGCCAGGGCGGTCGGGTCAGCTCCGTTCCACCCGTAGATGGCCTGTCGGGGATCCCCGACCACGCAAAGGTCGATGCGCTCGCCCAGCCAAGCCCTGAGCAGGCGCTCCTGGGATGGGTTGACATCCTGGTACTCGTCCACGAACAAGTGGCGAAACCGCCAGCGCTGACCGGCCGCGAACGCCGGATCGGCCTCCAGGGCCGTGGCGCATTGGGACAGCAGGTCGTCGAAGTCGACGAGCCTGCGCCTGTGCTTCTCGGCCTCGTAGGCCGCGTAGAGCTCGGCGAGCTCCGGAGTGGGCAGAGCGGGCTTGCGACCAGCGTCTGCCGCGGCAGCCGGGTAGGTCGAGGGGGAGACGAGGCGCGCCCGGGCCCACTCGATCTCGCCCGCTACCTCGCTCAGCAGCCGGGCCCGGCTCGCAGCGGTCCCAGCCCGGCCGGCGCCAGTGAGCCGGCCCAGTAGGCCAGCCTTGCGCTCCAACAGGCTGGGAGCAGGCTCGCCTCGGTCAGCCCAGCGCTGGCGTAGCTGGGCATATGCCACGGAGTGGAATGTCCCTGCAGCCACCTGGTCGCGCACTCCGAGGTCGGCGAGCCTGCGTCGCAGCTCACCAGCCGCCTTGCGGGTGAAGGTGAGGGCGAGGACGTGCGAAGCGTCTGCGCTGCCCTCGGATATTCGCCAGGCGATGCGCCGGGTCAGGACTCGGGTCTTGCCCGACCCGGGCCCCGCAAGTATGCAAAGCGGGGCGGCTTCCACGCACACAGCATGGCGCTGGGCCTCGGTGAGCCCTTCCAGCAGCCTGGCCCGGCCCGAACCGTTGTTCTGTCCTTCCACGCCCCCCGACCGTACTCAGCGGGTGTGACAAAGTGGTGGATGCTCGGCGGAGGCCGGCTGACCGCGCTGCGTGAGTGGGCACGGCGGCGCGGCGCACGGGTGCAAGATTTCTCGAAAAGGTAGCCTTTGGGGGTGGACGCCGGGGAGCTCTTGATCGCTCGTAACCCGGACGCCGAGTCGAGCTTGCCCTACCTGCTGCGGGTGCCACTGGGGCCAGGGCTGGTGCTGAGGACGTCGGGGACCTGGCCACGGACCAATGCCCTGTTCTGCTATCCGGTCCCGGCGAGCGAGTGGCCCGAGGCCCCCGATCTCGTGGAGCGGGTCGTGCTACGAGCTTGCGCCCGGCGGGGCGCGGCCATCGACATCGTGGCGAACCGCTCCAGGGAGAACCGCTCCCAGATCGTGTTCACCAATGCCAGGGGTCGCGAGATGGTGTTCTGGCAGTCGCCACGCACCCGCAAGCAGGCCCGGCCGGACGTCTCCATCCCCACCGCCCGAGCCGCCGGGATCGCCGAGCTGGAGATCGTGGTGGACGCCCACGAGCAGTATGCGTACCATTTCTCCAGCCAGCAGGTGCGGACGGTCAAGCGAGCCCTGCCATGTGGCGACTACGGCCTGGTCGTGGATGGTGGCCTCGTCGCCGCCGTCGAGCGCAAGTCTCTCGCTGACCTGATCGCCAGCCTGGTGGGCGGGAGGCTGCGGTATGCCCTCGGCGAGCTCTCGGCGCTGCCCCGTGCGGCAGTGGTGGTCGAGGAGCGCTACTCCCAGGTGTTCAAGCAGGACCGAGTCCGGCCGGCCCTGGTTGCAGACGGGCTGGCCGAATGCCAGGTCCGCTGGCCAGGGGTGGCCATCGTGTTCTGCGAGACCCGCCCTCTCGCCGAGGAATGGACCTACCGTTACCTGGCCGCCGCGTCCCAGTGGGCCTCCGCTGAGGGCGCGGCACTGGCGCGGATGCGGCTGCCTCAGCCACGGGCGCCCGCACCGTCCGGGCCCAGCCCGTCCGGACCCAGCCCGTCCGAGGTGCGGCAATGGGCACGGGCGGCCGGTCTCTCAGTGTCCGACCGGGGCCGCGTGAGGGCCGAGGTGTTGGAGGCCTGGCGCGCCGCGCACAGCGTCTGATCTCCGAGTTGTGGTGACTGTCACAGGCTCGTGGTGAACTTGGAAGGATGGATGACGCTGAGAGTCATTATCCTTGCCAAGTTCAACTCGAAGGGCGGGCTTTGCGACAGCACGGTGTTCTGTCCACCCACCAGGCCAGCCAGCTGGGGGTCTCGCCGTACCGTCTGTCGCGAAGTGACTCCTGGGTTGGGATCGTGCCAGGCGTGTACCGCCTTGCCGCGTTTCCGCCGTCCTGGCAGCAGGAGCTCATGGCAGCGGTGCTCGCCCCAGGGCCGGGAGCCGTCGCTTCGCACCGAGCGGCCGCCGCCCTCCATCGCTTGGACGGCGTAGGGAGGCAGCTCGTGGAGATCAGCGTCCCCCGGTCCATGTGCCCGGCCAAACGCCCGGGGTTGACTGTCCACCGGGCGATCCGGCTGGAGCGGGTCGACCTCACGAGGGTGGACCACATCCCGGTAACCAGCGTCACTCGTACCTTGCTCGACCTGGGAGCTGTAGCCGATGCTGACACCGTGGAGCTGGCCCTGGAGTCGGCCCTCCGCACCCGCCGGACCTCGATTGGCTTCCTGCACCGGCGCTTGGAAGTGCTGGGAGGCAGGGGCAGGCCAGGCACGGCAACGCTGCGCCAGGTGCTGGCCGGCCGGCTGTACGAGGCGCCGACGGAGAGCCTGCTCGAGGCCCGCTTCGTGCAGCTGTGCCGGCGGCACGGGCTGCCTCCAGGGACCCGCCAGCACCTGATCGACGGCGGGTCTGCGAGGGTCGACTTTGCGTGGGAGGCGCGACGGGTCCTGGTCGAGCTGGAAGGCTTCGAGCGTCACGGGACCCCGGCTGACCATCGCCACGACATGAGCCGCCAGAACGCTGTCGTGCTCGCCCGGCCGGGTTGGGCCCTGCTGCGCTTCGGGTGGGCGGATGTGATGGACCACCCCGCCAGTGTCGCGGACCAGCTGGGGGGAGCCTTGGGGTTGGCCCGCACGGGCTGAACCCCGCTGTGCTGGTGCCTCCTGCCTGCTACCCTCGTCGTCACGTGGGCTGCCGCTGGCCCGCTCCCTCCCCCGCGGGACGACAAGTGCGGGGACCGTCCGGAAAGAAGGCTACCGATTCCCATGTCCGACCTCGATACCCACCCGTCTCCCAGCGCGCCGTCGATCAGCGCGCCGTCGGTCGGTGAGCCGATGGGGACCTTCGACCCGTCAGGCCTCTACCACCCGCGCCAGGTGGTAGAGGACGACCTCGGGGGCATGTCCCTGGCGGATGCGATTGACGGGACGATCGTCGAGTTCGACGACGGTGACATCGTGGCGGGCACGGTGGTCAAGGTGGACAAGGACGAGGTCCTCCTGGACATCGGCTTCAAGTCCGAGGGGGTGATCCCGGCACGCGAGCTGTCGATCCGTCACGACGTGGACCCCTCCGAGATAGTCACCCTCGGCGAGAAGATCGAGGCCCTGGTCCTGCAAAAGGAGGACAAGGAGGGCAGGCTGGTCCTCTCCAAGAAGCGCGCCCAGTACGAGCGGGCATGGGGCAACATAGAGGCCCTCAAGGCGGCCGGGGGCATGGTCAAGGGCCCAGTCATCGAGGTCGTCAAGGGCGGCCTGATCCTCGACATCGGCCTCCGCGGCTTCCTCCCCGCGTCCCTGGTGGAGCTCAGGCGGGTGCGTGACCTGGCGCCCTATGTGGGAAGGACCATCGAAGCCAAGATCATCGAGCTGGACAAGAACCGCAACAACGTCGTCCTTTCTCGCCGGGCATGGTTGGAGGAGACCCAGCGCGAGCAGCGTGAGGAGTTCCTTGTCAACTTGAAGCCGGGCGAGGTCCGGCGGGGCACTGTCTCTTCCGTGGTCAACTTCGGGGTATTCGTGGACCTTGGTGGCATGGACGGGCTGGTTCATGTGTCGGAGCTGTCGTGGAAGCACGTCGACCACCCGGCGTCGGTCGTGTCGGTGGGAGACCAGATCGACGTGCTGGTCCTCGACGTGGACCTCGACAAGGAGCGCATCAGCCTGTCCCTCAAGGCGACCCAGACTGATCCGTGGCAGGAGTTCGCCAACGCCCACCGGGTGGGCGAGCTGGTCTACGGTCGGGTCACCAAGCTCGTGCCCTTTGGCTCCTTCGTGCAGGTGGGGGAAGGCATCGAGGGATTGGTCCACATCTCGGAGATGGCGACACACCATGTCGACTTGCCTGAGCAGGTTGTGAGCCCCGGCGAGGAGCTCTGGGTCAAGATCATCGACATCGACCTGAGCCGACGACGCATCAGCCTGTCGATCAAGCAGGCCGCCGAAGGTGGCGAGGTGGCTGCGGAGTACCGAGAGGCGTTCGGCGAGCACGCCTACGACGAGCACGGCAACTACATAGGAGGTGGATTCGACTACGCGGCTGCGGCTGAGTTCACCCCCGAGACCGAGGCTCAGGCTGCCTGGGCAGCCGAGTACCTTGCGGAGGCGGAGACGGCAGAGGCGGCGGAAGCGGCTGAGGCTGGTCAGTTGGGTGAGGGCACCGCGCAGCCGTCCGCCGGCCCGACCGATGCCGGGAGCCTTGCAGGCACGCCGCCGCCGCCTGCGCCCGGGGACGAGACCTAGAGGACCCCGCCTGCCTGAGCCGACATGATCACCGTGGGGCTCACAGGGGGGATCGGCTCCGGGAAGTCGCTGGTCGCCACGCAGCTCGGCGATCGCGGAGCGGCGGTCATCGACGCCGACGTCGTGGCCCGGCAGGTCATGGCCCCCGGCCGGCCTGCCTACAGGGGAGTCCTCGACCGATTCGGGCCAGGTGTCCAGAGCCCGGATGGGACAATCGACCGCCCCGCTCTGGCTGCCATCGTGTTCGCCGACCCTCTTGCGTTGGCCGACCTCAACGCGCTCACACACCCCGCAGTGCGAGACGCCATGCTGGCCAGGCTGGCGGCTGAAGCGGGGGGTGCTGGTCGCGTCGCCATCCTCGACATCCCACTCCTGGCAGAGGGGGCCCGAGCCCGGTGGCCGCTGGACGGGGTGATCGTGGTGGACGCCTCACCAGCCGTGGTACTCGAACGGCTCGTGAACCTGCGGGGGATGGAGCCTGGCGAAGCTCTGGCTCGTATGTCCTCCCAAGCCAGCCGGGAGGACCGCCTGGCCATCGCCGACTTCGTCATCGCCAACTCTGGCGACGAGGCACAGCTGGCCGCGCAGGTGGATCGGGCCTGGGCCTGGGTAACGGGGCTCCAGCCCTAGCCCAAGAGGTCCAGGCGAACCGAACCACCTCCTCAGGAGTCACTTATGGGAGGACCGTGGCGAGGAGCCCGGCCTGAGGGGAGGGTCATGAGGATCAAGGGTCGTTCCAGGGCCGCTTACGTGGCCGCCGGGTCAGCGGGGGTGGTCGGGGTGGCGCTGGGCGTGGGCCTGGCTGTCGTCGCTGGGGTGGCGGGAGCACCGCCTGCAACTGCTGCATCTCAAGGGGGCTGCAGCTCCGGGGCCACCGTGACCGCAACCGGCTCGGGCATGGCCAACGCGCCACCCAACCTGTTGACCATGCAGATCGGGGTTCAGACCACAGCCAGCAGCGCCAGCGCCGCCCTGGCCCGCAACAACAGCGAGGCCAAGTCACTGATCGACACGCTCGAGCACGGTGGGGTCAAGGCCGCCGACATCCAGACCTCGAACCTGTCGATCAACCCCTCCTACTCCAATGGCAGCACGCCCACGGTGACCGGCTACCAGGTGGGCGACGATGTCAGTGTCCGGGTCCACAACCTGTCCTCTGCTGGCTCGCTCATCGACTCCGCCGCGTCCAAGGTGGGCAACGACGTGAGGTTCGACGGGCTGTCCTTCTCGGTGAGCGACCCGAGCGGCCCTTCCGCGGCGGCACGGGCCAACGCGGTTCACGTGGCTCTGGTCGAGGCCAAGGCAATGGCCGTCGCCGCCGGGTCGACGCTCGGGCCCCTTTGCTCGGTCACCGACACGGCAAGCCAGCCGCCCGAGCCGCAAGTGGTAGCGGGCCAGGCCTTCGCCAAGAGCGCCGCCGCCACCTCAGCGCCCCTCCAGCCTGGCCAACAGCAGTTCAGCGCTCAGGTGACGGCGACCTACAAGCTCGGGTAACCCCACCGGCGAACTGGGCTTGCCTCAATGTTCGCCCTTGGGTACCGAGTCGTTCATGCAGGGTACCCCGGAGCGTTGGGCGGGCGAGCAAGCATGGGTTCAGCTCGTGGCGACCGTGCGACGTCGCCACAAGAGGGGAGCCATGATGACAGAGCAGAACGCAGTCCCGACCACCCCACGTGCCCGTCGTGGGCGCAGGGCGCTAGTTGCGGGATCGACAGTCGCGCTGGCCGGGGTGAGTGCCCTGGCCAGTGCAACCAGCGCCAGCGCCAGCGCAGCCAGCGCCAGCGCAGCGAGATCGGGCGGGCCGCCGGCTCGAACGGCGACGCCCATCAAGCACGTCGTGGTCATCATCGGCGAGAACAACACCTTTGACACAGTCTTTGGCACCTACAAGCCACCTGCCGGCCAGTCGGTGATGAACCTGCGATCCGAGGCAATCGTCACCCCCAGCGGCGCGCCCGGCCCCAACTATGCCAAGGCCGAGGCGCACACCGCCCTCGACACAGCCGGATTCCAGGCCAAGCCCAGGATCACTGGGACCTACCCGACCCTGCCACCCCCGAGCACCACCTCGATCGCTCCGGGCTGCGACGGCCAGAAGCCCAACACCAACGACAACCGGTTCCCGGCCAAGCTGCCGCCCGGGCCGTACCAGATCACCAAGTACGTCCCCTACCTGCAGAACCATACCGACACGACCGACTGCCAGATCGGAGCCTACGTCGGGAGCCCGTTGCACCGCTTCTACCAGATGGCCCAGCAGGTTGCGACAGCAGGCAAGAACTTGTTCACCTGGGTCGAGATGACTGCTGCGACCCCTTCGCCTACTCGAAGTCGATAATGACCAACCCGTCCCTGGCCAAGCACACGATGCTCGGATACCAGGACTTCAAGTCGGAGGTGGCCACCGGGACGCTGCCGGCGGTGTCGTTCCTCAAGCCGTCCGCGATCTACGACGGCCATCCCGCCTCGAGCTCGCTGGCCGCGTTCGAGACCTTTGCCAGCCAGACCGTCAACGACGTCATGGCGAACCCGAAGCTGTTCGACTCGACGGCCATCTTCATCACCATGGACGAAGGGGGCGGATACTACGACTCGGGCTACATCGAGCCCATCGACTACTTCGGGGACGGCACGCGGACGATCATGATGGCGATCTGGCCCTGGACTGCGCCCGGCCAGATCGACCACACCTACACCGACCACGTCTCGTTTATCAAGTTCATCGAGGCCAACTGGCACCTCTCCCCCCTGGCGCCGAACAGCCGGGACCACCTCCCCAACCCGACGCGGGGGCCCAACGCCTACATCCCCGGTAGCCGACCGGCCATCGGGAACCTGATGACGCTGTTCGACTTCAGCCACAAGCGAACCGACCTCAAGCCGATCCCCATCGACCCTGGCGAGGGGCCGGTGTCAAACCGCTGAGGCCGGACCTGCTGGACCTGCGGGAGCTGCCGGGCCCGCCGGCCCCGCCGGACCTGCCGGCCCCGCCGGACCTGCCGGCCCGGCCGGGCGGGGCGCCCTCCCCGTCAGCGCCAGGACCACCCCTGGTCCCCGGCCCGACGACAGGGCCAGGTCCATCGCCAGGTGCGCCGCCGCCCCCAGCGGCGCACCTGGCATGTCCGCGTCGACACCCAGGGCGGAGCCCAAGTCGAGGGTGTGCACCACCAGCTCGAAGGTGCGGGTGGGCAAGTAAGCCGACAGCCGCATTCCTCCGAATCGGGTGGCGACCAGCCGGTCCTCGCCAGCCTCGACGGCGCGCTGCAGCGCCATCAGGGTCCGGGCCCGGATGATGGCCACCGCGCTCGACGGGGTCTCACCTAGGGCAGATCCCGCCTCGCGGCCCCGCTCGGCGATCGCGTCGTGGTCAGCGGAGGCGGCAAGCGCAAAGTACATGGTTGTGCTGGCCACCTCCTCGACCGAGGGCTCCGGCCCTGCAAGGCCCTCCTCCACGCTCAGCAGGGCGCGGGTGGTGTGTCCCACCAGGTCGCGCACCGACCAGACGCCCAGCCCCGGCAAGTCCCACCCCGAAGGAGCCACTTGCGCGACCAGCGCAGCGAAGGCCCCCCCAGCCTGGCGGAACTCCTCGACAGCTCGAGTGCCCATCCGGCTCACCGTAGCGGGTGGGCGCGGCGGGCGACAGACCACCGTACGATATTCCTAAGATGCCCAAGTTCAAGGTGGTCTCGGACTTCGCACCGGCGGGAGACCAGCCGGCGGCAATCGAGGCCCTGAGCCGGGGCGTCATAAGGGGGGACCGCTTCCAGACCCTGCTCGGCATCACCGGCAGCGGCAAGTCGGCCACGATCGCGTGGACCATCGAGGCGGTCCAGCGGCCCACGCTGATCATCGCTCCCAACAAGTCCCTGGCGGCGCAGCTGGCGAACGAGTTCCGGGAGCTCTTCCCCGAGAACCGGGTGGAGTACTTCGTGTCCTACTACGACTACTACCAGCCAGAGGCGTACATCCCCTCCAGCGACACCTACATCGAGAAAGACTCCTCGATCAACGACGAGATCGACCGCCTCCGCCACTCGGCCACCTCGGCCCTGCTCACCCGCCGGGACGTGATCGTGGTGGCCTCGGTGTCGTGCATCTACGGGATCGGCTCGCCGACCGAGTACGCCAAGCACATGCTGGCCCTGGCGCGGGGCCAGCACACCGACCAGCGTGGTATCCTCACCCGCCTCGTCGACCTTGCCTACGAGCGCAACGACGTGGCGATCACCAGGGGAAAGTTCCGGGTGCGCGGCGACACGATCGAGGTCCACCCAGCCTACGAGGAGACCGGGGTGCGCATCGAGCTGTTCGGCGACGAGGTCGAGCGGATCACCAGGGTGGACCTGGTGACCGGCGAGTGCCTGGAGGAGCTGTCCGAGCTGGTGATCTTCCCCGCCACCCACTACGTGGCCGGGGACGAGAGGATGCGCCGGGCGATCACCGGCATCGAGGCCGAGCTGGCCGAGCGCCTCAAGGCTTTCGAGGCCGACGGGCGCCTGCTGGAGGCCCAGCGACTGCGCATGCGCACCGCCTACGACCTGGAGATGCTGGCCGAGATCGGCAGCTGCAGCGGGATCGAGAACTACAGCCGCCACATTGATGGTCGCAAAGCGGGGGAGCCGCCGTTCACCCTCCTGGACTTCTTCCCCGAGGACTACCTGCTGGTGATGGACGAGTCCCACGTCACCGTGCCCCAGCTCCACGGGCAGTACGAGGGCGACCGCTCCCGCAAGGAGACCCTGGTGGACCACGGGTTCCGCCTGCCGAGCGCAGCC
The DNA here is from genome assembly GCA_050744085.1 of Acidimicrobiales bacterium. Classification (GTDB taxonomy): domain Bacteria; phylum Actinomycetota; class Acidimicrobiia; order Acidimicrobiales; family JAJPHD01; genus JAVKSL01. Next base: position 12,170 of record JBOGGU010000052.1, read on the forward strand.
GACAACCGCCCCCTCCGCTTCGACGAGCTCTACGAGAAGATCAAGCAGTGCGTGTTCATGTCTGCCACCCCTTCGCCGTACGAGATAGCCCAGTCGGCCCAGGTGGTGGAGCAGATCGTGAGGCCGACGGGCCTGGTGGACCCCGAGGTGATCGTCAAGCCGACCAAGGGTCAGATCGACGACCTCATCGCCGCGGTGAACGTGACCGTTGCCAGGGGGGACCGGGTGCTGGTGACCACTCTCACCAAGAAGATGGCCGAGGATCTGAGCGAGTACCTCCTGGAGATGGGCCTGCGCGTGCGTTACCTACACTCCAACATCGACACCATCGAGCGCATCGAGATCATCCGTGACCTGCGGCTCGGCTCCTTCGACGTGCTGGTGGGGATCAACCTGCTGCGGGAGGGCCTGGACCTGCCGGAGGTCTCGCTGGTGGCGATCCTGGACGCGGACAAAGAGGGATTCCTGCGGAGCGAGACATCCCTGATCCAGACTATGGGCCGCGCCGCCCGCAACGTCGACGGTGCCGTGATCATGTACGCCGACCGGGTGACCGCCTCCATGGAGCGGGCGATCAGCGAGACCCAGCGCCGCCGGGGGGTGCAGCAGGGCTACAACGCGTCCCACGGAATCGACCCTCAGACGATCCGCAAGGCGGTGACCGACATACTGGCCCACCTGCGCCCGGCCGAGGGGGCGCCCGTCCCAGGCAAGGACCGCCGGTCCAGGTCCAGGGACAAGATTCGCAGCGACCTGGCCGAGCTGCCGCGCGAGGAGCTGGAGCGCCTCATACGAACGCTGGAGGAGGAGATGCACGAAGCCGCCGCGGGGCTACGTTTCGAGTACGCGGCGCGGCTGAGGGATGAGATAGGTGACCTCAAGGCCGAGCTGCGCTCGCTCGGCTGAGGCCGGGCGGGTGGGTCGCCATAGAGAAATATGGCTGTAGAGAAATATGGCTGGCTTTTGGCGAAATATGGCTGGTCTCGCCACGCACCACTCCCCACTCCCGCCTTGTGCGCCCGCGCCGCGCCCCCTCAGTACGGCTCGCGCTCGTGGCCGGGGGGGACACGCAGCAAGTTGCGGTACGCCTCGGACACTGACGTGATCCCCGTCACCACCCCCGCGACCTGCTCACAGATAGGCATCTCCACACCGTGCCTGCGGGCCAGGGCCATCACCACGCCGGCGGTGTGAACCCCCTCGGCCACCTCGGTCATCCCAGCCAGTATCTCGGAGAGTGCCCTGCCCCGGCCCAGCTCCAGGCCAACGTGGCGATTGCGTGATAGCGGGCTCATGCAGGTGGCGAGCAGGTCACCGAGGCCAGCCAAGCCGGCGAAGGTGGCTGGATCGCCCCCCATCGCGGTCCCGAGCCGGGTCACCTCGGCAAGCCCCCGGGCGATCACCGCGGCCCGGCTGTTGTCGCCGGCGCCGAGGCCCTCCCCGATCCCCGCAGCTATGGCGATGACGTTCTTTAGGGCGCCTCCCACCTCGACCCCGATCACGTCGTGGTTGGTGTAGACCCGGAACATCCCAACACCGAACAGCTCTTGCAGTGCCAGGGCAACCGCGGGCTCTGAGCACGCCACCACGCTGGCGGCAGCCTTTCCCCCCATGATCTCGCCCGCCAGGTTGGGGCCCGAAAGGGTGGCCGCGGGGTGCCCAGGCAGCACCGCGGCGATCACCTCGGTCATGCGCATCAGCGTCCCGCCCTCGAAGCCCTTGGAAACGCTGACCACCGGGACCGGTTCGGCCGGGTGCGGGGCGGAGAGGTGCGGTGCGGCCAGCTCCAAGACCTCGCGGAAGCCCTCCGAAGGCACCCCGACAACCACCACGTCAGCGCCGTCCAGCGCCTCGGCGAGGCTGTCGGTCGCCCGCAGGCACGCCGGCAGGGTGAAGCCGGCCAGGTAGCGGCTATTGAGATGAGCCTTGCCGATCTCGGCGGCGAGGGTCGGGTCGCGGGCCCAAACCACGGTGGGGTGCCCAGCAGCGGCAAGGCTGGCCAGCGTGGTCCCCCACGAGCCCGCACCCAGCACGCATACCCGCGGGCCGTCACCGGCCCCCCCGTGCTCACCGGCCCCCCAGTGCTCGCCCGGCACTCAGTGGACCTGGCCGAGCAGGCTCCACACGACCAGCCAGTAGCACGCAGCCGCAGCAACGACCATCGAGTGCCACACCTCGTGGTAGCCGAAGGTGTCCGGCACGGGGTCGGGCCAGTGCCGGGATAGCACAAAGGCACCGAGCGTGTAGAGCAGCGCAAAGCTCCACGTCAGCCCCAGCTCGGCTGGGCTCAGCACCCTGAAGGCATCCGGCAGGGCGATCAGGCCCACCCAACCCAGCACCAGGTACAGCGCTCCGGTGAGCGCTCGGAACCGGTCGAAGCCGACCAGCTTGCCCACGACCCCCGCGGCCGCTCCCGCCCAAGCCACCCCGAGCAGCACCTCGCCCAACACGCCGCTCACCACCAAGACGCACCAGGGTGTGTAGCACGCGGCGATGAACACGAAGATCGTGGCGTGGTCTGCGCGCTGCATCACCCGCCTGGGGCCCGCGGACATGGGGACCAGGTGGTAACCGGCACTCACCGCGAACAGCGCCAGCATGCCGACCGAGTACACGGCAACCGAGCTGCTCGCACCGCTACCCACGGACCTCGCAATCAGCACCGCCCCGGCCGGCACGGCGACGACAGCCGCGCCGAGGTGGATCCACCCGCGCATCGTGGGCACATCTGCCCCACCGGTCGGCCGAAGCCGCCGGCCCGCCGTGTCCTGGGGTGCCGCCGTGCCCCGGGGTGGCCCCGGGTCCCGGATGGCAGTGCCCACGGGGCCACGCTACCTAGTGCTCCGCCAAGCAGCGCCAGCCCGGTGGCTATCCTGGATGCATGCCCTTTGGAAGACGCAAGTCCGAGATGCCGGGCGAGGCCGAGGCGCTTCCCGGACGATCCTCACCGATGCAGGTCCCTGACCGCCACTTGGTCCTCGGCACGCCCCTGGCGCCACCGTTCCCAGACGGGACCGAGACGGCCATCTTCGCCATGGGGTGCTTCTGGGGGGCCGAGCGAATGTTCTGGCAGCTGGAAGGGGTCTATTCTACGGCTGTCGGCTACTCGGGCGGCCTGACACCCAACCCGACGTACAGGGAGGTCTGCAGCGCCAGGACCGGGCACGCCGAGGCGGTGCTGGTGGCATTCGATCCAGCTGTCGTGAGCTACGAGACACTGCTCCGGACATTCTGGGAGGGCCACGACCCGACGCAGGGCATGCGCCAGGGCAACGACGTCGGGACGCAATACCGCTCGGCCATCTTCACGACCAACGAGTCCCAGCTGGCTTCTGCGGTGGCGTCGCGGGATGCCTATCAGGCCCTGCTCACCCAAGCTGGCCTGGGCACGATTACCACCGAGATCGCCCCAGCGGGCCCCTTCTTCTATGCCGAGGACTACCACCAGCAGTACCTGGCGGCCAACCTGGGTGGCTACTGCGGCCTGGGGAGCACCGGGGTGGCTTGCCCCACTGGCATCGCCGCAGCCGGGTAGGCCCCTGGGGCAGGGACCGCCCCTACAGTGACGTCAAGTTGAGCAGTGACGAGATCGGCAGGCCGCCCACCAGTGACGTGATCCCGCCTCCACTGCTCCCACCGAGCCCTCCGGTGAGCAGGGAGATGATGCTGGTGATCGACGAGAGCCCCCCGAGGCCGCCCCCGCCGCCAGTCGTGGTGGTCGTGGTGCCGTTCCCGGTGGTGGTCGTCGTCCCGCCGCCACCACCGTTCCCGAGCAGGCTGGTCACCTCGGAGATGACCGAGCTGCTCAATGCCGAGCTCCCGCCGAAGGCGATGACCGCACCAATGGTGGGGTTGGCGGTGAGGTAGCTGGAGACGTATGACGGCAGGGGGCCGGTCGGGTTGACCAGGATCAACGGGCTGTCGAGTGCGCCGAGCAGGGGGACGGAGCTGAGCGCGTCGGGGAAGTCGTTGCCCGCCACCAGCCCGATTGCCTTTGGCCCGGTTGAAGTCGAACCGGTCGTGGTCGTCGTCGAGCCGGTCGTGGTCGAAGTCGAGCTGGTCGAGGTAGAGCCCGTAGAGCCCGTCGAGCTGGGGAAGAACTTGCTGGCAACCATAGTCGCGGTTTGGAACCGGTCGGCGCCCACCAGGGCCGTCGCCGTGGGATCGGCCGTGCTCGCCGGGCCGCCGACGGCGTAGACCGTGTCAGTGGGGTTGGACGACAGGTAGGAGGAGGTTTCCGCAGCCTGGGTGGATCCGTTGGACAACAGGATGGCAGCGTGGTTGACCGCGGCGGCAGGGCCGGCCGACAGGGCGTCGGGGAAGTTGAGGCCGGTGGCGACCAGGACCGTCTTGGGCTTGATCACGTTGGCAATCGCGACGGCGGTGGCGAAGCGGTTGACCCCGGCGACCCTCGTCACGACGAAGCCTGCTCCGGTGATGGCGTTGGCGACCGAGGCGCTGATCGCGCTGGTGCCCCCCAGCACGGCGACGTTCCCGCCGGCGGGCAGCACCCGCTTGATCTCGGCGAGCGTGGCCGGGTCGATCGTGTTGGGATCGCTGAGCAGGAGCGGACCGCCCAGCCCAGTGGCCAGCGGGCCGCCAGCGAGCGCGTCGGGGAATTGTATGTCCTGCGCCAGGACCACGGCCTTGGCCGATCCCGCTTGCGGGAAGGCTGCCTTGGACACGGCGATCGCAGTCAGCACCCGGTTGTTGCCCGCGATAACGGCGACCTGGGAACCCGTACCGGTCGCGGCGCCAGTGGTGTCGGTCCCCGCGGGAGTCATCGTGGTGGCCCCCGCCGACCCCAGGTTCAGTATGGCCAGCGAACCCGCTGCGACGGTGGCGGCGGAGGCAACGACCGCGACATATCGCTTTCCGTGGACTGCTCTCATGCTGGCTTCCCCTCTCGATCAGCGATCCCTGCTGAGCACAGTAGTCGGCCGGCGAGCGAGCGGCCTTTATGGCCATTTCGGGTCATCTGGGCATGGTTAGAAGTGGCCCGCAGGTGAGGGCTCGTGGGCACGGGGACCGAGGGGCGCAGAGCAAGATTCCTCGCAAGAGTGGCCAGGTCGGCTCGGCGGGCTAGAGTGGGCCACCTGTATGCGAGCCACGGCTGAGCCCTTCGAGGGCAACAAGGTAAAGCTCTCCGTCACGCTGGACGACGAGGAGATGGCGAGGGCGGTCGAGGCTGCCCTGGGCAAGATGGCGAAGGAGGCTCGCATACCTGGGTTCCGCCCTGGGAAGGTGCCCCGCAAGCTCCTCCAGGCCAGGGTCGGTCCCGCCGCTATCCGCCAGGCGGCGCTCAACGACGTGCTCCCCGACTACTACTCGCAGGCCCTGCGCCAGGCCGACGTCGACGCCATCGCCCAGCCTCAGATCGACGTCACCTCGGGCGAGGAGTCGGGGTCGCTGAGCTTCGACGCAACGGTCGAGGTGCGACCCAAGGTGGGCATTCCCGGCTACGAGGGCCTCGCGGTGACCTTGCCCGGCCTCACCGTCGAAGACGCCGAAGTGGAGGCGCAGGTCGACAAGATGCGTGCCCAGAGCGCCGCGCTGACCGTCGCCGACCGGGCTGCGGCCGACGGCGACCACGTGACCATCAACGTCAAGACCACCCGCGACGGGGAGCTGGTCGCAGCGTTCAGCTACGACGAGCTGTCCTACGAGGTGGGCAGCGCCAGCATCGTCCCCGAGGTCGACACCCAGCTCCAGGGGCGCCAGGTGGGCGACATCGTGCGCTTTGACGCCGAGGTCGCCGGGGCCAACGCCACGCTGGAGATCCTGGTCAAGGAAGTCAAGGAGAAGGTGCTCCCCGAGGCGGACGACTCCTGGGTGGCCGGCGCGTCGGAGTTCGAGACCATGGAGGAGCTGAGGACGCACCTGCGGAGTCGGCTCACCTCGATCAAGCGGGAGCGAGCCCGTTTGTCGGTTCGGGACCTAGCGCTGGGTGCGCTGGTGGAGCTGGTGGTCGACGACCCACCGGAGCCGCTGGTGAGCGGGGAGCTGCAGCGACGGATACAGGACTTTGGCCAGCATCTCGACCGCAGGCGAATCGACCTGCAGAAGTACCTGTCGATGTCCGGCCTCACTCAGGAGCAGCTGGTGGACGACCTTCGCCACACCTCTACCCTGGCTGTGAAGTCGGACCTGGCGCTGCGGGCGCTCATCGACGCGGAGTCGATACAGAGCACCGAGGAGGACCTCGACGCCGAGCTGGCGGCGCTGGCGGAGCACCTCAAGCAGGACCCGGCGCGCGTCCGAGCCACCCTGGAGGAGTCGAACCAGCTCGATGCGGTGCGCGGGGACGTGCGCAAGGCGAAGGCGCTCGACTGGCTGGCCGAGCACGTCGAGCTGCGTGACCCCGAGGGCCGGTCGGTTGACCGCGCCGACCTTCAGCCGCCGGAGGAGCCCGAAGCGGCGGTCGAGGCGCCCGAAGCGGCGGTCGAGGCGCAGGACGCAGCGGCCGAGGAGCCCGACGCAGCGGCCTCGGTGCTCCCATCCGACCGAAGTGCCGACGACGAGCAACCGACACCCGTGGAGGACCCCGCATGACGCTCCAACCCGCCTTCAACTACATGGTACCGACGGTCATTGAGTCGAGCACCCGTGGAGATCGGGCCTATGACCTGTTCTCTCGCCTGCTGAGAGAGAGGATCATCTTCCTCGGTACGCCGATCGATGACACGGTGGCCAACCTGGTGTGCGCGCAGATGCTCTTCTTGGAGTCCGAGGACGCGGACAAGGAGATCAGCCTCTACATCAACTCGCCCGGAGGCGACATCACCGACCTGTTCGCCATCTACGACACCATGAAGTTCGTCAAGAGCGACATCTCTACGTTCTGCTACGGCCAGGCGGCCTCTGCGGCGGCTGTTCTCCTGGCGGCGGGGACCCAGGGCAAGCGCTTCGCCCTGCCCCATGCGCGCATCTTGATCCACCAGCCCTACGGCGGCGCAGCGGGCCAGGCAACCGATATCGAGCTGCAGGCCAAGGAGATCCTGCGGATGCGGGACCTGCTCAACCAGTTGCTGGCCGCTGACACCGGCCAGCCGGTGGAGAAGGTGGCGAAGGACACCGACAGGGACTTCATCATGAGCGCAGTGGAGGCAAAGAGCTACGGGGTTATCGACGAGGTCATAAGCGCACGGGACCTCGCCGTGATGCCAGTCGTCGCGGGTGTGGCTTAGGACACGGGGGGAGAGTCGTGGCAAAGTTCGGGGAAGGCAACGAGCTGGTCAAGTGCAGCTTCTGTGGCAAATCGCAGAAGCAGGTGAAGAAGCTGATCGCCGGCCCAGGGGTCTACATCTGTGACGAGTGCATCGACCTTTGCAACGACATCATCGAGGAGGAGCGCACCGATACGACCAAGCTGGGCTTCGAGGAGCTTCCCAAGCCCCGCGAGATCTGCGAGTTCCTCAACGACTACGTGATCGGCCAGGACTACGCCAAGAAGATCTTGGCGGTGGCGGTCTACAACCATTACAAGCGGATCCAGGCGCCCAACAACGCCCACGAGGGCGAAGTCGAGCTTTCCAAGTCCAACGTGTTGCTGCTGGGCCACACCGGCTGCGGCAAGACCCTGCTGGCACAGACCCTTGCCCGGATGCTCAATGTCCCTTTTGCGATAGCCGATGCCACTGCCCTCACCGAGGCCGGTTACGTGGGGGAGGATGTGGAGAACATCCTGCTCAAGCTCATCCAGGCAGCCGACTACGACGTCAAGAAGGCCGAGACCGGCATCATCTACATCGACGAGGTGGACAAGATCGCTCGGAAGAGCGAGAACCCCTCGATCACCCGGGACGTCTCCGGTGAGGGCGTCCAGCAGGCGCTGCTAAAGATCCTCGAGGGCACCACCGCCTCCGTTCCACCCCAGGGCGGCCGCAAGCATCCCCACCAAGAGTTCATCCAGATCGACACCACCAACATCCTGTTCATCTGCGGTGGTGCGTTCGCCGGTCTCGACAAGATCATCGAGAGCCGCATCGGTCGCAAGGGCATCGGTTTCCGTGCCGAGGTGAAGCGGGCCGAGCGAGACGACACCGAGCTCCTGCGCCACGTCCTCCCCGAGGATCTCATCAAGTTCGGCCTCATCC
>JBOGGU010000053.1:0-11040 GCA_050744085.1 Acidimicrobiales bacterium
GGTTCCCGCTGCCAGCGGGGGCCGGGGCCTCTTGCTGGGTCGGTCGTGGCGGGCCAGCCGACGGGAGAGGCCCTGTGGGTCTTGCCGGGCCCCTCCCGGATCGCCTGGAGCTGACCGGCCGGGCTCGCCAAGCCTGGCGGGGTAGGGTGCGGGCAGCGGAAAGTGCTGGCGCGAAACGGGACAATTTGCACAATATCGGCACTGTTTGGCGAAAGTTCGTGACATTCCCGGTCGTGCACTGTCTGGACTTGGGGGGTACAGCACGTCGAGCACCCGTAGTCATCAGATTCCCTAAGCATTGGAGGTTACCGATGAGAAAATCACCGCTCTGGTTCCGTCGCCTGCTGGTCGGCGGGGTCTCGACGCTCACAGTCGGTGGCCTCGGGTTCGCCGGCCTGCTCACTGCGGGTGCCGCTGGCGCCACGTCCGCGTTCACGATCAACTCGGTGTCCGGGGCCAACCGCTTCGCCACGGCCGCGGCCATAGCCGCCAAGGCCTTCCCCAGCGGCGCCCCGACGGTCATCGTGGCCAGCGGGGTGGCGACCAACCTGCCCGACTCCCTGGCCTCCAGCTACCTGGCCGCACAGCAGAACGGCGGGAAGGGTGCGCCGATCCTGCTCACCAACCCGAACAACGTCCCCCGAGAGACCGCGCAGGCGATCCTGAGCCTGAAGGCCACCAAGATCATCATCGTCGGCGGCACTGCCGCCGTGAGCGCGAGCGTCGAGACGACCCTCACCAACAACGGCGCCATCACCGTGTCGAGGGTGGCCGGCTCCAACCGCTTCCTCACCGCGGACGCTGTCGACACCCAGACCGGATCCATGAACATCGGCCCGAAGAAGACGGTGATAATCGCCGACGGCCTGGATGCCAATCTGGTCGACTCGCTGGGCGCCTCGCCCCTGGCCTACGCGGGTCCCTACCCGCTGGTCCTGGTCAACGGCCCCACCGGCACCCTCACCGCCGCCGAGCTGGCGACCCTGAAGACCGACGGGATCACCGACGCTGTGCTGGTGGGCGGTTCGGCAGCCATCGGTTCCCAGGTGGCCACCCAGCTGAGCGGTGTGAACATCACCCCTCACCAAGAGGCCGGCCCCAACCGCTCAGCCACCTCTGAGACCCTCGCCAACTACGAGATCGCCAACTACGGCTTCTCGGACACTTCGTTCAACGTCGCCAGCGGCGACCAGGGCCACATTGTGGACTCACTGTCCGGAGGCCCCCTCGGCGGCTCTGAGACGCCCCCTGCCCCCACGCTGATCACCCTTTCGGTGGACAACGCCGGCTCCGCCGCCGACTTCGCCACTGCGCACTCGGCGACCGAGACCAGCGCCAACATCTTCGGCGGCTCCGCCGCCGTGGACTCCACCGCCGAAGCTGCGATCCTCGCCGCCGGCAAGGGCACGGGAACCGGAGCAGTCACCAACCTGCCCCAGCTCACCGGCGCCAAGGTGCTCAGCACCGACGCAGCGCTCGGCAGCACGGTGCAGTACACCTTCTCCAAGCCCGTGTTGTCGGCCACGGCGGCCGACTTCAAGCTGTACCTGGTTGACGGGACGGCAAGTGTGGCCGGGTCGAGCGCCACCGTCCAAACCGGCGGGACCACGGTGAACGTGGTCTTCGCCGCCCAGACCATGACCACCGGGACGGGTGGCACCAACGTCAACAACTACACGCTGGCGACCGTCGCCTCCGGTGCGGTGACCACCAGCACCGGCACCAAGAACCCTGACGGCAGCGCGGCCATCGGCTCCTCGTCGACCACCACGCTCACCCCAGGCAAGACCGACGCCCCCAACCTGACGACCGTGGGCAACTTCCGGGCTGGCGCTGGCGCCACCGCTGGAGACACCCTGGTTGACTTCACCTTCGACACGGCGCCCACCCTTGTCGGGGGTGCTGGCAACTTCGGGCTGGTGAGCACGACCGGGGCAACCGACGTGGTTGGCACCGGGACTCCCGTGGTCAGCGGCGATACCGTCACCGTGCCGTTCGCCGGGACGGTCGCGGCGTCCAGCATCGCTCGCGGCTACATCGCAGCGAACACGGTGAAGTCCGCGTCGAACTCGGACATGAACCCGGTACAGGCGGCGGCGGTCTCAGGCGGCGGCCTCAGCACCAACGCCGACCTCGTCTCAGCAACGCTCGAGCCGACCACACACCAGGTCCTGTACACCTTCGACCAAGCCGTGACAGGCACTCCGAACCCAACTGACTTCGGCTTGTTCTACGTGGACGGCACGCAGAAGCAAGGCGCCACCACAGCGACCATCGGTGGGCCCGGGAACGTCATCGTCCTGGTCGACTTTACTGGTGACAGCTTTGTCAATATCGTGGGTGCGAACGTCATCACCGACATGTCGAGCAACTACAGCGCCGACTCGTTCGGCGTCGTGGGCAGCGGCAGTGGCCAGACCTCTGGCATGATCGACGCCCCGCAGCTCACCGGCGTTGCGCTCAGCAAGGGCGTCTTGAACGAGCAGGCCACCTACACCTTCAGCCAGCCGTTCACCACGGCGCCAACCGCCACCGATTACCACCTGTACACGGCCACGGGCACCGAGACCACCGGCTCCACGTGTACCAACGGCACGGCCGGCATCAACGGGATCACCACCGTCGTCTGCACGATGTACAAGATGGGCCCGGCCCCGGGCACCGGTACGGCCGCAACTCCCGCTGGCACCGAGGTCCTCGGGACGGTCGACGCTGGTGCAGTCACCGGCTCGACGGCTCCCGACGACCACGCCAACCCCGAGGGCGCTGCCAACACCACCAGCAGCTAGCTCGGACAAGCTCAGCAACACCGGAGGCTCCGGTTCCCGCACCCAGCGGGGGCCGGGGCCTCTTGCTGTCCGGGCCAAGCTCGGGCGTTCCCGGCGGAGCCCCTAATTGGGAGGCGGCCGGTCAACGAGCCGCCAGCTGAGCACCTTATGTAGCGGCGCTTGTGGCTCTGCCGGTCGATCTGGTCGTGTTTGTGTACCTATAGCGACATCAAACACGACCAGATCTTGCTGGCTCGCCGGATGCCCAGCAACCAGCTCCGGAGGTCACTAACCTGGCCGTCATGTCCAGCGTCGCCACCATGCGGGGGCCGCAGCCGTTCACGTACCAGGACCTTGCGGAGATGCCGGACGACGGGCCCTTCCCCGTAGCCGTGGCCCTCGACGACCTTCTCATCTAGCCACCCACCACGCGTCGCCGCCCCGGCCACCGAGAGGTCGCCTATCGCCAGCGCGGCGGCGCTCACTGGTCGATCGGGCGACTTTGACGACCTCGGGACTCAGCCCCACATCGACAACGGCGCCTGCGCCTCGGCTATTGTGCACGCGGGAGCCGGCCGGCCGCGTGAGCTGGCGGGTTGTCGTGCCGCAAGCCCTGACTGCTGAGCTGGACAGCCTCGATTAGGAGCAACGTTCAGCCCTGATGGCTGCGCTGTTCTCGTGGGTCGATGCTGGACCACCGCGCATCAGCCGGAGGGTGGTGGCGGGCGTGGAGATGTTCGAGGACGAGCAGGGCGCTGATCGAGCAGTGGTTGCCGACCGCGGCCTCCAACGACGCCGGCACCTGCGTCTCGACTGGGGCAGGACTGCCGATGGGTCGTTTTTGCCATGGGCGACCTGGTGCGGTAGGGTCGCCGGTTGCGCAGCACAGCCCCCCTAACAACTGGAGGAAGATGATGAGGACGTCGCCGCTTTGGCTCCGCCGTTTGCTCGTAGGCGGGGTCTCAGCCATGGCCGGGGCCGGGCTGTGTGCCGCCGCGCTGGTCACCGCAGGCGCCGCCAACGCCACGTCGTCCTTCGCCGTCACCCCCCTTGCTGGCGCCAACCGCTTCGCCACCGCGGCCGCCATTGCTGCCAAGGCCTTCCCCACTGGGGCCGACACGGTCATCGTGGCCAGCGGGCTGGACACCAACCTGTCGGACTCCCTGGCTGCGAGCTACCTGGCAGCACAGGAGAACGGTGGCAAGGGTGCGCCGATTCTGCTCACCAACCCCAACTCCGTGCCCACCGAGACGACCACTGCGCTCCAGAACCTCAAGGCGACCAAGGTCGTCATCGTGGGCGGGACCGGCGCGGTTAGCGAGAGCGTGGCCGTCACCATCGGCACCAGCGGCGCCAGCGGTGGCACCATCGCGGTGTCCCGGGTAGGCAGCGCCAACCGTTTCCTCACCGCGGATGCCATCGATTCGGTCACCAGCATGACGGCGGTCGGCTCCAAGCACACAGCCATCGTTGCCGACGGCTTGGACCAGAACCTGGTGGACGCCCTCGGCGCATCGCCCCTGGCCGCAGCGGGGCCGTACCCGCTGTTCCTGGTGAACGGGCCGACAGGCACCCTGTCCACCACTGACCTGTCGATCATGAAGACCGACGGGATCACCAACGTGATCCTGGTGGGTGGCTCCGCAGCCATCGGCTCCCAGGTGGCGACCACCCTCACCGCCGCCGTCCCCACCATCACCTCGGTGCAGGAGGCCGGTGCCAACCGCTCAGCCACCTCCGAGAAGCTCGCCGACTACGAGATCGCCAACTACGGCTTCTCCAAGACCACCTTCGACATCGCCAGCGGTGACCAGAGCCACCTCGTCGACTCGCTCTCGGGTGGCCCCCTCGGCGGCGCGAGGAAGGCGCCCACCCTCATCACCTTGTCGGTGGACAACGCCGGCGACGCAGCCACCTTCGCCGGGGCGAACTCGGCCACCGAGGCCAGCGCCTACCTCTTCGGTGGCACCGGGTCGGTCGACTCCACGGCCACGATGGCGATAGAGGCTGCCGCCAAGGGCACCTCCACCACCACGACCACCATGGGCACTGGCACCACCACGACGACCGCGCCAGGCTGACCGTCGGGCCTCGCGCTGCCGGCGATGGTGGTTGTTCACGTTATACGTGAACAACCACCATAGGCAGGTGGTTGAGCCACGCCGGGCGGCCCCCGTGGCCTAACGTGCGGTGCGGAATGGCCAGCTTGACTCTTGATCGCAGCCCGCTCGCAACTGGGGCGGGCCGGCTGGCGAGCGGCATCGGGCGCTGGTCGGAGGAGCACCCGGTGCTCGCGGCGTGCGGGATCGGCCTGGTCCTGGTCCTGATCACCTGGCCCAGCACACCCCTTGCTCCCCAGGGCGGGATCGACCAGTCCTGGCAGTCGACGCTGGTCATGGCCGCCCACCGTGCCTTTGGCGGGTCAGCGGGCGGCGGGTTAGCGGGCGGCGGTGCAGCGGGCAGCGGCCTGGTGGCTGGCGGGGCGGTGTTCGGGCCCCGTATCGAGTTTTCCTACGGCCCGCTGGCCTTCCTCACCTACAACGCGGTGTGGTACCCCGGCACTGCCGTGGCCGCCACCGTCTGGATGGCCCTGGTCCGCCTGGCGGTGATGGCCAGCCTTGTGTGGTCGCTGCGGCGCTCCTTCTCCCTGCCCGTGGTCACGATCCTGGCGTGGGTGGCCGGGATCGCGGTATTCCTGATAGTCACTCCCGAGCCCTTGGAGGGCCTGGCGGTCCTCTGGTGCGTGGCGGTGGTCCGGGGAGAGCTCTCGCCCCGCCGCCAAGTGGCGTTGGCGGCTGCCCTGGGGGGCGTTGGCGGCGTGGCGCTGCTGGTGAAGTTCAGCCTCGGCTTGGTCATCGGGGTGCTGGCGGTCATCGCCGCCCTCGCCGCCCCGGCTGCTGCGACGGAGCCCTCGGGCCCCGAACTGGGGTGGTTGAACCGCGTCATATGTGGGTCAACTACCCCAGTTGCGAGCGCAACTATATTGGGGCCGGGCGGGCCGGGCCGGGCCGGCGCGCCAGCCGGGCGGGTCGGGCGCACGGCTGTGGTCGTCGTCGCCTTCGTCGTCGCAGTTGTCGTGGGCTGGGTGGTGACGGCGAACCCCATCGGGGACCTGGGCACCTGGCTGGCGGGCTCGGTGCAGGTCACAGCCGGGTACTCGGGGGGCATGGGCCTGGAGGTCGCATCCCTGGCAGGGGACTACTGGCGTGCCCCCCTGGTGGCCGCAGTCGTCCTGGTCGCGGCGGCATGGGAGATGCGCCGCCTAAGGGGGACCGCGCGCTGGGGCCTCGGCCTGATCGTCCTGGCCGTGCTCGCCGGAGCGTTCAAAGAGGGCTTCGCCCGCCACAACCTCCACTCGCTCATCTATTTCGGTGTGGCCGCAGCAGCCCTGGCCGCCGTGGGGGTGAGCGGCAAGCGGGCCAAGGTCGCCTACGCGGCCGGCCTGGGCCTGGTGGCCCTGCTGGGATTCGACACAGCCCTATGGATCCCCCGGACCAGCGTGAGCCCGGTGGCGGGGGTCGAGGCCCTGGCACGACAGGTGCGAGCTGTCTCCGAGCCGACGAAGACCATCGCCGCGTCCAGGACTGCCATGCAGGCAGGCTATGCCCTCGACCCGGCCACCCTGGCCGAGGTCCAGGGCTCCTCCACCTGGGTCTACCCGTGGGAGGAAGCGCTGGCCTGGGCGTACCCTACCATCCGCTTCGACCCGCCGCCGGTGTTCCAGACCTACGTGGGCTACACCGACTCCCTCGACAGCACCGACGCTCGCTACCTGGCATCTGCCAATGCCCCGGCCCGCATCCTGGTGCAGCCGCACCTCGCCCTGGACAACAAGTACCCGCCCTTCAACCCGCCCGCCACCAGGGTGTCCATGATGTGCAACTACACCCAGCGCAGCGCCACCCCCACCTGGCAGGTGCTGCGCAGGGTGGCGCCCCGCTGCGGCCCCCGTGCCCTCATAAGCACTGTCCACACAGGCTGGGGCCAGTGGGCGACGGTCCCCAAGGCGCCCACCGGCGACGCTGTAGTCGCCACCTGGGCGCCCCTCCCGAAGTCGACCGCGGCCAGCGTGGCTGGGCTCCTGCTCCGCCCTCCGCTGGTCAAGGTGCAGGTGGCAACGGGGAGCGGCGCGCCCCGGACCTACCGGTTCACCGCTGCCACGGCCGGTGACGAGCACCTGGTGGTCCCGCCCTCCACCCTCGGGTCGACCGGGCCCTACGTGCCCCTCGCGATCAACCGGCTCCGCCTGAGCGGCGGAGGGCTCGGCCCGACCAGCTCGGGGGTCACGGTCTCGTTCTGGTCGGTGCCGGTGGCAGCGGCTCGGGGAGCGCCCGGAGCGCCGGGAGCGCCGGGAGCGCCGGGAGCGCCGGGAGCGCCGGGCCACGCACCGCCCCCAGCTTGACTGGATCGCTGTGGGCGCTCTCGACATCGGCTACGAGGACGACGATGAGTCGGGGGGCGACGAGCCCCTGACCCTCGAACAGGCCCGCTACCGCCAGGTCCTCGGCCACTTCGCCAGCGGCGTGACCGTCGTGACCACCCACGGCAAGCGCGGCCCGCACGGCTTCACCTGCCAGGCCTTCGCCGCCCTGTCCCTCGAACCCGCCCTGGTGGCTTTCGCCCCGTCCCGGCACTCCAGCACCTGGGGGCGCATCTCCGAGGTCGGCGTGTTCTGCGTGAACGTGCTCACCGAGGACCAAGAGGCCCTGGCGCGGGTCTTCGCAACCAAGGGCGCCGACAAGTTCGCCGGCGTGGCCTGGGCGCCCGGGACCACCGGCGCCCCGATCCTCGCCGACGTGCTGGCCTGGGTGGAGTGCCGCCTGGTCGGCACCCACGAAGGGGGGGACCACCTGCTGGCGGTGGGGGAGGTGCTCGACCTGGGCGCACCCCACGCCAGTGGCGGCCAAGCCCTGGTGTTCTACCGTGGCGGGTATGGCCGCTTCGAAGCGTGAGGGGGATGCCGCCGCCCCTCGCCGACGTGAGTGGGCACTGGTGTGAGCGGGCACTGGGCTGTATTCCTCCAAAGGGCATTCCTCCAAAAGGCCAAAAGGCACTGGGGCCGGGTGGCGGGGGTGGTCGTGACCCTCGCCGTTGCTGCGTTCCTGGCCCGGTACGCCGTGGGCGACTACCGCGAGCTGTCCAAGGTGCGCGTCGCCCTGCATGGCGGGTGGCTGGGTGTGGCGGTGCCGGCCAGCGTGGCGGCGGGGCTGGCGCTGGCGCTGGGGTGGCGGCGGATGCTGGGCGCCTGGGGGGCGCGGATCGGCCGGGCGGCGGCGGTGCGGGTGTGGTGGCGCTCGCAGGCCAGCCGCTACCTGCCGACGGGGGCGTTCGCAGTGGCCTCCAGGGAGGTGCTGGCCGGGCGGGCCGGCGTGCCCCGTTCCCTGGGCGCCACCAGCAATGTCGTGGAGCTGGCGGTGTTGCTGGCGTGGGGGGCGGTCGTGACCGGGGTGGCGCTGCCCTCGAACGTGCTGGCGGTGCCCGCCCGGGTCGTCGTGGCGGCCGCGGGGGTGGCCGCGCTCGCCGTGCTCCCGTGGGGGATGCGCCTCGTCGCCGCCCTGGTGCCCCGGCTGGTGCCCCGCCTGGCCGCTCGGGTCCCTGCCCTGGCGGACACTGGAGGCTCACCCGGCGCCATCTACGCTGCGTGCGCCGTCTACGGGGCCAGCGTGGTGGCCAAGAGCGGCGCGTTCGCCCTGATGGCCGCCGGGATGCTGAGCGTGCACCCGTCCGACATCGGCCTGTTATTGGGGGCGGTGCAGGGGGCCTCGATAGTCGGGGTGCTTTCTGTGGCCCCGGCGGGCATCGGGGTGCGGGAGGCGCTGATGATCGTGCTGCTCGGGCCCCGTTTCGGGGCGGGGGATGCGCTGGCGGTGGCCGTGGCGTGGCGGGCGTGGGAGCTGGCCTTCGAGCTGGTCTGGCTGGCAGTGGGGGTTGCCGTCTCGCGTCCGGCTCGGCGCAAGGCGGTGCCTTTGGCGGAATAGGCCTCGGTGGTGCCGGCCCGCCGTGCCCACCCCCGCCCCGCCGTGCCCACGCCCTGGCCGCCGTGCCCACCCCGACGCGCCCGCCGAGGCGGCCCCAGCGCAGGTGTAGCTTGGGCTGATGCGGCCGCCCCGAGCGCTGGTGCGGGCGGTGGCGCGGGCAAAGCCAGCTGTCCCCGAGTCGGCGTGGCCAGCGCTGCTCGCCCTGCGCTCCCTGGCCGGCGCCGGGCCGGTGGTCGGGCTGCCTGGTTGGCGCCGAGTGCTGGTGCTGGCTGCTCACCCTGACGACGAGAGCGTGGGGGCCGGGGGGACCCTGGCCCTCCTGGCCGACTCCGGGGCCAGTGTCACCGCCGTGTTCGCCACAGATGGGGAGGCCACCCGCGGGTCCAAGCGGGCCTCGGGCGCCACGGCGGCGCTGCGTCGCGCGGAGGCGGCGGCGGCCTGCCGGGTGCTTGGAGTGGCCGACGTCCGGCACCTTGGCCTGGCTGACGGAGGGCTGGGCGCGTCGGTGGATGTCTTGGCGTCGGCGATCAGCGCCGTGTCGGCCGAGCTGGAGCCGGAGGCGGTCATGCTGCCGTGGTGGCTCGACGACCACCCCGACCACCAGGCGCTGAGCGTGGCATTGAGGGCGGCCGAGGCGCCCGACTCGCTGGAGGTCTGGGGATACGAGACCTGGACGCCGCTCCCAGCCAACCGTATTGTGGACATCTCTGCAGTGCTGGACCGCAAGCGCCGGGCGCTCGCAGCGCACGCCACAGCGCACCTCGCTTTCGACGTAAGCGCGTCGGTGGGGCTCGCCCGGTGGCGTTCCATCTATGGGCTGATGGGGAAGGGCCACGCCGAGGCATTCCTTGCCGCGCCGGTGGGGGGCTACCTGGAGCTGATGACCCGCTTCGCAGTGCAGTAGCCTCGGCGGCTGTGACCACCATCACCGCCTCCGATGTGATCGCGGACGTGGTGGTCGTGGCGCCGACTGCCCACGCCGACGCGCGAGGCCGGTTCGTGGAGACCTACCGGCGCTCGTGGTTCCCGCTCGGCCGGGAGATGGTGCAGGGGAGCCGGTCGGACAAGGCGGCGGGGGCGCTGGTGGGCCTTCACTACCACCTGCACCAGGCCGACTACTGGTACGTGCCCCGAGGCCGTGCGATGGTGGTGCTGCACGACCTGCGGGAGGGCTCGCCCACGGACGGGGCGACGCTCGCGCTCGAGATCGGGGATGCCCACGAGCTGGGAGTCTTCATCCCTCCCGGCGTCGCTCACGGCTTCGCCGCCCTCACCGACATGACCCTTACCTACCTGGTGGATGGCTACTACAACCCGGCCGACGAGCTGGGGGTGGCGTGGGACGACCCCTACATAGGAGCTGACTGGGGCGTCGAGGACCCGGTGGTCTCGGACAGGGACCGGTCGAACCCAAGGCGCGCAGAGATACCGGGGCCCAGGCGTCCCAGGGTGGGGTTGCGGACCTAAGCTCACGGGGCGACGTCACAAGCGCTTCAAAGTTGGCTTGAATGGATGGGGCGAGCCGAGCTGTAGCGACTGAGTATCAACGGAGGGGCACAGTGGATGGGTAGCGTCCTGATCATCATCGCGCTGGTGGTGCTGGTCGTCGTCGTGCCCTGGCTGGTGTCCAGGCGGCCGTGGAAGCGCGAGCGCGGATCGATGAGCAGCCACGGGGCGACCATGGCGGTGCTCGCAGCCCTTGCCGAGCGCAGCAAGGAAGGCGTGGTCAAGCCGGAGTCACTGGATCGCCAGAGCGACGACAGCCAGTTGCTCGCGCCACCGGCACCCAGCGCTCCGGCCACTGTTCGCACGGTGCGTGCAGAGCCTGGCGTCAGGCCGGCGACCGGGCACAACACCTCGCCCCGCGTAGCGCGGCTTGTTCCTCCGGTGGTTGAGCCGGCCCCTGGCCCGGTGGATGGGCCGGCCCCTGGCCCGGTGGATGGGCCGGTGGTTGGGCCGGTGGTTGGGAGGGCCGAAGGCCCGTCCGCTGGGCCGGGAGCTGGGCCGGTGATGGGCCCGGCCGCTGCGCCGAAGACCGCCAATGCCGATGCCGGGATCCTGTGGATCGGCCCGGTGTCCGAGCCTCCTCCCCCCGAGGACGAGCTGCCCACCGCGGCCCCCCCCCTCGATGACCTACTGGCCTCGCCCCCGCTGGGCCCGCCCGCCCAGTCCCCGCTGTCGCAGCCACCTCCGCCCCGGCCGCCGCTGTCGCAGCCGCCGCCGCCCCCGCTGTCGCAGCCGCCCCCGCTGTCGCAGCCGCCCCGGCAGCCACCCCCGCTGTCGCAGCCGCCGCC
>JBOGGU010000054.1:0-2254 GCA_050744085.1 Acidimicrobiales bacterium
CCGACCAACTGGGGCACGATCTAGTCCTAGGGCTGAACGCCCTGCGCTGCAAAGTGCTCACCAGCTGGCGGCTCGGTGACCAGCCTCCCTCATTTGGCTCACGAGGTTGATCGGTCCCCATTAGCGCCAGCAATCGCTTCGGGTGTGGTCCAGGTGTGGGTGATCGACCCCAAGGGCGGGATGGAGTTCGGTCGGGGCCAGGCACTTTTCGCCCGCTTCGCCCATGACGCCGGAGAGTCTGCGGCCGCCGTCCTGGCTGAGGCCGCTGAGGTGCTGGTTGCTCGGGCCAACCACCTGCGGGGACTGACCCGCCTGCACGTACCGACACCGACAGAACCCCTGATCCTGGTGGTAATCGACGAGATGGCGACCCTGACCGCGTATCGGGGGGACCGAAAGACCCGTACCGAGCTGGACCAGCTGTTGGGCCTGGTGCTCTCACAAGGCCGGGCCGTGGGAGTCAGCGTCATCGCCGCGGTGCAAGACCCCTCCAAGGAGGTAATCGCGCTTCGCCAGCTGTTCCCGACCCGGATTGCGCTGCGCCTGGTCGAAGCAACCCAGGCGACGATGGTGCTCGGAGATGGTGCCCGAGACCGGGGGGCGGCTTGTGACCTGATCCCCGACACCCTGCCCGGAGTCGGCTGTGTCTGCGAGGAGGGCGGGCGGGAGCTGGTCCGGGTCCGCGCCTATCACGTCACCGACGCCGACATCGACGAGCTGTGCAACCGGTTCGGCCCGTCGTGTCCCCGGACCCTGGTAGGCCAGCCCGCTCCGCCGCCGGCACCGGAGGCATAGCCGCATGGAACCCAGCGACACAGACCCCACACTCCGGCGCCACCCTGGCGAGCTGATCGCCGGCTTCGATCCCGAGGTGGTGGCCCAGATAGTTCACCGTGCTGGATCACGGGACTTCGAGGCCTGGTGGGCCGCTGCCAGCACCGCCGGATTTTGCGCCAACCCGGTCCACCTGGCAACCAGCCTGGCGGGCCTGGGGCGAACCGAAGTGCTGACCCGGTGCAAGAACCGCCGGGCGAGCGTGTGTCCGTCGTGTTCGGCCCTCTATGCCGGCGACACCTGGCAGCTGGTGCATGCTGGCATCGCCGGAGGCCACCACGGGATGCCGGCGAGCATCGCTGCCCACCCGATGGCGTTCGTCACCCTGACCGCTCCGAGCTTCGGGCCAGTGCATTCGACGGGCCATCCGCCTGGCGAGCAGCGGGTGTGTCAGCCCGCCGGTACCAAGAGATGCTGTGATCACTGGCGCAGTCGCTGTGCGGCCGTCCACGAACTGACCGACCCGCTGGTGGGGCAGGCAATCTGTGTGCACTGTTACGACTATGTCGGCCACGTCTTGTTCAGCTGGCACCTGCCGCAGCTCTGGCACCGCTTCGCCATCGGCCTGCGGAGAAGCATCGCCCGCCGGCTGAGCAGCTCGGGAGATGACCCCAAGGCGGTGCGCCTGTCCTACGTCAAGGTCGTCGAGATGCAGAGACGGGGCATCCCCCACATCCATGCCGTGATCCGCCTGGACGGCGCCGGCGCGCCCTCTGAGCCTGGACAGCCGCCGACCAGCGTGCTCAGCGCCGTCGATCTCGCCGCCTTGGCGCTGAGGACCGCCTCCCGAGTCCGGCTGAAGGTGTCGGGACCCGATGGCGGGGAGCTGGCGCTGGGCTTCGGCTCACAGACCGACGCGCAGCCCATGTACGGCCCCTCGGCCGGCGGGGAGTCCCTGGCCGTCCAGCGAAAGCTGGCCGCCTACCTGGCGAAGTACGTAACAAAGTCGGTGGCCGAATGTGGTCTGGGCACCCGCCCGATGAGTGCCAGGTCCATCCCCGAGCTGGAAGTGACCGACCACGTTCGACGCATCCTCGAAACCATCGTGGAGCTTGCCAGGCAGCCTGAGTACCGCCCGATGCTGGGCTGGCTGCACACGCTCGGCTACCGGGGACATATCACCTCCAAGACCCGGAGGTACTCCACCACCATGGGCGCCCTGCGCGAAGCGCGCCGAGCCTGGCGAGCTGGTGGAGACGATCCCGCGATGAGCGAAGAGGGCTTGGAGTGGCATTTCAGCGGCTACGGCCATGCCGGGCCGGGGGACCGGCTGTTGGTGGTGAGCGCGGCGGCAGGCGGCGAAGGCGCTCGGTATCGGCCGCAGTACCCTTTACCTGCTGCTCGGGCGGGGGGAGATCGAGTCGGTAAAGATCGGCGCACTCCGTCGTATCTCCCCAACCGCACTGGATACTTACGTCGA
>JBOGGU010000055.1:0-4242 GCA_050744085.1 Acidimicrobiales bacterium
GGAATCGCAGCACGCTCCAGCCCAGGTCCCGCAGCGTCGCGTCGACCTGGGAATCTCGCTTGGCTGCCTCGGCGTGGTCGTGAGGGGCCCCATCCACGAAGATGGCGCAGTAGTCCTCCGCGTAGACGAAGTCGGCCTCGATGTAGGCGTCGCCGAATCGGTGCTGGCCGGCGCTGGGCAGGCGGTGGCCCCGCTCTGCCACCAGCTCCAGCCAGCGGCGCTCCAGCTCCGAGCCCAGGGTCACCTCCAGGCGATGGCGCTGCTCCTCGCGGGGGAGCTGGCCGGAGCCAACCACCACGCTGGCCGCAGCCAGGGCACGAAGGTGGTCCTCGATCAGGGCCCGGTCCAGGATCCGGTGGTCCGGCTGGTTGGTGTAGCTGAGCAGGCAGTCATAACAGGCCGCCTCACAAGCTGGCGCCTCGGCCGGTTGGGGGACGTCCGCCGGCTGGGGGACGTCGGTCGGCTGGCTCTCCGGGTCGAAGTGGCAGATCTCCAGGGCTTTGCTGGCCACGCGGGCGAGGGCATCGGGATCGGTGACCAGGCGGCGCAGCACCCCGGCCCCGCCCTCGGATGCCTCGAAGAACAGCAGCCGCCGGCGATCTTGTCGGTCGGGCAGGGGCTCAGCCGCCAGCTCGGTGTCCTCCAGTTGGAACACCACCTGGATGGCCGTCTTGAGGGCGGCCTGCAGCGAGGCCATCACCGCAGCGCGCTCGGCGCGGTCGCTCGGCAGCCCGGAGGGCTCGAGGCACAGGCAGTTGCGGGAGTCCTCGACGTAAGGGATGACCCGCGCCCGTCTGGGCCCCACCGGATCCTCGGACTCACCCTCCGCGTCGGGACGCGCCTGCCAGCGGCCCGATTCCAGGTCCAGGTCAAAGCCGTCCGGGCTCTTGGTGCGGCGTCTTCGCCAACCCAGGTTGATCCGCCAGATTGTCGCCGAGTGGCCGTAGGCGAGGGAGGCGATGGCACCCGCCGGCGCGTCGAGCCCGACGGCCCCGACTTGGTTCTCCTGCACGGCTTGGGAACCCAGCTCAGCAACTCCTAGGAGGGGGCCGCCGGGGCCGAAGCGGATTGCACTGCGCAGGTCGTAACCCTGGCGCTGGCGCTCCTCCTCGTCGGAGTTGATCCGCTCCCGTCGCCTGGTCACCACGTTCTGCATGCGGAACAGGTTGGGGATGGCCATATCGAGGGGCTCCCCACAGCTCTGGCACAGGTCCACGCCCGCCTCGTCGTGCATCGGGTGCAGGTAGCCGCAGGCCGCGCAGATCTTGGCCGACCGGGTGAACACTGGGACATCGGAGTCGTCCCGCGCGCTGCCGACCGGCAGGATCACCCGGTTCACCTGGTAGCAGGACCCCTCGTGGTAGATGAAGTTCTGCGGGCCGAACTCCGAGATGGCCAGGAATCGGGGGCGGGACAAGAACTCTTCGACGCCTTTTACCTGCTTGCGCCCGGGCACGAAGGCCGACAGGGGAAGGCGGGGGAAGGAGTAGCCGGGAAGGAAGCCCTCGGACGCGAAGTAGCGGTAGCTGTAGAAGTCGGACTGCATCCGCCGGTCCGTGTCGGCGCGGAGCAGGTCCAGCTCAGCCCACGCCTCTCGAAGCAGCCGCTTGGCCTGCTCACGGTCCCGGGGTGACCGTGAGGCGTCGTTGATCACCCGGTTCTGCGCCTCGGCCTGGGCCTGGGCCGAGCGGTAGAGGTCGCGCCAGCGAGCCGTGGCGTCCTCGAAGCGCCGGGCCACCGAGGCCAGGGCATCGCCCAGCCACCCAGGCGACCACCACCCGCCCGACTTCAGCTCTTCCGACGCAACCAGGTCAGCCAGGACCTCTTGGGCATTGGCCGCGGCCACCTGGCGCGGAGTCCGGCGCTCGATGGCCTCGCGCACCGAGCTTTGGAGGGAGAAGCTGGGATGCTCGCCGGCCACGTCCAACACATCGGTGAGCGACGAGCCCAGGTTGAGGCTGGCCGCAGACAGCCACAGTGCCTGGACGTGGGCCCTTACCAGATCCTCGTTGGCAAGGTCCAGGCGGGGGGGATTGACCACCCCGGCGATCATCTGGTCGGGATGACGGAAGAACCACTGGTCATGCGGCGAGCCAGCTGCGCAGTAGGTGACCACCAGGGCGGGTTGGCCAGATCGCCCCGCGCGCCCCGAACGCTGGGCGTAGTTGGCCGGGGTGGGGGGCACGTTGCGCAGCCCGACCACATTGAGCTCGGCAATGTCGACGCCCAGCTCCATGGTGGGCGAGCAGAACAGCACCGGCAGCGTGGCGGTGCGGAACTGGGCCTCACGCTGCTCGCGGACCTCGTATGGGACCTGTGCGGTGTGCTCGGCCGACCACAGCCCGGCACCGTCGGCAGCGACGGTCTCATAGAAGCTGCGAAAGAACGGGTTTGCCCGCAGGCCTGCATCCGGCGGCCGGGGCATGCGCACGAGGTCGGGGGCGACTGTCCCGTCGCCCGCCATCCAGCGCAGGGATGCTGCGTTGAGCTGGTAGCCGGCTACGTCGTCGGGGCCGGCGGGCTCGAGGACCCGCTCCACCAGGCCAGCTCGTCGAAGGCCTTCGAACAGTTGGGGAATGATCACCTCGGTGTCGGCGACCCGCAGCCGCTCGCCATAGCCGGCGAAGCTCTGGGGCCTGCGCAGGTACTGGCCGAACCCGCTGCGCGCCGATACGTAGAGGTTGGCCTCGCTCGGGCCCTCGCGCCGGCGGGATCTGGGGTAGGCCAGCACAGCGTGCTCGAGGCGCTCGTCCTCGTCCAGGCCCCACGGCGAGCGCAGGTGCTGGCTCGAGCGCTGCTCCAGGCGCTCCTGCCACACCGCGTTGAGGTAGTCCACCTTGATCGCCAACCCCCGGCGCAAGGTGTCCAACAAGGTGGCGGCCACTCCCTCGCGCTGGGCGGCAGAGGCGCCGGCCAGGGCTGGGTGGGCATCGGCCCAGATGTCGCGGGCCGAGCAGACCTCCTCCAGGCAGACGTAGTCGATGCGCAGGAGACCGGTCTGTTCGAGGTTGGGGGCACTGACCCGCCAGCCGCGCTCCAAGTCGCGATACAGCCGGTAGCCGAGCACGTCTCGCAGGGCCCGCTGGCAGTCGCTGAGGGCGCTGAAACGGACCGCAGGATCGGCCGCGTAGAGTGTCAGAGGCAGGTCCAGAGCGACATAGACCGCCTGGGTGAGTTCGTCATGCGCTATGCCACCGGGGCCTGCAGCCTGCACCGCGCGGCGCAAGGCCGAGCGCAGCAGGCCGACCTGGACGAAGTCGTTGAAGTGCCCCGCCTGCAGGGAGGCGTCCTGGCGGTTGTCGGAGAAGCACAACAGCTTGCGGGCCTCGGGGCGCAGGGAACCGTCACGGCGCAGCGAGCGCACCGCGGAGAGCGAGAAGATGGTGGTGGCGCTGCTGCGTCCTCCCGAGCCGAGCGTGGTCAGCTTGGACAGCTCGTTGGTCTGGCGGGCGCCGTAGGTGACCCCGCAGGCCAGGCAGAACCGGAACGGTGCCCTCACCAGCCAGCCCTTGGTCCCACCGGGCCCGGGGAGGCCGTCGGCGGTCACGGTGATCGGCTGGGGCCGGAACTTCCGCTTGTCGTAGGCAACCCTGCGCACCCCGGGGCCCTGCTCCACCCAGTCCTCGGGCAGGCGATCCATCTCTTCGTCAGGGTCCTCCGGCCAGGGCCGCTCAGCGGACAGGTAGAGGTAGGCGGGCTCGCCTCCCACCTCGGCGTCATTGCTCCGCTCCCCCAGGACTCGTGGGAGCAGGCGGCGCTCGCCGGCCTGGTCGGTGACCCAGACCGGGTAGTAGTCCTGGCCACACTCCCGGCAAAGCGCCAGGGGCAACAGCACCCGGGAGCGGTCCCCCGGGACGTATGTGGAGGGGTGCAGGGTGATGTGGCGGACATCCTCGGGTTCGGGCGAGGCGTACACCGTGTCACCCCGGCTGATGTACTGGTGCAGGCGGAAGGCGAACACCGGGAAGCCGGTCCCGGCTTGGGCCACCGCGTAGCCGGCCATCAGCTGTCGCCGGATTGCCCCGACGCAGGCCGCCTCGTCGGCTCCGGTGAGCCGGGCGAGGGCGGCTGCGGCCCCGCTGGGTCCCGAGATCGTCCGGGGCTTGACCCTGACCAGGCGGCCCGTGCCTGGCTCCTCGCTCACTCCGAAGGCGGATTCGACCCAACCGGAGAGGGGATCGGCGACGAACGCCACCGGGTCGGTCGGCGGGTGCCAGTCGGCGTTGGCCACACGCTCGGCCA
>JBOGGU010000056.1:0-4159 GCA_050744085.1 Acidimicrobiales bacterium
GCCCGCCACCTGCTCACCCGCCATGCCAGCGCCTCGGCTCCCCCATCGCGCACGCCCGTACCGTCATGTGGCATCATGTTGGGGACCAGTCAAGCCGCCTCCGGCCACGCACTTTCGCGATGAGACGCTTAACGCCGAACGACACCTTGGCCCACGCGAAACGACGCCTGGCATATATGGACCTAAACCCATGCTCTGCAGTCTAGTCTAGTCCGAAGTTACGTGCCCCCGACCCCCTGATCTAGCCCCTCAATATGAGGTCAAGGGCTGGCAGTCAGTGAGTGTAATGGCGTCGGATTCGCATCCCCACCACCAACCCAACCGTCACCGCGATAAGGACCATGACCTGCGTCACCCCCAAGACCCTAAACGGGTCTCCAGCAGCAAACCTCTCCAGAAGAGCGATGCCGTAGGCGAGCGCGAGCGACCACAGACCCAGTACCCCGATGTTTGCCCACGAGGTACTGGACCCGGGCCATTTTCCCCTCATGTCAGGAGGTCTGGATTCGGCCCGTCGTTGGCGATCCGCTCCTTCAACTGCCACCGATTCCTGACCCCCAGCTTGGCGTAAATCATCGTGAGGTGGGCCTCGATGGTCTTGATGTTGACGTAGAGGCGCTTTGCGATGTCCTGGTTGCGGAGCCCAGCGGCGACCAGTTCCGCGACCTGGTGCTCACGGTTGGTCAGGGGGGCCAGCGGGTTCGCATCCGGCTTGGTGGCCGCCTGGTGGAACATCCCGTCGCAGACTGCCAGCAGCGGCCTCGCACCGAGCCGTGCGAGCGTGGATCGGGCAGAACCGAGTTCCCTGAGCCCCTCGTGCGTGTCCCCAGCGTTCAATAGTGCCCGGCCGTGGTCCAGACGCAGGCGCGCCTCCTCGAAGGGTGCGCGGAGTCCGTCGACATGGGCCAGTCCGACCCTCAGGTGGTCGAGCATGGCGCCCCTGTCACCCGCTGCGCCCGCAAGGGTGGCGCGGAGCCTTGCCACCTGGGCCAGCGCAAGGAGTCGAACGCTGTGCACCGCCCGGACCTCAAGAACGCTGAGCGCTTCCGCGGCGTCGTCCAAACGGCCCAGGGCAAGGAGGGTCGCGACCTTGGCGTCCGGGTCACAGAAGAAGGCGGGCTCGGATGGGTCGCATGCAAGGTCGGCCTGTGTGTACGCAGCCAGGGCCGCCTCGTGGTCACTCAGGGCTGAGGCGAGCGCCCCGCGGGCTCTCAGCACACAGGCGCTGACGAACGCAGCGGGGGCCGGGCCAGCAAGCTCAGCCCCAGCGGCGACGTGCTCGCCCGCTCGCGTGAGCTCTCCCCTGCCAACGAGGGGTAGGACCGCCATGGAGCGCGCCAGGGCCGAATGCCAGGGCCGTCCAGCCTCCTGGGAGAGCCTTGCCGAGGACTCGGCGTGGGAGATGGCTTCGTCCCAGCAGCCCGCGCGATACTCGGCTTTGGAGGCTAGGGCCAGGGCATGCGTCCTCAGCTGGAGGTGCTCGTCCCTGCCCTCAGTGCTTGCAAGCACCCAGGACAGCTCGCGCTGAGCGCCGCTGAGGTCGTCGGTCCACATCCGCAACGCACCGAGAGCGAGATGAAGACCGAGGTCCGGGGGTTCGGTGCAAGCCCTGCTGGTCAGCCCCGCCAGTGCCTCCGCCGTCTTGCCTGCCATCGCATCGGCCAATGCAGCGGCGAAGCTTGGCCCGGCGGTTGCCCCGCACAGCTGGGGTTCAGCGCGACCGGCCCAGCCCACGACCTGGTGGGGTTTCGCTCTATGAAGGGCCAAGGTGGCGAGGTGGCTGGCCGCCTTGGCTGCTGTCGAGGCATCGCCAGGCTTCTCGACGCCGGAACATATTACCCCGAGGCGTGCTTCAGCTTCGCCCGCTTGGCCTTTGAGAAGGCACAGCTGGCCCTTCAACAGGCTCGCTGGCGCCCCTTCGCCGAACCCTGCCTCGGCCAGCAGCGCCTCGGCCTGTGCTGCGTCGCCGAGGCTGAGGTAGGCCTGCGCGGCGGCGCGAAGGCGCCCCTGTCGGGTCTGTTGGTCGTGCGCCAGCTCGGCCGCCTGGGTGAGGTGCGCGGAGGCGAGGTCAGGGGCGCCTGCGGTCAGCTCATTCTCGGCTGTTCGCTCCAGCTCAGCGCCAAGTGCCTCCTCGCCGTCACTATCGCCCAGCGCCGCGGCAATGCGATGCCGAAGGAGCGCCTCACCATGGCTGAGCCCAATCGCTTGGCGATGCAGAGCCCTGCGTGCACGAGCACCAAGCGAGCAGTACACGCCAAGCTCTACCATGTGCTCCACAAAGGCCACCGCGTTCCCTGTCGCCCCAACCATCTCGGTCAAGAGGCCGGCCGCCACCGCCTCCTCGACCGATGCCAACGGGTCGGCTACGCCCGACAGGCGTGCCGCCGCCTCGATTTGCGCCGGGCTGGCAAGAACGGCGACAGCGCCGAGAAGGGCCTGGGCACCACGCGAACAGGCCGTGATGCGGGAACAGACATCGACTGATACGTGCCGCGGAGGAGGGAGGGGGCCCCAGCCACGGGCCAGGATCGCTGGCTCGAGCTCGTCGACCAGGGCGCTCACATGAGCGGGGTTCCCATGTGTGTGTTCAGCCAGGCGCCTGGCGGCTGCCAAGCTGAGAGGCGTTCCCCGGGCGGCCGCGAACTCGGCGACCTCTATGGCGCTGAGGCCCGTGAGGGCGAGGTGCATTGGGTGGGCGCCGGCTGTGATCAGCTGGCGCAAGGTACCTTGGGACTCAGAGCGCTCGCCCGGCCGTGCAGTGGCGATGAACAATAGTGGAGTGACCCTGAGGCCGAGAAGGGTGCGGCGCAGAGTATCCGCAGATGTCTGGTCCACCCATTGGGCGCCATCGAGCACCATGACGGCCGCGCCATCGCCGACGTGTAGCAACCCGAGTGCCTCGGCCAGGAGCTGGCCAAGCCGTGCCGGTTGCGCGCCACGACACATCGCCTCTCGCGTGCGGCCCAACATGGCCCGCATGGTCTCGGGCGCACTGGCCAGGAGCTGGCCGAGCACCTCCAATTGCGAGGTCGCGTCTGGGGTGGTCGCCGCCCACAAGACGACACTGGGACAAGCCCGGTCGAGGAAGTGCCGCACGAGGGTGGTCTTGCCCATGCCGGCCGCCCCGTCCACCCACACGGTCGTGCACGCACCGGACCGGGCGTCGCGGAGAGCCTGGTCGAGCACATCCAGCTCGTGAGTCCGGCCTACGAACGTCAAGTGCCCCGTCCTCCAGACTGGCCCTGCCTGTGCAGCAACTGCACAAAGCACAACGCTACCACGCGGGTCCCAAGTGGGCGCGGAGGTGGGGCGCCACCGGGCATTATTCCTCCAGAAACCCACCAGCCAATACGCTGGCGGGCGTGATCTTCGACGGGTTCTCCCACCAGCTGCCCGACATCGACCCCACCGAGACGGCCGAGTGGCTCGACTCCTTCGACTCGGTTGTCGAGGCCCAGGGGCGCAACCGGGCCCGCTACCTGCTCATGCGCCTCGCCGAGCGGGCACGGGCGGCCCAGGTGGGCTTCCCCGCCACCATCTCGACTCCCTACATCAACACCATCGCCCCCGAGGCCGAGGGCTGGTTCCCTGGCGACGAGTACGCAGAACGGCGCATCCGCGCCTATATCCGCTGGAACGCCGCGGTGATGGTGACCCGGGCCAACCACCGGGCGTCGGGGATCGGGGGGCACCTGGCCACCTACGCAAGCTCCGCCGCGCTGTACGAGGTGGGTTTCAACCACTTCTTCCGGGGCAAGGACGACGGCACGCCTGGGGACCAAGTCTACTTCCAGGGCCACGCCTCGCCGGGCATCTACGCCCGGGCGTACCTGGAGGGGCGCCTGAGCTCGGACCAGCTGGACCACTTCCGCATGGAGGTGGGCGGGGCCGGGCTGCCGTCGTACCCGCACCCGAGGGCGATGCCGCAGTTCTGGGAGTTCCCCACCGTGTCGATGGGCCTCGGCCCGATCTGTGCCATCTATCAGGCACACTTCAACCGCTACTTGCTGCACCGCCGCCTGGCCGATACCTCGGCGTCACGGGTGTGGTGCTTCGTGGGTGACGGCGAGGTGGACGAGCCCGAGACGCTCGGGGCACTTTCTCTGGCCGCCCGAGAGCGCCTGGACAACTTGACCTTCGTGCTCAACTGCAACCTCCA
>JBOGGU010000057.1:0-45796 GCA_050744085.1 Acidimicrobiales bacterium
CGGGAGACCGGGCAGCGCGGAGCTACTTCTTGAACATCAAGGGCCCTGAGCTGCTCAACAAGTACGTCGGTGAGACCGAGCGCCAGATCCGCCTGGTCTTCCAGCGGGCCAGGGAGAAGTCCGAGGAAGGCGTCCCGGTCATCGTGTTCTTCGACGAGATGGACTCGCTGTTCCGCACCCGGGGCACGGGCATCAGCTCGGATATGGAGTCCACCATCGTCCCCCAGCTGCTCGCAGAGATAGACGGTGTGGAGACGCTGCGCAACGTCATAGTCATCGGTGCCTCCAACCGGGAGGATCTGATCGACCCGGCGATCCTGCGCCCGGGCCGCCTCGACGTGAAGATCAAGATCGAGAGGCCCGACGCCGAGGCCGCGGCGCAGATCTTCGAACGCTACCTGGTGGCTGACCTGCCGTTGGACCCGGCGGAGGTGGAGCGCCTCGGGGGAGGCGACCGTGACAAGACGGTGGCCGCCATGATCGAGGCCACTGTCGAGGAGATGTACCGCGGCGACGAGGAGAACCGCTTCTTGGAGGTGACCTACCAGAACGGCGACAAGGAGGTCCTCTACTTCAAGGACTTCGCCTCTGGTGCGATGATCGAGAACATCGTCCGCCGGGCGAAGAAGTGCGCCATCAAGCGCACCATCGCCGGCGACGGCAAGGGCATACGGACGTCCGACCTGCTCGATTCGATCACCCAGGAGTACAAGGAGCACGAGGACCTGCCCAACACCACCAACCCCGACGACTGGGCCAAGATCTCTGGCAAGAAGGGCGAGAGGATCGTCTACGTCAGGACCCTCCTGGCCGACGGCGCCTCGAGCGGTGGGAGGGCCATCGAGCGGGTGGGCACCGGCCAGTACCTGTGAGCACGCCCGTAGTGCTGAGCAGGCCGGTACTTCCGAGGCGGTAGGGTCCGAGGGGTGGCCATCCCCAAGGTGTGCGGCATCGAGACGGAGTACGGCATAGCCGTGACCGGCTGTGGCGACGGCAGGGGAGACCCCAATCCCATTGCTGCCTCCTCGGTGCTCATCAACGCCTACGTGGCCTACCTGGCAGCGGTCGAGGAGGCGCCCAGGCACGGCGTGGGCTGGGACTTCGCCACCGAGACGCCTGGCCGTGATGCCAGGGGCTTCGCCCGGGAGGGCGCGAAGCCGCCCGAGGTCGAGACCCACCTGGTCAACGCGGTGATGACCAACGGAGCCCGCTACTACGTCGACCACGCTCACCCCGAGTACTCCACGCCCGAGTGCACCAACGCCTTGGACGTGGTGCGCTACGACAAGGCCGGCGAGCGGGTCCTCGTCGAGTCGATGGCGGCGGCGGCCGAGGTCCTCCCCAAGGGACAGAGGATCGTCATCTACAAGAACAACTCCGACCGCAAGGGCAACTCCTACGGCTGCCACGAGAACTACCTGATGGAGCGCTCGGTGCCCTTCGCCAGGGTCATCCGACAGGTGATACCTCACTTCGTGACCCGCCAGATCTACACCGGGGCGGGCAAGGTGGGTGCGGAGGTGCCGACCGGGTCCGAAGTCACCTACCAGCTCTCCCAGCGGGCCGACTTCTTCGAGGAGGAGGTTGGTCTCGAGACCACCCTCAAGCGGCCGATCGTGAACACCCGCGACGAGCCCCACGCCGACCCGGCCAGGTACCGCCGCCTCCACGTCATCTGTGGGGACGCCAACCTGGCCGAGGTCGCCACCTACTTGAAGGTGGGGGTCACGTCAATAGTGCTCGCCATGATCGAGGACGACTGGTTCGGGGCCCGGGACCTCACCCTGGCGGCGCCGGTAAGGGCGATGTGCCAGGTCTCCTACGACCTCTCGCTCAGCCAGCCGTTGGCGCTGGCGGCCGGGGGCACAATCACCGCCCTCGGCTTGCAGTGGGAGATGCTGGACCTCGCCCGCAAGTACGCAGAGGAGCGTGGGTTGGGGCCCCTTGGCGAGGGGGACGCAGGCCAGGCGGTGCTGGAGCGCTGGGAGGCGACGCTGGAGGCGTTGGAGTCCGATCCCGACAGCCTGAGCGCCCAGCTGGACTGGGTGGCCAAGCGCCGCCTGCTCAACGCCTACGCCGAGCGGCACGGGCTTGCATGGTCGGACTCCAAGCTGGCCGCCATCGACTTGCAGTACCACGACCTGCGCCCCGAGCGCTCGCTCTTCGCCCGCCTCGACACGGAGCGACTGGTTAGCGAGGCCTCGGTCGCGGAAGCGGTGACCGAGCCACCCCACGACACCAGGGCATTTTTCCGGGGCAAGTGCCTCCAGCGCTGGGGCTCCTCGGTCGCCGCAGCCAACTGGGACTCGCTGGTCTTCGACCTGGGTTCCAACCCCCTTCGCAGGGTCCCGATGATTGAGCCGCTACGGGGGACTGAGGGTCATGTGGGTAGGTTGTTGGAAGGATGCGCGAGTCCGGCCGAGCTGCTAGAGCGGCTGGGCTCTTAGGGAGGGCAGCATGGCAGAACGTGAGATGAAGAGGCGTCAGCCGACCGCCAGGGACACCGATGCGGTCGAGGAGGCCCCGCCCGCCGCGGACAAGGGCGAGAAGCTGAAGGCGGAGCTCGACGACCTCCTGGACGAGATCGACGAGGTCCTGGAGGACAACGCCGAGGAGTTCGTGAGGAACTACGTGCAAAAGGGCGGCCAGTAGCCGCTGTGCCCCTGGTGGACTTCTGCGGCGGAGCACTCGGCGACCTCGGAGGAATATGCCCGGTGGTCCCCCAGTCTCGCGCCCACTCACGTCGTTGCGCCCGCTAGCTTGCCGGCGATGTCCCTGCCCTCCTTTCCGCCGGGCTCCGACCCGGGGCCGAGCTTCTCGGACCTTCTCCGCATGCTCGGCGGCGTTGGCGCCGGTCGGGCCAGGACACCCACGGTCGGGGAGCTGGCGCTGCGCGCAGGGGAGCGACCGGTGATCGCTCAGGCGACCACTGTGCTGGCCCTGCGCTACGCCCAGGGGGTGGTAATGGCGGGTGACCGGCGCGCGACTGCCGGTCATTCGATCGCGCATCGAGCGCTGGACAAGGTCCACCCGGCGGATCGCTGGTCGGGCGTTGCCATCGCGGGCACTGCGGGGATGGCCATGGAGATGGTGCGCCTGTTCCAGACCGAACTGGAGCACTACGAGAAGGTGGAGGGCCTGGCGCTCTCCTTGGAGGGCAAGGCCAACAAGCTCTCCCAGATGGTGAGGGGCAACTTCGCCATGGCGCTGCAGGGACTGGCCGTCGTCCCGCTCTTCGCCGGCTGGGACACCCGGCGCCGGATCGGGCGCATCTTCACCTACGACGTGACCGGCGGCCCGTACGAGGAAGCCGACCACGCAGCCACGGGGTCTGGCGGCCAGGATGCCCGCACCACGGTGAAGCTGGGCTGGAGCGAGGGCATGGATCGCGACGACGCCATCGAGCTGGCCATCTCCGGGCTGTACGAGGCGGCCGACGAGGATGCCGCCACAGGGGGCCCGGACGTGGTCAGGGGGATCTACCCCACCGTGGCGACCATCGGCGCCGAGGGCTTCGTCCACGTCGAGCCCACAGAGGTTGCCCGGCGCTTCGCCTCGCTCATCGACTCCAAGCGGGCCAGGGGCAACACGCCGTGAGCATGCCTTTCTACGTGCCGCCGGAGCAGGCGATGAAGGACAAGGCGGACTACGCCCGCAAGGGCATAGCGCGCGGGCGCTCCCTGGTTGCCACCGTCTACGGCGAGGGTATCCTGCTGGCCGCGGAGAACACCTCCCGTGCGCTGCACAAGATTGCCGAGATCTACGACCGGATCGCGTTCGCCGGGGTTGGGCGGTTCAACGAGTTCGACCAGCTGCGCGTCGCAGGGGTGCGTCACGCCGACTCGAAGGGCTTCGCCTACAGCCGGGAGGACGTGGACGCCCGCTCGTTGGCCAACGGCTACGCCCAGGCGATAGGCCAGGTCTTTACCCACGACCTTAAGCCCCTGGAGGTCGAGATACTGGTTGCCGAGGTGGGCATGGACGGCCTCGCCAACCAGCTCTACCACATCTTGTACGACGGGTCCATGGCGGACGAGGACCGGTTTTGCGTGCTGGGCGGTGACGCGGACGCGATAGCGGAGCTCCTGGAGGCCTCGTGGCGGGAGGGGTGGTCGATGAGCCAGGCGCTGGGTGCAGCGGTGGCTGCTCTCGCCGGTGGGTCGAGGACGCTCGGCCCCGGCGAGCTGGAGGTGGCGGTGCTGGACTCCACGCAAAGCCGGAGGGCATTTCGCCGGATCCTGGGAGACGAGCTGGTAACAGCGCTGGCCGCCGGGCCCCCTACCGGGTCGGCCGGTGCTGCGCTCGCCCCGCCACCAAGCCCCTAGGAAACACTGGGGAGACTAATGTAGACAGTATCTGCATTGGCTTCCCCAGTTCTGCCCGCACCGCCTAACCTGTCGGGGCCGGCGCCAGGGGGGCGACGGGAGTGGTGGGCCACAGGATCTCGCCGTTGGAGTCGATGCCCAGCAGCCAGCGACCCGGCGCCGGGACGCCGAGTAGCGCGACCCGCCCGACGGAGCGCCCGATGCCGGCGCCGTCACGCCATGCTGCGGCCTGGACGGTCCACGCCAGCGTCGCCCCGTCGGGGAGCCTGGCGCCCACCCTCACCAGGCTCGGGGGACCGATGGGGACGGGCGCACCCTTGCGGGAGAGGCTCACCACCACGACGTCGGCGTGGGTCACCGTGGCGTCCTCTTCGGCAACGGTCACCCGCCCCCCCCAACGGTGGCGGTTGAACCACCACGCGCCGAGGACCACCTGGGCGACGACCAAGCCAAAGGCCGAGATGATGCAAGGCACCAGGAAGTAGCCGCCCACGGCTGACCAGGTCTTCGCCACC
Source organism: Acidimicrobiales bacterium (assembly GCA_050744085.1). Taxonomy (GTDB): domain Bacteria; phylum Actinomycetota; class Acidimicrobiia; order Acidimicrobiales; family JAJPHD01; genus JAVKSL01. The sequence continues at coordinate 4,841 of JBOGGU010000057.1, forward strand.
CCCCAGGCCCAGAAGAGGACTGCGAGGACGAAGATGTTCGCTGCGACCGGGACAGCCAGATCCCGGATCTCGTAGCGGCGAACCGCTGCTGTGAGGTGGGCCCGTACTGCGGGGACGTCATCGAGCGCCGGGGCGCTGGCCCCTCGCGCCAGGACTGATCCGAGTCTGGCCGACATGGAGGTGGTCACGCCCCCACTCTTAGCCGAAGGCGGCCATCAGGTACAAGGCGACGAGCACCGCAACGAGCACCCAGGCGAGGCGCATCCAATTGCGATGGCGTCGCTGCGGATGCCAGCCCGCCGCCGTGGGCGACGTGTCGGCGCTGGCCTCAGCAGCAGCCATCTCGTCTGCCAACATCTCGTCTGCCAACATCTCGTCTGCCAACAGGATGTGACGGGCGTCGGCAGCAGCGTCGGACTCGACGAACACCTCCACCCGCCCACCGAGGGGGTACGTCCCCCCGATGTCTCCGCGCAGCTCGGTGAGGATGCCTTCCGCTCCGAGGCGCGCTGCGACCACCCTGGCATGGAAGACACCGGTCACGGTCGTCAGGTAGACCATGAGCCGGTTTTCCATGCCCTGAAGGGTACCGTGGACCGCGATGGACCGGCGCATCTTCGGCTTGGAGAACGAGTACGGGGTCACCTGCACGCTTCGCGGCCAGCGCCGGCTCTCCCCCGACGAGGTTGCCCGCTACCTGTTCCGGCGCGTGGTGAGCTGGGGACGCTCCTCCAACGTCTTCTTGGAGAACGGGGCGCGGCTGTACCTCGACGTCGGCAGCCACCCCGAGTACGCCACACCTGAGTGCGACCTGATCAACGACCTCGTGGCCCACGACAAGGCCGGGGAGCGCATCTTGGAGCAGCTGCTGGAGTCTGCCGAGGCACGCTTGCGCGAGGAGGGGATCCGGGGGGTCATCTACCTCTTCAAGAACAACACCGACTCCGCCGGCAACTCCTACGGTTGTCACGAGAACTACCTGACCAGCCGCCGGGACGACTTCGCGCACTACGCGGAGGTGCTGATACCGTTCTTCGTGAGCCGACAGATCTACTCTGGCGCTGGCAAGATCCTCCAGACAGCGCGGGGGCCGATGTTCTGCGTGAGCCAGCGCGCCGAGCACATCTGGGAAGGCGTGTCGTCGGCCACCACCCGGAGCCGCCCGATCATCAACACCCGGGACGAGCCGCACGCGGACGCGGAGCGCTTCAGGCGCCTCCACGTGATCGTCGGCGACTCCAACATGAGCGAGTACGCCACCTACCTCAAGGTCGGGGCGGCCAGCATCGTGTTGCGGATGCTGGAGGACCCTGGAGCCATCCTTCGGGACATGAGCTTGGACAACCCGATCCGGGCGATCCGGGAGATCAGCCACGACATCACCTGCAAGCGCAAGGTCCGCCTGGCCAACGGGCGAGAGCTGTCGGCCCTGGAGATCCAGTCCGAGTACCTCGAGCGCGCGGTGCGCTACCAGCGAAGCCGGGGCCTGTCTGCACAGGAGGACCGGGCCCTGGAGATGTGGCAGCACTGCCTGCAGGTCATCGAGAAGGATCCGCTGAGCCTGGACCGAGAGTGTGACTGGGTCATCAAGTACCGCCTCATCGAGCACTTTCGGGCGCGTCACGACGTCTTGCTGTCCCATCCCAAGGTCTCCCTGGTGGACCTGCAATATCACGACGTGAGCCGGGCCAGGGGGCTGTTCTACCGGCTCCAGAGCCGGGGCCTGGTGGAGCGCACGACCACCGACTCGGTGATCGAGATGGCCATGGACAGGCCGCCTCGGACCACCAGGGCAGCGTTGCGCGGGGAGTTCGTCAAGCGGGCAAAGGAGCGCCGGCGTGACTTCACGGTCGACTGGGTGCACCTCAAGCTGAACGACCAGGCGCAGAGGACGGTGCTGCTGAAGGATCCTTTCAAGTACAGCGACGACCGGGTCGACAAGCTGATCGAGAGCCTCTAGCTGCCGTGGCGCCCCGCGGGGCCCAGGTGGGCTAGCCTCGACCGAAGTGACTGCTACCGAGCCCTCACCGCCCGCGCCCTCCGGAGAGGCCGAGGGCGCCCCGGTTGGGGGGCCGGCGGAGGGGGGAGGCAAGGCGGAGGTGGGCGCAGCCGAGGTGGGCGCAGCCGAGGTAGGCGCAGCGGAGGTAGGCAGCGCGGAGGTGGGCGCAGCGGAGGCGGGCAAGGCCAGGCCCGGCCGCAGCGGGGCTCACAAGCGCCCCAAGTCCTTCTGGGGCAAGGTCGCCGAGTGGGTGGTCATCATCGCCATAGCGGTCGTGGTGGCCCTGCTGGTGCGCGCATTCATCGTCCAAGCGTACTACATCCCATCGGGGTCGATGGAGCCAACGCTGGGCATCGGCAACCGGATCCTCGTTGATCGGCTCTCCTACGACTTTGGCTCGATCCACCGGGGTGATATCGTCGTGTTCGCCACACCAGCCAACGACCACGGGGACCCCAACATCAAGGACCTGGTGAAGCGGGTGGTGGGCCTGCCCGGCGATACGATCTCCTCTGCGCCGAACGGCCAGGTCCTGATCAACGGCAAGCCGATCGCCGAACGCTACCTGAAGCCCATCTACCGGACCGACCAGCCTGTGGCCACTGTGCTCGCCAACGGCAAGCTCAGCTGCGCGGGCCCAGGCCCCGCCATCGCCACCCAGCTGATCCCGCCCGGGCACTACTTCGTGATGGGGGACAATCGGTGCGACTCCTCGGACAGCAGGGTCTTCGGGTCGATCCCGTCCTCGCTGGTGGTGGGCAGGGTGGTCATGAAGGTCTGGCCGCTCAACGACATCACCGTCTACTGAGGTCCTCAGCCGAAGGGTGAGGCGCCTGAGGCTAGGCTCGCGAGCATGGGTGACATCACCCCCGTCAAGATCCTCATCGTGGCGGTCATCGCCCTGCTGGTCCTGGGGCCGGAGAAGCTGCCGGAGATGACGCGCAAGGCTGGTAAGGCCTGGGCCGACTTTCGCAGGTTCCGAGAGAACATGACCACCCAGGTGCGAGACACGGTTGGGGACGTGCCGGGATTCTCCGAGCTGACCCAGCTGACCAAGCTGACCAACGTGGGCATCAAGTCCACGATCGCCTCGTCGGTCACCGCCGCCATGTCGGCCCCTCCGGCGTCGGCATCACCGACCGCGGCCTCTCTGACCTCGGCCTCTCTGACCTCGGCCCCTCCGGCGTCGGCGATATCGTCTCCCGCAGAGCCCACGGACCGGGAGCCCGTCCCCACCGAGGCGGCTGCGGCGCCGCAGGTGGTGCCCCGGCCGCACACCAATGCCCCGGCGCGCCCAGGGATGGCCGAGCCGGCCTTCGCGGCTGACGACCCGAGCTTCAACTAGCTCCCGCCGCGTACTGGCTCACGGATCGTCAAGATGGCAATAAGACCCCCCTGGACGCGCGGCGAGTCGACGCCAACCGAGCCCGCCAAGCGCCCCACGCCGGAGGCCATGACGCTCTCGGAGCACCTCAAGGAGCTGCGCCGGCGCCTCATCGTGTCACTCCTCGCCGCGATAGCCGCAGGCATCGTCGCCTTCGCGCTCTACAACGACATCTTCGCCATCCTCGTCCAACCCTACTGTGATGCCGTCAGGGCGAGCCACGCGGCGCACCCCAACCTGCCCACCACGTGCAACCTGTTTGCCACCACGCCCCTGCAGGGCTTCGGGGTGCGGCTCCAGATCGCCACCTACGGGGGGTTGTTCCTGGCGTCCCCGGTCATCTTGTGGCAGATCTGGCGGTTCATCACACCCGGGCTGAACCCAAAGGAGAAGCGATACGCGGTCCCGTTCATCACCAGCTCCATCGTGCTGTTCACCTCCGGGGCGGCGGTCGCCTACCTGGTCTCGCCCAAGGCCCTGGGCTTCCTGGGATCGATTGGCGGTCCGCACCTGACCCAGATCTACAGCCCGACCGCGTACCTCCACTTCATCGTGGTGCTCATGGCCGCGTTCGGCATCGCTTTCGAGATGCCTGTGGTGCTGATCTGTCTGGAGATCGCGGGGGTGCTGAGCCCGGCCAGGCTTGCGTCGTGGCGGCGCAAGGCGATCGTTGTCATCTTCGCCCTGGCTGCCATCTTCATCCCGAGTTCTGACCCTTTCTCGCTGTTCGCCATGGCTATCCCGATGTGCCTGTTCTACGAGGGGGCGATCATCGTGGGTAGGATCCTGCGCCGATGAGCCAGCCGCGCCGGCGCCTGCCTCGCCCGTGAGGAGCGAGGCCAGGGCGGCATTCGTGGCCTCGATCGGCTTCCCTCTCGACCCATTCCAGGTCAGGGCGCTGGATGCCATCGACGAGGGCGCGTCGGTCATGGTGGCGGCTCCCACCGGATCTGGCAAGACAGTGGTCGCGACCTACGCCGTCGAGCAGGCCCTGGCAGGCGGCGGCAAGGCCTTCTACACCACACCGCTCAAGGCCCTGTCGAACCAGAAGTACGCGGAGGCGTGCGCTCGCTTCGGCGCCGACCGGGTGGGTCTGCTGACCGGGGACAACTCCATCAGGGGGGACGCGGAGGTGGTGGTGATGACCACCGAGGTCCTCCGCAACATGATCTACGCCGATTCCCCAGCCCTGGCCCGGCTGAGCTGCGTCGTGTTGGACGAGGTCCACTACCTCCAGGACCCCTACCGGGGAGCCGTGTGGGAGGAGGTGATCATCCACGCACCGCACACGGTGAGGCTGGTCTGCCTGTCAGCCACCGTGTCCAACTCGGCCGAGGTGGTCCGCTGGATCACCACCGTCAGGGGCCCAACCACGGCGATCGTCGAGGAGCGCCGCCCTGTGGAGCTGCGCCAGCTCTACATGGTCCGAGATCGCTCTTCGGGCGGTGCACAGCTCGTGCCGACGTTCGTCGACGGGCGCCCAAGCCCCGAGATGTTGGCTTTGGATGCCAGGAGGGCCCAGCGGGGCCGCCACTCGTATCACGCCCGCGGCCCGCTGAGGCGTCCCCGTAGGACAGAGGTGGTCGAGCGCCTGGGGGAGGAGTCGATGCTCCCCGCCATCTACTTTATCTTCAGCAGGGCGGGCTGCGACGAGGCCGTGCGCCAGTGCCTGGCGGACGGTGTGCGCCTGACGAACGCCGAGGAGCGGAGCCAGATCCGCTCTATTGCCGAGGACGGTGTCGAGGGATTGAGCGACGACGACCTGGCGCTGCTGGGATACGGCGCCTGGCTCAGCGGCCTGGAGGCCGGCGTGGCCGCCCATCACGCCGGGCTGGTGCCACCCTTCAAGCAGGTTGTAGAAGCCTGCTTCGACGCAGCGCTGGTAAAGGTGGTCTTCGCCACCGAGACCCTCGCTGTGGGCATCAACATGCCAGCTCGCTCCGTGGTCGTCGAGAAGCTGACCAAGTTCACCGGGGAGCGCCACGAGAGCCTCACCCCGGGTGAGTTCACCCAGCTCACCGGGAGGGGCGGGCGGCGCGGTATCGACGAGCTCGGCTACGCGGTGGTGCTCTGGTCGCCAGATTTGGCCTTCGCCGAGGTGGCTGCCCTGGCGGCCAACCGATCCTGGGCGCTGCGGTCGTCTTTCCGCCCCACCTACAACATGGCGGTCAACCTGGTGCGCAGGTACTCACCCGAACGGGCTCGCCACCTCCTCAATTGCTCCTTCGCCCAGTACCAGGTGAACGCCCATGTCGTGGCCCTCGAATCGGAGGTCGAGCGCCTGCGCCAGGTCGCCGCTGGCTCGCCGTCGACGCCGGTGGCGGAGAGAGCGGAGCGTAGCGCTGCGCGGCTGGAGCGCCGCATCGCGGCACGGGGCGACTCCTTGGCTCACCAGCTTGACCAGGTATTGGGGTTGCTGGGCGCGTGGGGATATGTGGACGGGTGGTCCCTCACGCCAGCGGGGGAACGACTTGCCGGCATCTACCACGAGGCCGACCTGCTCGTCGCCGAGGCCCTGGGAGAGGGGCTGTTCGATGGCTTGGAGCCCCATGACCTGGCGAGCCTGGTGTCCGCTCTCACCTTCGAGGAGCGAGGCCCGGCAAGCTCGGTGCCGTCGTTCAGGGAGCCCGAGGCCCAGCTCCGTTGGAAGGCGCTCGATGCGTTGTCCGGACGCATCGCAACAGCAGAGGCTGCGGCCGGGCTGCCGTTGACTCGTGCCCCGGACCCGGGCTTTGCGCCAGCAGCGAGGGCCTGGGTGCTCGGCCGCCCCCTAGAGAAGGTCATGCGTGAGAGTGCAGCGGGGGGAGGCGCCCGCTCCAGCTCTGGGCCCTCGGGCCCTGGCCCCTCCGGTCTACGACACGGGTCCACGGGATCCTGGGCCGGTGACTTCGTTCGCAACGTCAAGTGCCTCATCGACCTGCTCCGCCAGATTGCCGACGTGGCGCCCTGTCCCCAAACGGCAGCGGCTGCCCGCGAAGCCGCCGTAGTGGCGTGTCGCGGAGTCGTGGCCGCGTCGTGCTTGATTTGACAGCTCAAAGCTGGAGGGTCCACCCGCGGGGTGGACCGCCCCTCTAGTCTTGCCACACCATGTCTCGTCAGCCACAGGACCCCAGCTCACCCCTGATTGCCCCGCGAGCGCAGATGCCCCGGTACTCCCAGGAGCCCTGGACGCCGGAGGAGGCCGACGTCCTGCGCCGCTACTTCACCAACCTGGACAGGCCGGTCTTCGCCCTCGTGAACCTCCCCGAGGTGGTCAAGGGGGCGCTGTTTGCCCGCTACTCCCGCTCGGCCAAGCCGCTGCGCAGGTTGTTCCTTGACGAGTTCGTCGGCGACCTGGACATCAGTGGTGACCAAAGCGTCGATGCCACCGTGGGACTGCGCCGCGCGGAGGAGCTCTACGGACGGGTTTTCCTGGACTATGGCGACGACTCGGTAGCCCAGCTCGGGGGGGTCCACCTTGCCTGCGAGCAGGCCTCCAACATCCTCACCAAGATCCTGGAGTGGGGTCGAGTCATGGCGTACATGGAGCAGTCCACTCGCTATGTCGCGTTCGAGGTCCGACTGGGTGACGGACGTTACCGCTACCACCGAGACCCCGCCATCCTCGGCTCGCAGCTCGGAGCCCGATACGTCGGCGAGATGGATCGCATGTTCGACACCTACTCGCAGCTCTTCCCGGCCGTGGCCGAATGGGTGGCGAGAAGCCATCCAAAGGGGCGCTCGGACTCGGATCTGGCCTGGCGCCGGGCGGTTAAGGCACGGGCGCTGGATGCGGTGAGGGGCCTCCTGCCTGCAGCATCACTGTCCAATGTCGGCGTCTACGGAAGCGGCCAGGCCTACGAGGCCCTCCTGTTGCGAATGCGCTCCCATCCCCTGCCCGAGGCTGGGGCGTATGCGGAGATGATGCTCGAGGAGCTGCGTAAGGTGGTTCCGTCGTTCCTAACACGTGTGGATCGGCCCGAGCGGGGTTGCGCCTGGTCGGCCTATCTCGCCGGGACACGGGAGGCGACCGCCTCGTTGGCAGCCGAGCTGACTGCCGGGCTCGACGCCGAGCCCCGCCCCCTGGTCAGCCTGGTCGACTACGACCCGGCGGGTGAGGACAAGGTGATCACCGCGATCCTCTACCCGCATACCAGCCTGCCCGAGGACCAGGTCGCCCGGCTGGTCGCCGACATGTCAGGCGAGGAGCGAGCCGCGGTGATGGCTGCATACGTCGGTGAGCGCACGAACCGACGGCTCCGGCCTGGCCGTGCACTCGAGCGCACGACGTACCGCTACGACGTGGTGTCGGACTACGGAGCCTTCCGGGATCTCCAACGTCACCGCATGCTGACCATCGAGTGGCAGTCCCTGGGGACTGACCTGGGATGGGTCCTGCCCGACGACGTGGCAGAAGCTGGGCTCGAGGCCCCCTTCCGCGAGTCGATGGAGCGCTCAGCCGAGCTGCGAGAAGCCCTTGCGGGCCCATTCCCCGAGCAGGCTGGCTATGCGGTGGCGCTGGCTTACCGCATCAGGTACTCGATGCAGATGAACGCCCGGGAGGTCATGCACATCACCGAGCTCCGATCGGCATCCCAGGGGCACGATTCGTATCGTGAGGTGGCCCAGGAGATGCACCGCCTTGTCGGGTCTCAAGCGGGACACCGTGCCCTGGCGGGCGCAATGCGCTTCGTGGATCACGGCCAACCTGCCTTGGGGCGCCTCCAAGGCGAGGACCGAGCCGAGCGCCGACGAGCTGGCCACACCACACCCGCCTCGACCGGCCCTCAGATGCCCTGAGGGCCTGGTGTAGCCAGTCCATTGTGTCCGATGGGCTCAGTGGGCTCAGTGGGCCCAGTGTTGACAGTGGGACTGGAGTTGGCAATGGGACTGGAGTTGGCAATGGGACTTGTGAGGTTGTAAGCTCTCCCGACTGGCGCCGGGTGGACGCCATCACACTGGATGATGACGACATGACCCAGATAGCCACGACGCAGCGAACCAGACTCCACCGGTTCAAGCGCGCCTGGGTGCGATGTGCTGGCCCTGTGGCGATGACCACGGCCCTGGCGCTGGCGGCTGCGCTGGGTGGCCCCGTGGCGGCAACGTCCAGCAGCTCTCGGAGCTATATGGTGGCGAGCGGCGACACCCTGTCCGCGATCTCGGCTCGATTTGGTGTCGGCGTGTCCGCCCTGGCCGCTGCCAACGACATCTCCGACCCGAACTTCATCGAGGCAGGCACCACTCTGGCGATCCCTGACTCGGCGGGCGGAGCCGGTGCCGCGCAGTCAAGCTCTCAGTCTGCTTCCTACCCAGTAGGGCTGTCGTACTATCCAGACAGGCTAGCCCTGCTGCCAGACTTCGACAGGGCCGCAGCGACCACGGGGATACCTGCGAGCCTCTTGGAGGCCATCGCCTGGCAAGAGTCAGGGTGGCAGTCGGATGTGGTCTCGCCCGCTGGCGCCATCGGCATCGGCCAGCTCACGCCTGACACAGTTGCCTTCGTCAGAGCTGTCCTCGACCCTGCCCAGCTGGATCCCTGGGTGGCGGTCGACAACATAGTCATCAGCGCCAGGTTCTTACGCTACCTGCTGGACCAGACTGGCTGGAACGAGCCGTTGGCCATCGCCGCGTACTATCAAGGCTTGGCGGCAACACAGGCCTACGGCGTCTTGCCCGTGTCCCGCCAATACGTCGCCGACGTGATGGCGCTCCAGCAACAGTTCTGAACCGTCCGACTTGTCTGATCAGAAGATTTTTTCAGCCTCCTGACCTGCGGCCCGACACAGAGATCCAGGTCACAGGGCCTAACTCCCACTTGACGCGCCGGTTGGTCGCGAGGCAAGACTAGCTGAGTCCCATCCGCCTCGGCTTGTGTCGTGGTCTCCCGTAACACAGCTTCGGGAGGGGCAGCTGCGGGTAGGGCGGGGTCCGAAGACCGAGTAGAGATCGTCCCAATAACCCCTGCCCGGGACCCGGGAAGGTGGGCTACCGGACGACCCAAAGGCTCCAGGCCCCGTCATACCCCGGCAGTTGTGGCGGCATGCCGACGTGCCGGAGCACGCGTATAGGCTCCCGCCGCGCGCCGACGATCGCGCCCGCCACCCGCACCTCCACGATCTGCACGCACAAAATGACTGGGACCTGCATGACACCAGAGATTGACGACGACATCGACGATGCGCCTCTTGCCACGGAGCCCGAGGACAAGGACCTGCGTCCCTTGGCTGACCGAGACTTGGGCGAGGACAGCCCGGGCGAGGCTGACTTGGTGGATGACGACGACTTGGTGGATGACGAGCCGGGCGAGGACGGCCCGGGCGAGGACGGCCCGGGCGAGGACGACTTGGTGGATGATGACGACCTCGCCGACGACAATGGGGACGACGACGCCGACGACCTTGTCGACGACGATGCCGACGAACCGGTGGTCGTGCTCGCCCCACCCGCAGCGCTTGCCTCTGACGATGATGATGACGACGACGACGAGGAGCCCGAGGATGATGACGTCGAGGCGAGCTTGGACGTGATCCTGAAGGAGCGCCTCGTGGTCCGTCAGGACGACGACGAGGACGCACCCGACACCGAGGATCGCTCGGAGGGTGCCACCAAGGTGCTCCCGAAGCAGCCTGACGAGTTCGTATGCCAGTCGTGCTTCTTGGTCAAACACCCCAGCCAGCTCGCGGATCCAGTCCGTGGACTCTGTCGCGACTGCGTTTGAGCCAAACAGGAGGACCGAGAACGATGGAGGGTGCTCGCCTCGCCGTCGCGGGTGATGCCCGGCGAATCGCAGAGCTGTGTGGCGCCGGTCGGGACGAGCTGAGGGCTCCACGAGGAGGGGACCTCTTCTTGCGCCGCGAGTCACCAGCGGCGCGTACCCCAGCAGGTCTGATCGCCCGGCTGGGTCGGCCCGATCAATCCGCGTGGGTGGGCACGCTGCAGGACCAGGTGGTCGGCTACGGGTTGGGCCAGGTCGAGCACCTTGACAACGGGGTGGTCCACGGGGTGGTGGAGGAGCTCTACGTTGAACCTCGGGCCCGGGGGGTGGGGGTTGGCGAGGCGGTTATGGAGTGCCTGGTCGTATGGTTCACCGACCAGGGTTGCGCAGGTGTTGACGCCATGGCACTACCAGGCAACCGAGAGGTGAAAGCGTTCTTGGAGTCGAGCGGGTTCAAGGCCAGGCTGATAGTCCTTTACAGGCCGCTGGTCAGCTGAGGTTCGTAGGGTGGCTGCCCTTTGGCCTCGGAGGAATGCTCCTCGGGGGCGCCGGGGGGGGTGGCATGTCCAGACCGAGGAGGCCTGCCAGGGCGGGGACCCGACCGGACGCGTGGCGAACTGCAGCCATCAGCTCGTCGCCGGCATCGGTGGGTAGCCCGATCGGCCTCACGGTTCGGCGTACAGGTGAGCTGGCAGCCGCTTCGAGCAGGGCAGCCCAACGGTCGGGAGGCGTATCGGGGGTCATGGCGCTCCCGGCGGCCTGGCTGAGGCGGACCGCGAGCTCGGCAGGCAGCCTGGAAGCAGGGTCAGGGGAGCGCGAGGATGAGCGAAGGGCACGCAGGACCTTGTCCCCTTCCAGCGCCGATGCGGTCTCGTCCACCCAGCGTTGGCGGATCTGGGCCATCCGGGCTTCGAGTGACTCGCGGAGCTTCGCTGCCAGCAACCTTCCCTCGTCGTCCCGGGCGACGCTGTCGGCGCCGGCTACTACCGAGCGCAGGTCGCGAAGGGCGAGGTCCGCACCAGCGGCCACGGCAGCTTCGGCGCGGTCGCGCCAAGCAGCGGCCTTCAGTGGTCCGACGAGCTGCTCTGCGAGTCTCATGAGAGGCTCAGGACCAACTTCGGGCTTGCCCTCTGCCCTCGCGGCGACGTTCTGGGCCTCGATGGCTTGCCGCACGGCTGGGAGGCCCCCCCTGAGGACCTGCTCGGCAATGGGCCTCTGCTCGGCTGGAAGGGCGGCCAACGCAGCGGTCCGGTGCTCGTTTCCCGCTACGAGGCGCCCAGGGCCATGGCGACCTCCATCGGTGGCGTCGGTGCCCTTGCCGCTGGGCGCATGTCTCGCAGGGTGACCTGCTGCCGAGGGCCTGGAGCCGGGAGGGCGGGGCCCGCGTGATCCCGGTGAACGAGTACGTCCAGCCCGGGGGGTGGAGGATTGGCCCTGTCCGGTCGCGGTCGCGCCTTGGACTGGCCCGCCTTCTGGGGAGCCCTCGCCTGGCTCGGTGAGGCCAGGGCGCTGGCGCCCAGGCCTTGCGCGGCCCCCGGCTCTGTTTTCGGGGTCGGGCACGCGCTCCGCGCCACGACCACCCGCCGGTCGCCCGCCACCCGCGGGTCGGCCGTCACCCGCGGGTCCTCGGCCCTGCCCGCCCCGCTCGCGGTCACCGCGAGACTTCGGCAACAGAGAGGAAGTGACACCCGACGACGATGTGGGTGAGGCAATGAGGACGAGTCTCGCGGTATCGGGGCGGCGCTCGCGAGGTGGGTACAGGCGGATGATGCTGGTGCCGTCCAAGCCGATCTCGGCCTCGGCCCGCACCACGTCCCCCACGCTTGCGCCTTCGTACAACAGGGATGCATCGAGGCTCCCCTTGGGCTGGCGAGCACCCGCGGCCCTCCAAGTCCAAGTACCGTCGGGCCGTGCACTTGTCAGCTCGAGGTCGATCCGGTGGGACATCATGGCCAAACTAGCCTGTCCGACCCCCGCAGCTCCTCGGCCAACCGGAATTGCCCATGCCTGAACCCGACAGCATCGCAGCCATCGATCGGGCTGATACGACACCGACTGGCACCGCGGAGCGCGATGCCGTTGTCCCCGCGCCCCCCTGGAGGGACCGATTCTGGCATCGGCAGTTCTGGAGGGAGTTGGTGATGGTCGCCATCCTCTACTTCGCATACGAGGTAGTGGCCGAGGTGACGACAGGCTCGCACGCTACCGCCTTGGCCGACGGGCTCGCCCAGGTTCACCTGGAGCAGGCCCTGGGCTGGTTCCACGAGGCCTACCTGCAGTCGCTTGCCTTGCACGTCCCCGGGTTGGCGCAGTTCTGCAACGACTACTACGCCACGGTCCACTTTGTGATGCCTGTCGTGGTCCTTGTCTGGCTCTGGTGGCGCTTCCCTGCCAGGTATCGCCGCTGGCGAAACGCGCTGGCCTGGCTCAGCGGCATCAGCCTTGTCGTCTTCGTTGCCTTCCCGGTGCTGCCTCCTCGGCTCTTGCCTTCGGGCTTCGGGTTCGTCGACACGATGCAGACCCTCGGGGGGGCGGGCCACCTTGACGGCGTGCTGCTCACCGACGTCGGAGCCTTGTACGCAGCCATGCCCAGCCTGCACGTGGCGTGGGCGGCCTGGTGTACGTTCGCCATGCTTCCCACGGTACGGCATCGCTGGCTGAAGGCCCTGCTCGTGGCTGATCCGATAGTCACCACCATCGTGGTCATCGTCACCGCCAACCACTACTTCGTGGATGTTGTCGCAGGGGTCATAGTTTTGGGGATGGGCGCCGGGCTGGCCCACGTTCCCTGGCGTAAGCTGTCGGGCGCCATACGGCTACGGGCGTAGCCCCGTAGGGAGCTTCCCCTTCCCTACCAGCGCTTCTGTTTGTGAACCCGCCAGCTTGGGAAGGTATTAGCCGGCTGGGTCGTTGGACTGAGTCAGCGACGGCCGTCCAGTGTCGCCGTGTGAGAGGATGTTCGGATGCCGAGCGGTACGAGAAGGGACAGAGTGGCCGGCGCAGTGCGCGAGGCGCTGGCGAGGTTGGCTGGGCTGTTCGGCCCCAGGCCGACCCTCGTGCCCATCCCGGTGAGGGTCGTCACGCCTTCCCAGCGGCGCCGAGCGGTGCTGGAGGCATTGCGCGAGCAGCAGGGCAAGCGCTAGCTGTCCTGGCCCGGTCGCGCCGGGCCGTCGGCCGTCACCACCTGAGCCCAACTTGCCATGACAGAGCGCCACGAGGCAGTGGGGGAGGCCCAGCCCGCTTCAGTGGGCGAGGCCGAAGCACTCGACAGTACGCCAGCTGACCTGCTTGACACACCCCTCGAGGATGTCGAGGGCCTCGATGAAGAAGACCTCGAGGAGGCAGCGGCCATCGAGGCTGGGGTCTCAGCCGAGCACGAGTTCGGGCTTCCTGGTCGACCCATCAACCGTCGCAGCCCATTCTACGTCGGCATAACCGGAGCGCTGGGCGTGGCGGTTGCCGCGGCTGGAGTCTGGGGGCTTTACACGATCAGGCACCTGGTCCTGCTCCTGGGCCTGGCGCTCGTCCTCGCAGTGGGGCTCGACCCGCCGGCACGCTGGCTGCAGCGATGGGTCCCTCGCTGGCTGGCTGTGCTGTTGGTCGTGGCCGTGGCAGTGGGTGTGCTGGCAGGCTTCCTGGCGCTGGTGGTGCCGGTGATCGTGGCCGAGTCCAGGCACCTTCCCCACTACCTAACCAACCTGAGCAAGCCCCACACCGCCCTGGGAAGGCTCAACGCCCACTACCACCTGACGACGAGGCTGCAAAAGTTCGTGAGCGGTGACTCCCTGGTGAACGGGGTCATCGGGGTGGGTAGGGTGGTGATCGGGGTGCTGACCGGCACCCTGATCGTGGTGGTGATCACGATCTACCTCCTCGCCGACATGCCGAGGGTGAAGAGGGGGATCTACCAGATGACCCCCCGGAGCCGCCGTGCCCGAGTCGTCCTGCTCACCGACGAGATATTCGACAAGGTGGGCGGCTTCGTGCTGGGGAACCTGGTCATCTCCGCGATCTCGGGGCTCCTCACCTTCTTGTGGGCCGTGATCTTCGGGATCCCCTTCCCGCTGCTGCTGGGGAGCCTGGTCGCCCTGCTGAACCTTGTGCCCATCGTGGGGTTCATCCTGGGTGGCCTGATCGTCTCGTTGGTGGCCCTCAGCGTATCGGTGCCTGTGGCCATCGCCACCGTCGCGTTCGTGGTGATCTACCTGGTGGCCAAGGACTACCTGCTCACGCCGCGGATCATGGGGCGCACCGTGAGGGTGCCGGGTTTGATCACCGTCGTGGCCGTCGTCGTAGGCGGCTCGCTTGCGGGGATAATCGGGGCCTTGGTGGCCATCCCGGTGGCGGCCACCGTCATGCTGCTGGTCCAGGAATTGGGCGTCCCAAGGCTGGACAGGACCTGAGCGAGCGGTTAGCAACTCCAGGTTTCGGGTATCAGGGCTATGATCATATCGACAACCTGTAGCCTGGTACCAAGGGCCGGCAAAGCCCGTGGATGGGTTGGTAGGGGTTGAAGAGAGGTCGGCACCGACACGTCGGCCGACAGGGGAGGTCATCGAGATGGCAATCAAGACCCGTTCCAGAGCTAGGACCAAGGTGGTGGGCGCGGACTGGTCAGGGACGGCGCCGCGTCCGGCCGCTGCCGGCGCTGGCACAGTACGCGCTACGAGCGCGGGTGCGGGCTTGGCCCTCATCGGGGTGCTGGCGGTCCTCGAAGGGGCTTGGGGTGGCATAGTCCCCTATGTCGGCCCGGCATTCGGTTTCAGCTCCAACGGGATCGGCTCTTTCACCTGGACGCTGCAGCACGCCCTGATATACCTGATTCCCGGCGCAGTAGCGCTGGTCGCTGGCTTGTACCTACTGGCGCTGAGGCGCTCGAGCACCTTCATCGGCCTGCTGCTGGCGGCTTGCGGGGCGTGGTTCATCTTGGCCGTGCCTGTTTGGCCGATCCTGTACTCCAGCCCGACGGTGTTCACTGTGGCGACCCCCACCAACGGCTTCATCAACCTCCTCGGCTACAACCTGGGGCCGGGCATCGTGCTGGCGCTTCTGGGAGGGATGGCCTTCGCGGCCAGCCCGCGCCGCTGAGCTGAGGAGGTAAGGTCACAACGGTGAACCTCGACGTCCGGGTTGTCGATCAAGGCGGCGACCCGGTCGTGGTGGCGCTGGCAGGGGAGCTCGATGTCGCCGCGGTCCCCAAGCTGGCGGCTGTGCTCGATCAGCTGATCCTCGATGGCACCTCGCGGATCCTTGTCGACCTCGAGGGTGTCGATTTCATCGACTCCAGCGGCTTGAGGGCCCTGGTTGCCACCCTCCGTCGGTTGGAGGCGGACGGGGGAAGCCTGCACCTAGTCCGCCCCGGGCCCCGAATCCTCAAGGTCCTCACCATCGCCGGTCTGACTTCGTTGTTCACGATCCTCGACCCGCCTGACTCCGCGGTGGCCGACCAGGGCAGCTAAAAGCCAGGGTAGCTGAGAGCCTGGAAGGGCTTTGCCCAAGCCTCTCGGGGCGTCAGCCCAGGGTCAAGCGCCTACGTCCACGCAAGTGCTTACGTCCACGCAAGTGCCATGTCCACGCAAGTAAGGACCGCTTTCGAGCGGACTGTCGACGAGGGACTGGAGCGCCTCCGCCGAAGCGCGCCGGTCCTGCTGGCAACTGGGACGGTTGGTGGCCTGGACGTGGGCCTCGGGGTGTTCGCCCTGCTGCTGGTGCATCACTTGACTGGGAGCGTCGGGCTGGGGGCGCTGGCCTTCAGCATCGGCTTCATCGCCCTGTCGCTGGCCAACAGCGAGCTGTTCACCGAGAACTTCCTGATCCCGATATCGGCTGTGGTGGCGGGCAAGACCGACCTGCGGGCGGTTGGCCGCCTCTGGATCGGGAGCCTGGTGAGCAACCTCGCCGGCGGCTGGGTCGTGATGGCGGTGGTCATTGCCGGCTTCCCGGCGCTCGATGCAGTGGCTCGGGATACGGCGGACCGCTACGTGCATGCCGGGATCGGGCTCGGCTCGTTCTGCACAGCGATCCTGGGAGGGATGGTCATCACTCTGATGACTTGGATGGAGCACAGCACCGAATCAGTCCCGGCGAAGCTGGTTGCTGCTGTGGTAGCCGCATTCCTGCTGGCAGCCGGGTCTTTGAACCACGTGATCGTGATGTCCCTGGAGAGCTTCGCAGCCCTCCAGGCCGGGGCGCCCTTCGGGTATCTTACCTGGGCCGAGCTGGCGGGGTGGGCGTTGCTCGGGAACCTGGGAGGGGGCCTTGGGCTGGTGACCGTGCTGCGCCTGGTCCAGGTGGGTGGGGACAAGCTGCGGGAGGAGCGCGAGCGACCGGAGGACGAGGCCAGGCCGAACGACAATGATGGCGATGATCGAGGCTCCGGTCCTGGGCAGCCAAGCCGCTAGGCTGGGTTCACAGACTCGTGGGACGACCTGGCCGTCCGGTCCGGACGCGTCCCTCGGGAAGGAGGAGCCTCACAGGATGCTAGCGTTTCTCGAAGGATACGACCTGTTGATAGTGTTGGGCATCATCGCCCTGCTCTTCGGCAGCACCCAGCTCCCGAAGTTGGCACGCTCCCTGGGCTCCGCGTCCAGCGAGTTCAAGAAGGGTACTGAGGAGGGCGGGGGTAAGTCGGCCAAGCAGGACCTGAAAGACGGTGCTGCCAAGGCATCGGCGGACATCAAGGAGGCGGTGGCGACGACCAGCCAGCCCGCTCCGGCCCAGGCCGACCCCCAGCCAGCCCCGGCCGCCCCCCAGCCGGCCGCCCCCCAGCCGGCCGCGCAAGCCCAGCCGGCCCCGCAAGCCCAGCCTGCCGCTGAGTCCGCCGCCCCCCAGCCGGCCCCGGCCCAACCCCCCAGGAGCGAGCCGGCTCAGAGCCAGGCAAGCTGACTGGGCAAGCCCTGGCCCGGCCCGGCCGAAGCCGCTCCGGCCCAGGCGCGCCGACCCACCTCTGACCCCCCGCACGTGGCCCGAAACCGTCCGCCGTGGCGCCGGCTCCGGCTATGGTCTCGCCATGCGAGAATGGCCTGGCAGTCCGTTCCCACTGGGTGCGACGTTCGACGGGACGGGCACCAACTTCGCTGTCTTCTCGGACATGGCCGAGGCGGTGGAGCTGTGCCTGTTCGGCGAGGACGGCTCTGAGACCCGCGTAGAGGTCGATGAAGTCGACGCTTTGTGCTGGCACGTTTACCTCCCAGGCGTGCAGCCGGGCCAGCGCTACGGCTACAGGATGCGTGGCCCCCATGACGCCTCCAAGGGCCAGCGCTGCAACCCTTCCAAGCTCCTGCTGGACCCCTACGCCAAGGCGGTGGAAGGCGAGGTGCGCTGGGACCCGGCGGTGTTCGGCTACCGCTTCGACGACCACGATGCCCCCAACGACGACGACTCGGCCCCATTCGTGCCCCGCTGCATCGTCACCAACCCGTACTTCGACTGGGGCGACGACAGGCATCCCCGGACACCATGGCCCGACACAGTGCTCTACGAGACCCACGTGAAGGGCTTCACTGCCACCCACCCCAACGTCGACGCCGAGGTCCGGGGGACCTACGCCGGGGTGGGCAGCCCGGCGGCAATCGAGCACCTGGTCAGGCTTGGGGTCACCGCAGTGGAGCTGATGCCCGTGCACCAGTTCATCCAGGATTCGACCCTGGTCGCCAAGGGGCTTCGCAACTATTGGGGCTACAACTCGATCTGCTTCCTCGCACCCCACGCCGGCTACAGCTCTGCGGGCCAGCGGGGCCAGCAGGTGCAGGACTTCAAGACCATGGTCCGAGCGCTGCACGAGGCGGGGATCGAGTGCATCCTCGACGTGGTGTACAACCACACAGCGGAGGGCAACGAGCTTGGCCCCACCCTTTGCTATCGGGGCATAGACAACGCCTCCTACTACCGCCTGGCCGAGGACCGCAGGCGTTACACCGACTACACCGGCACCGGCAACAGCCTGAACATGCGCAACCCGCACGTGCTGCAGCTGATGATGGACTCGCTGCGCTACTGGGTAGTGGACATGCATGTCGACGGGTTCCGCTTCGACCTGGCTGCAACCCTGGCCCGCGAGCTCCACGACGTGGACCGCCTGTCGGCCTTCTTCGACGTGATCCAGCAGGACCCGATCATCAGCCAGGTGAAGCTCATCGCCGAGCCCTGGGACGTGGGGGAGGGGGGCTACCAGGTGGGCAACTTCCCCCCGCTGTGGTCGGAGTGGAACGGCAAGTACCGAGACTGCATGCGCGACTTCTGGCGAGGCGCCCCGGCTACCCTGGCCGAGACCGCCTACCGGCTCACCGGGAGCTCGGACCTGTACGAGCTGTCGGGGCGCAAGCCGTACGCCAGCATCAACTTCGTGACCGCCCATGACGGGTTCACGCTGGCAGACCTGGTCGCATACGAGGCCAAGCACAACGAGGCCAATGGCGAGGACAACCGTGACGGCACCGACGACAATCGCTCCTGGAACTGTGGGGCAGAGGGCCCGACCACCGATCCGGGCATCCTGGCGTTGCGACGGCGCCAGGTCCGCAACTTCCTTGCGACGCTCGTCCTCTCCCAGGGGATCCCCATGCTGTTGGGGGGCGACGAGCTGGGCAGGACCCAGGGCGGCAACAACAACGCCTACTGCCAGGACAGCGAGCTTTCCTGGTACGACTGGGCCCATGTCGACACCGACCTCCTCGACTACACCCGGGGCCTTCTCTCCCTCCTTCGCCAGCACCCGGTTTTCCGCCGCCGCCGGTTCTTCCACGGGCGCAGCATCCGGGGCAGCGAGGCCACCGACATCGGCTGGTTCACGCCGGAAGGGACTGTCATGTCTGACGCCGACTGGCAGGAGGGCCACGTCAACGCGATGGCGGTGCTGCTGAACGGCGACGCCATCCCGAGTCCAGACATGAGGGGGGACAAGGTCACCGACGACAGCTTCGCCCTGCTCCTGAATGCCTACCACCAGCCTCTAGACTTCACCCTTCCAAAGGAGGACTGGGGAGCCGAGTGGAAGGTGGTGCTCGACACCGCCAGCGAGCCAGCGGGGGAGCCATCCGTGGCGGAGCCATCTGACGCCAGGGCCCATCGTGCTGGCGAGACGGTAGCTGTGGAGCAGCGCTGCACGGTGGTGCTCCGTCGGACTGCCTGACCCCCAGGTGGTCGTGAGCTCTCGCCGGGCCCCACTGTCTACCTACCGAATCCAGCTCAGGCCGGGCTTTGGCTTCGACCAGGTGGCAGCCCTGGCCCCTTACCTCGCCTCCCTAGGTGTCAGCCACCTTTACGCGTCCCCGTCCCTCCAGGCGGCGCCGGGGAGCACGCATGGCTACGACGTGGTGGACCCGACCAGGCCCAACTCCGAGCTGGGTGGCCCAGAGGCCCACCGCCGCATGTGCGAGGCCCTCGGGGCCGCCGGGCTCGGGGTCGTGCTCGACATAGTGCCCAACCACATGGCGATAGGCGGCCCGGAGAACGCCTGGTGGTGGGACGTGCTGGAGAACGGGCCGTCCAGCGTCTACGCCTCCTACTTCGACGTCGACTGGGACCCCCCCGAGGCCAAGCTGCGCAACACAGTCCTGCTCCCCATCCTGGCCGATCACTACGGCAGGGTGCTCGACGCCGGCGAGCTGAGCGTCGAGCGCCAGGGAGGCAGCTTCTGCGTCCGCTACGGGGAGCGGTTGGTGCCCGTGGCGCCGCCCACGCTCGACGCCCTACTGGAGCGCGCGAGCGCCACGGTCCGCGCTGCGCAGCCTGAGGCCAACGAGCGTTCCGAGCCCGACGCGGTGGCCGACGAGCTCGAGAGCATCGCCGCCGCCCTGGGTAACCTGCCCCCGTCGTGGGCCACCGACCGCGACAGTGTGAGGGCCCGTCACCGGGACAAGGAGGTGCTGCGGTCCGGCCTGGCCCAGCTCTGCAGCAACCCTGTCGTAGCCAAGGCCATCGACAACTGCCTCGCAGCCCTGAACGCCGACCCCGACGCCTTGGACGCCCTGCTGGAACGCCAGAACTATCGCCTGGCCAACTGGCGGGTGGCGGCCGAGGAGCTGGACTACCGGCGCTTCTTCGACATCGACACACTGATAGGCGTGAGGGTCGAGGACCCTGCCGTGTTCGAGGACAGCCACGGCCTCGTGCTCTCTTGGCTGGCAGAGGGGGTGATAGACGGCCTGCGGGTCGACCACATCGACGGCCTGGCCGAGCCGGATGCGTACCTCGAGCGCCTGGCAGAGCAGGGCTCGGACGCGTGGGTTGTGGTGGAGAAGATCCTCGAGCCTGGAGAGTCACTGCGCGAGAGCTGGAGGGTTGCCGGCACCACGGGCTACGAGTGGGTGGGCCTGATCGGTGGCCTCTTCGTTGATCCCGCGGGGGAGGAGCCCTTCACCGAGCTGTGGAACGAGCTGTGCGGGTCCGACGAGGGCTTCGCCGAGGTGGCCCACCGGGCCAAGCACTCGGTGATGGCCGACTCCCTCGCTGCCGACCTGGCCCGGCTCACATCCCTGCTCGTCACCGTGTGCGGGCGCCGGCGCGCCTACCGGGACTACACCCGCTCCGAGTTGGGGGGCGTCCTGGAGGAGGTGATCGCCTCCATGCACGTCTACCGCACCTACGTGGGGGCCGACGGCCCGGCGCACCCCGACGACGTCGCCCGGATCCGCCAAGCGGTTGGCGAGGCGGCTAGGAGGCGCCCCGAGCTCGATCCCGACCTCCTCGACGCGCTGAGCGGGATGCTGCTGGGCACGGAGACGCTGACCGGGCCTGCGGAGGCCGAGCTGCGGATGCGCTTCCAGCAGCTGAGCCCCCCGGTGATGGCCAAGGGGGTCGAGGACACGGCTCTGTATGCGTATTGCCGGTTCGCAGCTATGAATGAAGTCGGTTGCGATCCAGCACAGTGGTCCACTTCAGTCGGAGGCCTGCACGCCGCGGCCTCCACCGCCGCTGCGCGCTGGCCAACCTCGATGGTGACCACCTCCACCCACGACACCAAGCGTTCCGAGGACACCAGGGCCCGGCTCTACGTTCTCTCGGAGATCCCCAAGCTGTGGGCGTCCGCGGTGAGGCGCTGGATGGGCGTCAACTCCCGCCATCGCTCGGGGCCCTACCCCGATCCCGCGGCCGAGTACCTGTTGTACCAGACACTTGTGGGAGCATGGCCGATCAGCACCGACCGGGTGCGGGCTTACATGGCCAAGGCCACCAAGGAGGCCAAGGTGCACACGTCTTGGACCGACGCAAACTCCAGCTACGACCGCGCGATGGAGGACTTCGTCGAAGCGGTGCTTGACGACGGCCTCTTCGTGTCCGACCTTTCCAGCTTCGTCGAGGACAACCTGTTGGAGGCGGGGTGGGTGACCGCGCTGGCCCAGGCCCTTTGCAAGCTGACGCTGCCTGGCGTCCCCGACATCTACCAGGGCTGCGAATGCTGGGACTACTCCCTCGTCGACCCGGACAACCGCCGGCCGGTGGACTTCGAGGCGCGCCGGGCCCTGCTCGGCGAGGTGGCGGCGATGACCCCGGCGCAGACCTGGAGCCGGGTTGCCGAAGGGGCTCCGAAGCTCTGCCTTATCCACCGCGCGCTCGCCTGCCGCCGTGACCACCCGGAGCGCTTTGGCGCGGGGGCAGGATACGTCCCGCTCGAGGCCTCCGGCCCCGAGTCCGACCACGTGTTCGCCTTCGCCAGGGGAGCCTCGGTGGTGAGCGTGGTCCCCCGCCTGGTGGCGGGATTGGCCCTGAGGGGCGGGTCAGGGGTGCGCGAGGCGCTGCGCAGCCAGCTGGCCGGCACCACGGTTGACCTCGGCCAAGGGTCCTGGGTGGACGCCCTCTCCGGCGACGAGGTGGCCGGGGGTCACCGCGATGTGGGAGCGCTGCTGGAGGGCTTCCCGGTTGCGCTGTTGGTGAGGCCCTGATGCACACGTTCCGGGTCTGGGCGCCTGCCGCGGGGTCGGTGGAGGTGGACGTGGGCGGGCATCGCCACGCCATGTCCCCCGAGTCGGGGGAGCCGGGGCCCGGCGAGGGCTGGTGGTCGTGCCGGGTCACTGGTGCCGGTCCCGGAACCGAGTACAATTTCGCGCTGGACGGGGGAGGACCACTCCCTGACCCCCGTTCGCCGAGCCAGCCCCGCGGGGTCGAGGGCCCTTCCCGGGTGGTGGACCACTCGGCATTCGCGTGGACCGACTCCGCTTGGCGCGGCATCCACCTGCCCTCGGCGGTGATCTACGAGTGCCACGTCGGGACCTTCAGCCCGGAGGGCACCTTTGCCGGAGTCGTGGCACGCCTCGACCACCTGGTGTCGGTCGGGGTCGACGCGCTCGAGCTGATGCCGGTGGCAGAGTTCTCCGGTGACCGGGGCTGGGGCTACGACGGGGCGGACCTGTACGCCCCACACCACGCCTACGGCGGCCCCGAGGGGTTGGCTGCGCTGGTGGATGCGTGCCACGCCAGGGGCATCGCGGTGGTGATGGACGTGGTCTACAACCACCTTGGACCGGCCGGCAACTACCTCGCCGCCTTCGGGCCGTACTTCACCGACCGCTACTCGACGCCGTGGGGAACGGCGGTGAACTTCGACGGGCCGGGCAGCGACGAGGTGAGGGAGTTCTTCGTCGACAATGCCCTCATTTGGCTGCGCGACTACCACTGCGACGGGCTGCGCTTGGACGCGGTGCATGCGATCTTCGACATGTCGGCCACGCATATCTGCGAGGAGCTAGGGCTGCGGGTGGACGAGCTGGCCAAGGCGCTGGGCCGATCGCTGTTCGTCATTGCCGAGTCCGATCTCAACGACCCGCGTCTGGTGCGCCCCCGCGAGGTCGGGGGCTACGGGCTCGACGCACAGTGGAGCGACGACTTCCACCATGCTCTGTTCGCCCTGCTCACCGGGGAGTCTGGCGGGTACTACGCCGACTTTGGCAGGATGGCGGACCTGGCTCGGGCGCTCCGGCGGGGATACGCGTACGACGGGCGGTGGTCCAAGTACCGGGGGCGCACCCATGGGCGTGAGCTCGGCTCTGTGAGCGGCTCGCGCCTGGTCGGGTACCTGGAGGATCACGACCAGGTGGGCAACCGGGCCCTGGGTGAGCGAACGGTCGCGCTCATGGGGGAGGATCGGGCGGCGGTCGGGATCGGGCTGGTGCTGTGCGGGCCTTTCGTGCCGATGCTGTTCCAAGGCCAGGAGTGGGGTGCCCTGACGCCGTTCCTGTACTTCACCGACCACGCCGATGCAGCGCTCGGGGCGGCTGTGAGCGAGGGGCGCAAGGGCGAGTTCGCCCAGTTCGGGTGGGACCCGTCGCAGATCCCCGACCCCCAGGCCCCCTCCAGCTTCGAGGCCTCCAAGCTGGACTGGTCGCAGGCCTCCTCGCCCGCCGGCGAGCGAATGGCCGAGTGGGTGCGCTGCCTCGTGCGGCTCAGGCGGGATTGGGCCGAGCTCAGCGATGGCCGCTTGGATCGGGTGAGGGTGAGCTTCGACGAGGAGGCAGGATGGCTTCGCATGGAGCGCGGGCGCGTGTCGGTGGTGGCCAACCTGGGTAGCTGGGGCGTGACCGTGGCGTGTGGCGCCCCGGCGGGCACGGCGTGGCGGCTGCTGGCCCGCTCCAGGGACTCGGTTGAGCTGGACGGTTCTCGGGTAGCCCTGCCTGCCAACTCGCTGGCCGTGGTGGTTCGGGAGGGCTAGCCCGGGCGGCTTGGGGCACATTGGAGCGCGCAAGAACTGGGGAAACTAATGTGGACACTGTCTACATTAGCTTCCCCAGTTCGCGAGTGCGAGGAGCGGTCAGCGGACGTGGATCTGAGCGGTGTGCCCGCCGGAGCGAGCGAGACGAGCATCTCGGGTCAGCAGCGGACACTCCAGTGCCTCGGCGAGAGCCACGTAGGAGGCGTCGTAGGAACTGAGGTTGTGGCGAAGGCTGAACGCCTGCCGGCGCAGCGCGTCGCTGTTCGGCCACCGCTGGATGGCAAGGTCGTCGAAGTCGGTCAAGGCATCTTCAGCCCTGGTGACACTGAGGCATCCACTCAGGGTGAGCCCACGGAGAGCCGACACGAGCTCGAAGTCCAGCAGGGCAGGCGCGTGCAGCTCTTCGCCCGCGAGGTGGGCCCGCAGGTCGACGTTGCCTTGTACGACGGTCAGGGCGTCGACCACTGCGGCGGCGTCGACAACGATCACCGGCCGGCTCGACGGGACAGCTGCTCCTCGCGTTCGGCACGGGCGGTTTGCATGATGTCCAGCGCCGACCCAGCCGCCCGTTCGGCGCGCCGTGCCGCACGCTCGACCACCTCTGCGACCGTCGGGCGGGCCACCTCCTGGCTGATCACTTCGAGCAGGTAGGTGTTGAGTGACTGGCCTCGAGCCGCGGCTCGTGCCTTGAGGGCGCCGTGACGGACCCGCCCTCAGGCGGTGATGACCACCGGCGTGCCGACCGGCATCTCGGTGTGCAGGCGAGATGCCGATGCGTTGGTCATCCTTATGCAGCCGTGGCTGATGTTCTGGCCGATCAGGTTCGGCTGATCGGTGCCGTGCATGGCAGTCTGACCGGGTCCCCCGGAGAAGCTGGCGTAGACACCCGAGAAGGCGGAGAGCCCGAAGGCGTAGGGCCCGAAGAAGGGCTGGTTGGCCGGCACCGGTATGACCTGGGTCACGTAGTAGTGCCCGGTCGGGGTGGGCCCGCTGGGTGCCCCCACGGCGACGGGGATCGTATCGACGATGCTCGCTCCCTTGAACACTGTGAGCTTGTGCTGGCTCAGCTGGACCATCACTCGCATGGGGTCCTGGCTCAGGGTGACGTCGCTCGCGCGTATCCAACCGGTGGACTCGTTGGGCCGGATCGGCAGGTCCACCTTCAACCAGGCACCCTGGGTGGCGTCGACCAGGAACACGAGGGGAAAGTTGTTGTTGTTCCCGATGTCGAAGGGGTTGGATAGGGTATGGATCGGGCTTCCTGTCCCTCCCGGCGCGCTGTAGACGGGGACCGAGGCCACCGTTGCCGTGGCGACCATGCTCGGCGGGGGCCCCTTCTGGACCACAGGGGCAACGGCGGTGGGGGGCGGCTGCTTGGTGCCGCAGGCCGTGGCTAGGGCAATCAAGGCAAGTAAGGGCAGCACGCGTCTCGGTCCCCAGCGCATGGCCACAGCATACGCGCTGTTGCGGCGGTCTTGGCAGATGGGGATCGTCCCCTGCTAGGTTGTGACGTGTGGGGGCCGTTGGCGCAGTCCGGTAGCGCACTTGCATGACGCGCAAGGGGTCACAGGTTCAAATCCTGTACGGCCCACTCGAAGGTGCAGGTCAGAGGTGGTGTAGCTGTTCGAGTGACCGACGGGGGGTCCGGCAGGGACCCAAACTGGGGACCCACGGCGAGATCGACAACATCTCGAAGGGACCCACTGTGGGTCCCTCTGGGCCGATTGCCAACTCACCGGGCCCCGCCGAACATGGCGTCCATCGGTCCCGCCGCGGCGTCGGCGTGAGCGCGGACCCGATGGCGGTAGTGGCGGTAGACAGTGCGGGGGTCGTCGCCGAGCAGGTCGGCCACCTCCTCGACGGATCTGCCGGCGTCGAGGAGCAGGCCGGCGGCGGTGTGGCGCAAGGCATAAGGAAAGTCCACCTCGAGTCCTGCTCGCCCGGGGATTCGAGCAAAGGTGCGTGGCTCCTCCGTTGGTGGTTGCTCTTGACTCGACTCTGGTCAAGAGGCGTTTCCAGCCGCCAGCTGAGCCTCGATGTAGTTGTCGATGGCCTTGACTGGCACCAGTCGGCGACGGCCAACCCGGATACTGGGTCGGGCGGGTCGGGCGGTGTCGGGCGGGTCGGGCGGTGTCGAGAGCCTGGAGGGCTCCCCACGACCGGTGGCACACCGTCTTGTGCGGCAGTTGCCCGGCAGCCGTCGGCCATGCCAAGCGGATGTCGAGCGACAGGCTTGACCGGGACGGTGGGTTCCTCTGGCGGCACTGACGGGCAGGAGGGCGCCTACCAAGGCCCGGTCGGATGGACGGGTATGCTGACACGCTTGTACTTAGGAGGGCACGAGGCCCAGCTGGTAAGCGATCCGGGGGTGTTTGGGTTGGCGAGGTCGCAGCTTCACGTGGTTCGAGTGCCACTGGATTATCCCACGACGACTATCTATGTGGACGAGAGTGGGGGCGTCGCCAAGCAGCGATTCTTTGTCGTGGGAGCGCTCAAGGTACGCCGCCATGGAAGCTTTGCCCGGAGCTTGCGGGCAGTTCGGGACCGAACCGGCTTCGAACACGAGTTTCGCTTCAACCAGATCACTCGCGGTTCTCTGCCGGCCTACTACGACCTGGTTGACACGCTGGCAGCCGGTGAGGTCCACTTTCACGCCTGCATCGTCGACCGGGCCCTCTTCGATCCTTCGGCGAACTTCTCGACAACTTGGGATCCACACGCCCAGGTCATCGCCCAGCTACTCCGCGGCGCCATCGCGCGACGCGAGCTGGTGTCGGTGATGATGGACTCGATCAGCACGCCCAAGGAGGTTGTTTTTGAGGACTACGTACGTTCACATGTCAACATGTGCTTCGGGTGCACGTCCGTCGTCACAGCGCTCCTTCTCAACTCCAAGGCATGTGACGGGCTCCAGGCGGTCGACGTGCTGGCGGGGGCGCTGGCCTGGGAGCGGCGCACGACAGCTGAGGGACATAGGCATCAGAACGAGAAGGCCAAGGTCGTGGACCGTGTGAAGCAGCGCTTCAACATCGACCTGACTGATGCCCGGACGCCGAGGACCAACCTTATGACCTTGAGGTACCTACCTCGCGAAGCGGGACCCGAACGCTCAACCAGGCGTCTCAAGGCCGCGACTTGACCTCGGTTTGTATGATGGACTTGCGGCAGGAGCCCTTGGCTCACGGTCGTAGCGCTGGCGTGAGTCCCTGACTCACGGTCAGCGCGACAGGTGACATCGCCTGAACCGATCAAATCAAGGATGACGCCCCGGCAATCTGCTGGGGCGTCATCACACGTCAGGCCTGATGCGAGGCACCACATGGTCGGCGCCTGCCCGACCTCGTCGGGCCGGTTCCGCCGCCCCACTGGGAGGACATGACGTGGCGGTATCCCGATGCAGTGTTTCAAGCCATCAGCGAGGGCGGCCAGGTCGTCGCAGGGTGGCTTGTCGCCGGCCAGATCTCGCTCGACGGATTTGAGGTTTCGCTGTCAGGGCTCCCACGCGAGGCCCCAACCACCAAGTGGCGGTCACCGGCTTGGCGAGCCGCCAGAGCTGGGGTGGTCACGAACCTCTGTTGTGGCCTGCGAACTCCTATGAGCTGCTCCCCTTGGTCACCCGCAGCAGCGTCCCCAGGACGTGCTCATCTCCTCCGGCAGTCCTTCGTTCCTGCGATTCGAGTACCCCGCAGCGGCGCTGCTCGGGCTCAGGGCGCACCAGCCGGGGAATTAGTTGCCCCCGCCGTCCGTGCGGCTCCAGAACACCACTGGCCGGATCTCTGGAGTGACCGTCCATCCTGCCAGCGTCGATATCCGCGTGGAGGGGAGCGCTCTCGGCCGGCTGACTGTGGAGCTTGCGGGCCCCCGAGTCTTGGGTCCTGCTCAAGTCCGGATCGGACTTCGTGGACCGCCGCTTCCTCAACTGGACCTACCAGCGGGCGGACGAACCCGCCGATGTGCTCATCGCGCCGGAGCCTCTGACGAGCCTGGAGTCGCTTATCGCAGGAGGGGAAGGCCCGACCGTCGAGTTCAAACGGCAACTGCCGGAATCCGCTGACGAGCGGAAAAGGGGTCTGCCGGACCCTGGCAGCCTTCGCCAACGGCGTGGGAGGCAACCTCCTGTTCGGGGTTGACAACAGCGGCGGTGTGGTTGGCGTCGGCACCGAGGGCGCTGGCGGTGTCGGCAAGGACACGATCACCCGCTGGATCACCGACCTTGTTGCTCCGCATCTCGACTTCGTGGTGGACAGCGTGGAGGTGGACGAGGGCCGGTGGACTCTGGTTGTCAGGGTGCGAGAAGGCACCGCCCCACCGTACGGGTCAGTCCGGCGAACCCGAGCTATTACGTCCGCCGCGGGGCCACCACCTTCCCTGCGTCCGCGGACGACGTTCGCGCCATGGCGAGAGCACGCCCGCCGTTGCAGGCACCAGTTTGGGGGACGTACTGACCCAGAGTGCCGCTGAAACATCTGGCCGTTCAGGCTGACTCCGGCGAGACGGCGTAGCATGATGCCCTGGGCACGAGGATGGGGCCTTGGAGCGGATCTCCGTCGACCCGGCCGTTTGTGGCGGTAAGCCGCGCGTTCGCGGGCACCGCATCTGGGTCTCTTTGGTACTGGGCATGCTGGCCGAGGGCACGACCGTCGAGGAGATCCTTGCCCAGTACCCCCAGCTCGAAGATGCCGACGTGCGCGCCTGCATCGCCTACGTCGCCCTCCTGGCCAGCGGGCGCTTCGTCGCCCTGAGGTGAGGTTCGTGGACCCCTCCGGGTCCGCCAGTTGGAGCCGGGGGAGGGGTTGAATCATCTCGGCTCGGTGCCCCCGAAGCCACTTGACGTCACCCGACCGGCGGGAGGGCCTTGAGGGACTCGGTCGGCGGAGACGCGGCTTGGAGGGGCTTGGGCCGGCGGGAAGTAGGATCAGTCCCGTGAGTGCAACTGCCAATCCTCAGGAGAGGCGCCACTATGCGGACCACCGCCCCTACCCCCACCCCCCGGCGGAGCTTGGCGAGCTGACTGGTCCTATCACCGGCGTGATTGAGCTACCCCTGCACCTTGCCTGGGGTCCGAAGGCTCACTACGACGTGGGCACCGACGCCGGTCGCAGGATCCTGTACGAGACGGTGCTGCTGGAGGCGACCTCCACCGAGGAGCTGTGCGCCTACGTGAACGGCTCGGTGCTCGTGCAAGTTTGGTCCCGTCTCTGGCTGCCCCGGCGGGTTCGCCAGCGCTGGGAAGGGCGTTTCGCAGCTTTGCAGCCTGTCGCTTAGCACCACCAGTCGTGGACGCGTTCCAAGATCGCCTGGTTCGGCTGGCCCTTGGGGTGCTGGACGACTACGGGTTCGCGCTCGCCGGAGGCTCTGCGCTCCAGGTCCACGGGCTGGTCGACCGACCGAGCGAGGACGTGGACCTGTTCACCGACCGCTGGGATCCCGATGCCTTCGCGACGGCCGTTGCGACCGTTCGAGGCGTCTACGAACAGGCTGGCCTTGAGGTGGCGCTGCTCCGCCAAGCTGAGACCTTTGCCCGAATGCGTGTCTCGGACCATCGCACCGAACAGTCCGGCTTGGTGGACTTGGCTGCTGACCAGCGTGACCACCAAACCGTTAGAGTCCTCGATGTCCAGGTGATCGCGGAGCCCGATGCTGTCGCCACCAAAGTCGCGACGGTATTCAGCCGGGGAGCAGCCCGTGACTACATCGACCTGGCCGGCATCCTTGCCAGTCGACGTTACGGACGCGAGGAGTTGCTTGTCCTTGGAGCGCAGGCCGACGGCGGCTTCACTCGTGGCTACTTCGCCCAGGCTCTGGCAGGAGTAGGCCGCCTTTCTGACGACGACTTCACCCCATATGGCCTTGATGGTCAGGAGATCGCACAGATGCGCAAGACGATGCACTCATGGAGCGTCGACCTGCTCCAGGCTCAGGCGGGTTGCCCCTCCCCTCCACATTCGTTAGCGACCGTGCAGTCCGACTACTCCGCTGCCAGCCGAAGCGGCGAGGCATACAGTGACAGCATGGACGACACTCCACCGCCGGTCCTGCGGTTGCGGTCGGTGGTGTTCGACTGCCCCGAGCCAGAGCGCCTGGCCGGCTTCTACGCCGCCCTGTTCGCCGTCTCCGAGGCAGATGTCGTCTTGGACCCAGAGTGGTCCGAGGTGCGCCTGGCCGACCCGGTGGTCAAACTGGCGTTCCAGCGTGCAGAGCGCTACGCGCCCCCGCAGTGGCCCTCAGGGGTCCCCCAGCAGGTCCATCTCGACGTCATGGTTGACGATTTGGCCGACGCCTCGGCCCGGGCTAGGGCGCTCGGCTCCGTGGTCCTCAGCGAGCCGACAGACGATGACAACTGCGTTTTCCAGGTACATGCCGACCCCGTTGGTCACCCGTTCTGCTTCTGCCGGGAGCGACGAGCCGCCCTGACGGCCGCCGACCAAGATGGACCACCGCCGGGC
The DNA here is from genome assembly GCA_050744085.1 of Acidimicrobiales bacterium. Lineage (GTDB taxonomy): Bacteria > Actinomycetota > Acidimicrobiia > Acidimicrobiales > JAJPHD01 > JAVKSL01. Next base: position 35,012 of record JBOGGU010000057.1, read on the forward strand.
TGACCCCCGCGGAGCTGGCGTAGACATGCGAGGGACGGCGTCGAGTGGCCGCCACGGCTCGCGCTTTCCGCTTGACGATCGGTACTGCAGTGCGCGCACAACAGCCGGTCAGCCGAACCGATAGGGTAGGTTCGTGCAATCAAGCGACTGGGTGGTCACCAGGCGCCATGTGGCCTTGGGTGGAAGTCGGATCGCTGGTTGGCCGCCCGGGCTGCCACCAGCGCTGTGTGGCGCTTGGCCTTGGCCCGGCCCTTCGGCCTTGCGGGCGGTGTTGCGCTGGCTCCTGGCCAGCGCCTCGAGAGTGCACCTCAGACGAGTTCCATCGCGCAGGGCTGGTTGGGTGCGCGGCTCAGGCGCACGTCACCGGTGATCAGTGGGAGATCCAACCCGACCGCGAGCCCGACGTAAAGTGCGTCGTAGAAACTCAGGTTGTGGCGCCACCTCCAGGCGAACTCGGCCAGCGGACCGACGTGGCTGTGGCGGTGGTCGACGAGCTCGTGCGCCGCGCGCAGGGCGAGCAGAGCCTCGTCCGGGCTCAGGCGGGCCGCTTGTTCATGGCGACGCAGCACGTTGCCCACCTCGGCGTCGATGAGGTGAGGGGCATGCCTGCGGACGCCTGAGAGTCGCGTCCGTAACGCCGATGCGGCGCCCGTCTTGCCGCTCACCGCCAGGACCATGGCGGAGGCGTCCAGCACGCAGTCGCTCACCGGCGATCAGCGGCGAGGTCAGCCTGGATGGACTGGCGCGTCGCCCCGGAGGTGTCGTGGCTCGCCAGGGCGGCCTCCAACGCCACCATCAGCTCCTTGTCAGTTGGGTGAGCGGCAAAGTCGACTACCCAGTCGCGCATGAAGGACTGGATGGAGCGCCCCTCGGCTCGGGCTCGCTTGCGGATCACCTCGTAGGCGTCCTCGGGAACCTCTCGAATCTGGATCGTCGCCATAGCGCAACTATAGCGCTCCGACGCAAAGCCAAAGTGGTGATCGCGGCCATCAACAGCTCGAACGGTCGTCGCATCGCCGTCAGGGTTGCGCGTCGCCGCTCGGGCTGATGCAGGCCAGCAGGTCGCCGGAGTCGACCGAGGCCACCTCTGGCACCGCCAGGCGCGACACCACTCCGGCGACACCGGCGGTGATGGCCATCTCCATCTTCATGGCTTCTATGGTCGCCACCACCTGCCCGGCCGCCACAGCCTCCCCGGACCGGACCCGCAGGGTGACCACCCCGGCGAAGGGCGCGCCCACCTGGCTGGGGTCCTCGGGCCGAGCCTTCTCCCCGGCGGGACGCCGGTCGATCACCGACTCGTCCCGTACTGTCAGCACCCGGGGCTGGCCGTTGACCCGGCAGAAGACCTCCCGGAAGCCCCCTTCGTCAGGCTCTCCGACGGCGTCGATGGCCAGGAAGAGGCTGACCCCCGCCTCGAGGTCCACCCGGGCCTCCTCGCCCGGGTTCAGGCCGTAGAAGAAGGCTCGGGTCGGCAGGGCCGACAGGTCCCCGTAGGTGGCGGTGGCTTCGGCGTACTCGCGGGCTGGCCCGGGGAACAACAGCTTGTGCAGCGTCTCACGCACCGTTGCCGGGTTGGCCAACGCAGCCGATTCCGCCTCGTCCACGTCGCCCCGCACCGCCTGGTGATGCCGTCCCGCCAGTGCCCGGGCCCGGAACGGCTCGGGCCAGCCCCCAGGCGGCACGCCCAGCTCGCCGGAGAGGAAGCCCACCACGCTGTCGGGCAGGTCGAAGCGCTCCGGCTGGCGCTCGAAGTCCGCCGGGTCGGCTCCCGAGCCGCACAGCTGGAGGGCCAGGTCGCCCACCACCTTCGACGTGGGGGTGACCTTGATGATCCGCCCCAGGATCCGGTCGACCTCGGCATAGCGGTCCTCCACCTCGTCGAAGCGCTCGCCGAGGCCGAGCGCGATGGCTTGCTGGCGGAGGTTGGAGAGCTGGCCCCCCGGGATCTGGTGGTGGTAGACCCGCCCCGTGGGCCCCGCCAGCCCCCTCTCGAAGGGCCCGTACAGCACCCGGACCGCCGCCCAATAGGGCTCGAGGGCGTTGAGGGCGTCGAGGGACAGGCCGGTGGCCCGGGCCGAGTGGTCGGTGGCAGCCACGATGGCCCCGAGCGACGGCTGGCTGGTAGTCCCCGCCAAGGGGGCCATGGCGCCGTCGATGGCGTCGGCCCCCGCTTCGGCCGCGGCGAGGTAGGTCGCCAGCTGGCCCCCAGGGGTGTCATGGGTGTGGAGGTGGACTGGCAGGTCGAAGCGCTGGCGGAGCGCGGCCACCAGCGTGCGGGCCGCCGGCGCCCGCAGCAGCCCCGCCATGTCCTTCACGCAAAGTATGTGGCAGCCGGTCCTAACCAGGTCCTCGGCCACCCGCAGGTAGTAGTCCAGGTCGTAGAGTGTCTCGCCCGGGTCGGAGAGGTCGGCGGTGTAGCACAGGGTCCCCTCGGCGAGCTTGCCGGCTTCGCATACCGCCTCGATGGCCGGGCGCATCTGCTCCACGTCGTTGAGGGCGTCGAAGACCCGGAATAGGTCCACCCCGGTGCGGGCAGCCTCCCCCACGAAAGCAGCGCCCACCAGGTCGGGGTACGGCGTGTAGCCGACGGTGTTGCGGCCTCGCAGCAGCATCTGCAGGCAGATGTTGGGTACCGCCTCCCGCAGCCTCGCCAGGCGGTCCCAGGGGTCTTCCCTGAGGAATCGCAGCGCCGAGTCATAGGTGGCGCCGCCCCAGCATTCGAGCGACAGCAGTGTCGGCAGGGTACGGGCGATGCAGGGCGCAGCCGCCAGCATGTCGTAAGTGCGCAGCCGGGTCGCCAGCAGTGACTGGTGGGCGTCGCGCAGCGTCGTGTCGGTCACCGCCAGGGGAGTCTGGGAGCGCAGCTCCCGGGCGAAGCCAACGGGGCCGAGGGCCTCTAGCCGCTGGCGAGACCCTGCTGGCACCTGGCCGGTAAGCGTTGGCAGGCCGGTAAGCGTCGGCAGGCCGGTAAGCGTCGGCAGGCCGGTAGCCGGCGTCATGCCTGATGAGCGGGGAGGCTGCGGCAGGTGTCGGGCGGGGTCCGGGGCGTCAGGCGCCGGTCCGTGCGGGCGGTTGACAGTGACCTCGGCCAGCCAGGTGAGCATCCGGGTGGCCCGGTTGGAGCCGACCCGGCGGGCGGTCAGCTCCGGCCGCTCCTCGATGAAGCTGGTTGTCACCTCCCCGGCGAGTAGCGCCGGCTCCTCCAGCACGGCCTGCAAGAAGCCGATGTTGGTGGCTACGCCCCGGATGCGAAACTCAGCCACTGCTCGCCTGGCCCGGGTGATCGCGTCGGCCAAGCTGCGACCGCGACAGGTCACCTTGACCAGTAGCGAGTCGAAGTAGGGCAGGACGTCCGCGCCGGCGTAGGTGCTCTCGTCGAGTCGGACACCGGCACCGCCGGCGCTGCGGTAGACCGCCAGCCGGCCCGTGTCGGGCCGGAAGCCAGCTGCCGGGTCCTCGGTGGTGATCCGGCATTGCAGGGCGGCGCCCTGAACGGAGATCCGCTCCTGGCTCAGCTCTAGATCGGCCAGGGTCGCCCCTCCCGCCACCTTGAACTGGGCCTGCACCAGGTCGATCGAGGTGACCTCCTCGGTGACGGTGTGCTCCACCTGGATGCGAGGGTTCATCTCGATGAAGACGTGGCGCCCGGAGGCATCGACCAGGAACTCCACCGTTCCGGCGTTGCGGTAGCCGACGGCCTCGGCGAAGGCGACCGCGTCGGCGCACAGGCGCAGGCGCACCGCCGGGTCGAGGTTCGGCGCGGGGGCGATCTCGATCACCTTCTGGTGGCGGCGCTGCAGCGAGCAGTCCCGCTCGAACAGGTGGACCACCTCGCCCGTGGCGCCAGCGAGCACCTGTACCTCGATGTGGCGGGGACGGGTCACTGCCTCTTCGAGGAATACCGACGGGTCGCCGAAGGCCGAGCCGGCCTCCCTCATGGCGGCGTCGACGGCGGCGGGCAGCTCGCCAGCGTCTTCCACCCGGCGCAGGCCCCGGCCCCCGCCGCCGGAGGCAGCCTTCACGAACAGGGGGAAGCCGACCTCGCCGGCGAGGGCCACAAGCTCGGCCGGGTCCTCGCGGGGGGAGGTGTTGCGGAGGGTGGGGATGCCGGCAGCGGCGGCCGTGGCGAGGGCCCGGACCTTGTTGCCCGCCAGCGCCAGGACCTCTGCGGGCGGGCCGACGAAGGTCAGGCCGGCAGCGACGCAGGCTTCGGCCAGGGTGGGGTTCTCGGCCAGGAAGCCGTAGCCGGGGTACAGAGCATCAGCGCCGCAGGCGACGGCGGTCGAGACCAGGCCCTCGACGTCTAGGTAGGCTCGTAGCGGGTGGCCCCGCTCACCGATCTGGTAGCTCTCGTCCGCCTTGTGGCGGTGCAGGGAGAACCGGTCCTCGTACGGGAAGACCGCCACCGAGGCCAGGCCGAGTTCGTTGGCGGCCCGGAACGCCCGGATGGCGATCTCGCCTCGGTTGGCGACCAGGACCTTGTGCATGCCGGCCCACAGGGTAGATGCTGGGCAGCGCCGGTGCCGAAGCGCGTGCTCGGAGCTTGCTGCGCGGGACCGGCGGTACCGGCTTGCCGGCGCTGGCGGCTCAGCGCGGGCGGCTCAGCGCGGGCGGCTCAGCGCGGGCGGTACGGCATCACGGCGCGCGCATCGAGCGCACGGCCGCGGCGAGGGCGGGCGCGTCTAGCACGTCGGCCATCAGGCCGATCTGGGCCTCCCATACATCGTCGGGCACCTCGGCCTTCACGGCGTCATCGAGGACGTGGTACACGTCGAGGCCCAACTGGGCCCCAGCCAGAGCGCCTGCGTAGGCCGGATCCCCCTGGACCACTGTCTCGGCCGAGATCTCGGCTGCCTCCGGGTCGGGGGCGCCGATCAGCACGATCAGTGAGCGGGGGTCGTTGGCCTCTGCCAGCCGGAGGATTGCCTCCTGGCTTTGCAGGTCCATGGCTCCTGATGCGGTTCAGACGAAGCACTCAGTGGAGACAAGGGCCACCTTGGCCCCCGCAGCCACAGCGCAGGCGGCGATCGCAACGCCGGAGATGCCGTCGCGCTCGCCAAGGGCGATAACCAGCCGATCCTGGAGCACGGTTCAGCTCACCTCCTTCCTGGTCTGGTCTTCGCTGACATGGTCTTCGCAGGGATGGCCTCCCAACTGCTCGTCCACCCATTCGTTCAACCGCTGCGCCGAGAGAGAGGGATCCGCCAGCCGGGCCACCTCCACTCCGTCCCGGAACAGGAGGAAGGCAGGCATGCCCATGATGCGCAAGCCCATGCAAACGCGGCGGGCCTTGGGCGCTTCGAGCTTTATCACGCTGATGTGCCCGGCATATCTGGCTGCGAGCGCATCGACGTGGGGGGCCAGGGCCAGGCACGGCCGGCAATCGGGTCCCCACACGTCGACCAGCACCGTGCCCTCGGCAGTCAGCTCGCCAAAGTTGTCCTTGGTGGCCTCGACGACGGTGGCGGCTTCGCTCATGATGCTGCCTGGTTCCTTTCCAGTATCACGCTCATCCCGTCGGACAGCTGGCACATCCTCCCGAGGAACAAGCTCCCCTTGGCGATCAGCATCACCCTGCTCGCCGCCCCGGTGGTCAACCGGTCCACGGCGTGAGGAAGATAGCACAGCGCCGACGCAAGGTGGCCCTGGGTCGGGCTGTAGCCGGGCATCCCCCGTTCGACGACAAAGGCGGCGATGTCTTCCCGGGCGATATCGCCGCGGCGCGCTGCCAGCGCAGCGATGGTCCGGTAGTTGCGCTCGGGCACGTTGCCGTTGCCCTGGGGCTCGGTCACCTCCGGGTTGTGCAGCTCGGTGGCATAGTCGTCGACAGCGGTCGTCGGAAGGCCGATGCGTGCCAGGGGCTCGACCGCCAACGCCTCCATGATCTGGGGGTTCGAGCTTCCTGCGGCGACCGTGTGCTTGCCCACTGCGTCCAGGCGGATGCGGGGTGACATGCCGTCGTCAGCCTCGACCAACGCTGCGGTGGCCCCGAGCACGTCTTCCAGTATGGGCATCGAGCTGCGGAGATGGCCCTGGAACTTCATCCCCAGCTTGGCCATGCACCCCCCGCCCACCACCGCCACCCGCTCGAATACCCCTGCGGCCACCAGGGCACCGGCAAGGACCAGCGCGGGCACCGGCGCGGCGCAGAAGTCCTTGACGTCGGCGCCCGACGCCTCGCTCAGGCCGGCGGCAGCCGCCACCGCCTTGGCCAGGTTGCCGCCGCCCCGCTGGTAGCGGTCGCCGATGGCCTCCTCGCCGCAGCCGAGCACGTAGTCGATCGATGCGGGGTCGATGCCACGGTCTTCGAGCAGGTGCAAGAGGGCCAAGGTGGCGGTGGCCTTCGCGGCCAGGTTGTCGAGGAGGACATGGGCCGAGAGCGCCTCGTCGTCAGCTTGCCCACACCGCATCACAACGGCGCCCTCGACGACTTCCAGGGCCCCTGCCTCGGCGCCCACCCGAGCCGGGTCGCCTTGGGAGCGCTCGATGTGTCCAAGGTCGAGGCGCTTGGCCAGGGGGTGCTTGGCCAGGGCCAGGCAGGCCTGCTCAGCGGTAGCGTCCGAGAGGGTGAGCAGGTCGAACTCGTCTGCCCCTGCCAGCACTCCAAGGAACTCCGTCTCGGGCATGACCTCGCCCGAACGGGCCCATCGGGTGGAACCCTCGAGGGCGCTCCAGGGCCGGGGCGGGAGGTCCCTCGGGTGCAGGGCGTTGATGTAGGCCTGGTTGGCGGGGTACGCCATGGCCGCGTCGAAGCTGCGCAGCGAGGAGGTGAAGGCTTCGGCTACTGAGCGGTCCTTGGGCAGCTCGCGCCGCGGTTTGGAGCCGTGGCGGACCAGGGAGGGCACGTGTGCCAGGACTTGGGTGGAAGCCGAGACGACCGCTTCAGTCAACTGTCGCCCCATCCCGGGCGGCGCCCACCGTGAACAGCGTCGGCTCGTGCACCGTGGTCTGGATCGCTTCCAGGGCCAGCTCGAGCAGCTGGCGGCGCCACTGTCGTTCCTCCTCCGGAGACAGCGAAGGGTCCCCGGTCGGGTAGGGGATGCCTCGGGTGGCCACGATACGGGGTGCTCCGACCCGCTGGGCAATCGAGACCAGGTTGCACAGGAGGGCTGTCGGGATGCCGGCCCTTTCCAGCTCTTTCGCAAGCGTTGACCCGCAACGCGTCCCGGTCCCTCATGTGGCGGTGAGGATGGCCGCTCGCACTCCGGACCTACGCAGGTCGGCGGCCCACTCGATGCCGAAGCTGACCGCGTTGGCCACGGAGGTGCCGTTGCCGGCGGTGACGAAATACTCCCCGAACAAGCTCCCGATCTCACCTTCGGCCTCCAACTGGCGGGCTTGGTCCAGCGGCACGATCCGGTGCGGGTCCTGGTTTGCCCATACGGTCGAGAAGCCGCCGTGGACCGAGGTGTTCTCTCCCGGGGCCAGGGCGTCTCCGAGCGGGTAGCGCAGCCACTTGGTGGCACGTGCGGACTCGAGGCCGCCGGGGTTCCCCTCGGGGACCAGCGCGCCTTCGGTGAGGAGGGCAATGATCACCTCACTGGCGTCGTCCACCGGCGGTGCCGGTGTCACCCGGTCGAAGCGAGGCAGGGGGATCTCGCTTGCGGCGTGGCCCCCAGCGTCCCCTGCGGCGTGGCCCCCAGCGTCCCCTGCGGCGTGGCCCCCAGCGTCCCCTGCGGCGTCCACCCCTCCGAGGCGGGCCAGGGCCAGGTCGATGGCCCGCGTCGCCGAGCGGGCCTCGGCCGTCACGCTACGCCTGGCCAACCTGCCGATCCGACCGTCAGAGGCGGTCAGCGTGGCCCCGCCAGCGAGCTGTCGGACGGCGCCGGCGACGCGGTCGAGCGAGGCCGCCATGTGCCTGGCCACCGGGCCACTGGCCACGACGGGCGCCGAGCCCGCCTCGTCCAGCCCCGGGTTGTCCTCGTGCATGGATGCGATAGCGCTCACGCCGGACGCCTGGGCGGCCGCCGCGACCCGGGCGCAAGAAAGGCCGTAGCGCCCGCTGGTGAACGCGGGGCCGGCCACGATGAGGTCGGGCTGGACAGTGAGGGCCAGCTCTACGATCCGCTCGGCCATCGTGGGGGCCGCATCGTCGCCGCACCAGACAGTCGCCACGACCTCATGATCGGGCGCCAGCAGATCGGCCAAGCGGCGTCCGGGGCCCACAGGCCCCTCGACCAGGGCCGGCCCGGCACTTGCTGAGTCCTCCCCGCCGATCCCGGCGAAGAACTGGTTGATGTAGTGGACGATCCTCACCATGGCTTGGCTCCCTCCCGCTCGACAGGATAGCTGGGTCGGGTCTCTCAGCTGGCGAGGGTGGTGAGCCGGCCCCAGCCGAGCGGGCTGAGGGCGCAGTACATCACGGCTGTGGGGACCTCGAGCGCCGCGGCGGCCGGCGCATTGGCGAGGGTGAACTCGTTGCCCCCGTAGGCCCTCGCCACCGCTGGCAGGTTGAGCCGCTGGTCGTAGTTGCCGGTGCTGACCATGGCCGTGGCCCGCTCGGGCGCAACGACGATCGGCGGCCCTGTCCCGTCGGTGCCGGCCATCTCGGCGAAGATCCCAACCGCCTCGATGCCCAGGTCGGACAAGGCGTCCATCTTGAGCGCCACGTCAGCGTCGGCGTTCCCGCCCCCCTCCTTGGTCAGGATGGCTGCGTCGAAACCGGCCGCTGCGCAGACCCTGGCTGCAAAGGCGGAGATCATCTCCTTGGAGGCTTGGTCCACCGGCTCCGGGCAGATGACGAGCCCGGCAAATGCCAGGTCGTGGCCGTCGCGCCGGCGAAGCTCATCGACCACCGGGTGGTTCTGGTGCATGAAGGTGGGGTTCTTCAGGGCCGGGTGGCCGAACTGGCCGCTCACCACCGCACCGTCGTCCAGCTCCCCCGGGTCGAGCAAGGTGGGCAGGGCCTGGCCGAAGCTGCGCCCGTAGACGAACACGTCCTTGAAGGAGCCCTGGGTCTGCAAGTTGGTCACCGCGCCGATCCGGGGCAGGGCCCCGCCGGGCGCACCAGGCGAGGGGGAGGCCAGCTCCTCGACCTCGTCGGGCTCGGCACCCAGGGCCGCCTCGGCCAGCCGGGCAGCGAGGCGGAGCGCTCCAAGACGCAGGGCTGCATCGAGCTGCACCCAGTCTGCTCCCGGAACGGGGGTGAACTCGACGACCAGGTTGTGGGTTGCCCCGAACGGCGAGAGCGGCGCCCCCGGCCCGCTGAGCTCGATCAAGCCCTCCTGGGCTCGGGGCAGGTACCCCGCAACCACCACTGCCGCACCCCGCAGGATGTGGGTCTGCCCATGCCCTTGCAGTCGTGCTGGGCCCACGAATCCGGGAAATATGCCCCCTCCGCCGGGCCCTTTGGTCCGTGGCTCGACGGTGTCCAGCACCTTGACGATGCGTGCGCTCTCGCCGGGGGAGGCCCAGGAGAGCTGCACCTCGGCGAGGCAGGGGTGGGCCAGGATGCTCCGGGCTTCGTCGGGGTCCACGACCAGAGCCCCGCCAGCGAAGCCGGTCCGATCCCCAAAGCCCACCCGGCGGACCCGGTGGACCAGGCGGGTTAGTGGCACGGGCCGAACTTAGCCGGCCCGACAGCCCGGCGGGCCAGCAGCGGCGGCTCGGGCCGGGCGAGCTGCCCGCCCGGCGCAGCACTAGGATCGGGCGGTCAACCCGGGAGTTGCTTTGGCGCACGAACCTGACCGGCCTCACGAGAGCCTGCCGTTCGACCCGGACCTGCTCGACGAGCGGCTGGGTGGGGCCAAGCCCGTCACCGGGCGGTTGGCTCGCAGGCCGGAGGCAGCGACGCTGGCTGCCATCGCGCTCGGTGGCGCGCTGGGGGCCAGCGCCCGCCTCGGTGTCGCCAACCTGATCAGCGTTCGGGCGGGCGGCTTCCCATGGGCCACGTTCGGGACCAATGTCTCGGGCAGCTTCGTGTTGGGCTTCGTCCTGGTCCTGCTGATCGAGAGGTTCCCTCCAAGTCGCTACCTGCGAGCATTCGTAGCGACCGGCTTCCTTGGCGCCTACACCACCTACTCGACCTTCGCGGTCGGGGCCGACCTGCTGGTCAAGAACGGCCACTCGGCTCTCGCCGTGGCCTATGCCCTCGGCAGCCTCCTGGCGGGGTTCTCGGCCGTGTGGGCTGGTATATGCGGTGCTCGAGCGATTCCGTTGTCGCGCAGTGCAACGGCGACCGGGGCGAGCGATACCCCACTCCGGTGAGCGCCCTCGTCTGGCTCGGGTTCTTGGCTGCGGGGGCCTTGGGAGCGGTGTTGCGGTATCTGGCCGACCAGGGCATCAGCCGGCGGGTCCAGCGAAGGCTCCCATGGGGCACCTTTGCCGTCAATGCCAGCGGGTCCCTGCTCCTCGGGGTGCTCACTGGGCTGGTCCTGTACCACGCCTTCCCGAAGGCCCCGATGGCGATCCTCGGCACCGGGTTCTGCGGCGCCTACACCACCTTCTCCACCTTCAGCTTCGAGACGGTGCGGCTCCTCGAGGACGGGGCAGTGAGCGTGGCGCTCCGCAACGCCGTTGGCACCCTTGTAACCTGCGCCGGCGCTGCCGCTCTCGGCCTCCTGATGGCAACGCTATGACCGTGCCCCGGTCGTCCCACTGTGTGACAAGACGCTTGATCGTCCGTCATCATTGAGGCAGCAACTGACCGGAAAATTCACCGGCTGCACAGAGGCGGCTGGGCGCGCTGATCCAGGGGTGCGGGGCGGAGCCCCGCTCGGGGCGTCAGCCCCGACTGCGTCGGGTGCGGGGCTGAGCCTGTATGGCCAGCTTGAGGCGAGTGGC
>JBOGGU010000058.1:0-39691 GCA_050744085.1 Acidimicrobiales bacterium
CCTGACGGGACTTCCACCCGTTGGCGGTGACCAGCTTGCGGACGCGCACGATCAGGTCATCTGGAGCACCTCCTTCGATCCGACCGTGCGTGCCCTCTGGGCACGCTCTCGATGCACCAGCGGTCCCTCAACGCCCTGACCAGGGCGGCAGGGGTGGCCCCTGCATATGAGGTGAGGACCTGGAAGACCATCTTGGCACCCTCATAGACGCTCAGCTGGCGGGCGCGGCCATAGTCTTTGAGGCCCACCATCTCATCGGCAACCATCATGGTGACCCGGTGCCCATCGACCAGGGTCCAAGAACGGCGAGGTGTGACGCTGGGGGTCACCAGTGGGGCTCGGCGGTAGGTGACCCAGTCCATGCCAGCGTCTCGTATGGAGGCAAACACCGCCGGGTAGGCACCTCCACGGTCGAAGCCCACCATGACCCGGGCCCCATCGCACACCTCGACGAGCTGGGCCAATATGTCGGGCAGGCTCACCGACAGGCCTTTGGGCTCGCCCGAGGCAAAACAGATCGCTCGGCCACCAACATCGGTGATGACCGTGTCGTCCCGGCCGGGCTCGGCTCGGTGGCGGCGGATGTTGTAGCCCTTCGCCACAGGCGCTCCCCCGGTGTAAGCAACGAAGTGGTCGTCGCAGAAGTACAGCCTCGGTGGGCACTCATCTGCGGCCAGCATCGCTTTGGCAAAGTCCCGCTGCAGGGCCACCGGGTCTGTCGAGTTGGCGATATCGCCCAAGCGGGGGCGAAGCGTGCGCAGCTCGGGGAAACTGGCGAGCCCGATCAGTGCCCCGGCATCGGGGGACAACAGGTGCTTTGTCCCCTCCATGGATGAGGCCCCCAGTGCGATCCCGAAGCTGGCGCCAAGGACCAAGGCGGTGGTGTCGTAGGTAGCTCCGCGTTGGCTCGCCAGGGTTCCTAACAACTGCGTTGTGCCCAGGCGGTCCAAGAAGGGGTGCAACAGCATCGCCCCTGCGTAGCGGGATGAGAGTTGTGCATCCACCAGGCGCCCCGCGCCAGCGCCAGGCGACACCGACAGCTCTGGGCCTGCCAGCTCAGGGTCATCCTGGCTGGTTGGGCATGTGGTGCTGGGCGCCGTGGGCTCTGCCGGCTGGTGAGGATCGATAGTGTCGGTGGGGCCGGTGTCGGTGGGGCCGGTGTCGGAGAGAAAGAGCCCGGCTGGCGCTGGCGCCTTGCGCTTGGAAAGCAGTCGGGAGATGGTGGCCGGGGACACCTCCAAGGCGGCTGCGACCTCCACACCTTGAGTTCCTGCGTCCGCCATTTCATAGGCGCGCTGGCGATCTGTTGGGTTCAGCTTGGAAGGTCGCCCCTGGGCAGGGGCAAGAGCGGCGGAGCCGCCGGCCTTCACCCGGCCGCGCAGACGAGACAGGTGCTCAGGGCTTACCTCGCGAACAAGGCGGCGACGGCCCCGCAGCTCATTGCCGGGGCATCGCTCAACGCCACCATGGCCAAGTTGCGCATCCCCAGGTCGTCCTGGTCGAAGCAGAACAACACCATCCGACCCTGGCCCACCAAGACCTTGCCACCCGAGTTGCGCTTCCAAACACCCCACGGCCCCGTCATAGCCTCCAGTGTGCCCTGTCCACCCGTGGTCTCGTCCATCACCTATGGTACCACAGCTTGACCTGTATATGCAAGCCAAACTGGGCCAGATCCTGAAAATGTTCTGATCCTGTTTCGCAATCAGCGGCCTCAAGAACCTCCTGGCCAGCGAGTCAGGAGGGATTCACTTCGGGAGGTCTGAGCCCTGGTAGTCGGTGATGTAGTAGTAGCTGGTCCCGATGATGCGCATCGAGATCAGCGCCCCAGCGGGTGTGCGGGTGAGGTAGGCAGTCTGGCCGTTGGAGGAGCCGCCGATGTCAATGCCAGAGATCCGGCCAGCGAGGCAGCTGATGCCAGAGTCGTTGCACGAACGATCAGGGCACTACTTGCCCAAACGCCCCCCCCCGCTTCCTCGGAGCCCTCCCCGAGCGGTCCTTACGGTTCGTCATGACAGGCCCACCTTGCGTATGATCCTGACCCCGATGGTCCGGACGGTCTGGGAGCCGTTCTAGCCACGATGTGCTTACCTGTCAAGTCGGGGCAAAATCTCGAGGCAGCGGGACTCTGGGCTTGCGGTCACGACTCCAGCACGTCAGCTCACAGGCGGCCCGTGCCGACGTAGCGGAATCCTGCTGCTCGCACGACCGAGGGCTCGAACAGGTTGCGAGCATCCACCATGCACCTCGATCTCATTGCCGACCCGGCCTTGCACAGGTCCAGGTCCCTGAGCTCCTCCCACTCGGTGAGGACTGCCACCACGGAGGCGCCCTCGCAGGCGGAGTAGGCATCCGCGCAGACCACCATGTCGGGCAGCGGCGCGCCAACCGTTGGGTCATACGCCCGCACGACGGCCCCGGCAGCGGCGAGCCGCGCGACTATGGCCATCGCCGGCGAGCCCCGTCGGTCGTCGGTGCGGGCCTTGAAGGTGAGGCCCCACACGGCGACCGTCACTCCGGTGAGCGAGCCGCCAGCCATCGAGGTGACCTTGGACAGCACCCGGGCCCTTTGCTCCTCGTTGACGGCTATCACCCGCCGGAGCAGGTCGAAGTCGTATCCGGCCGCCTCGCCCATCCTGACCAGCGCAGCGGTGTCCTTGGGGAAGCAGGACCCTCCCCAGCCGGGGCCGGGCCGGAGGTACGCCCCGCCGATGCGGTGGTCGTAGCCGATCCCCCTGACCACGTCGCCGATGTCGGCGCCCACGCTCTCGCACAGGTTCGCCACCGCGTTCACGAAGCTGAGCTTGGTGGCAAGGAACGCATTGGCCGCGTACTTGACCAGCTCGGCCGACTCGGGATCAGTGACGATCACCGGAGCCTCCACGCCCTCGAACAGGCCAGCCACCCGGGCGGCCGCCGCACGGTCGTCAGCGCCTATCACGATGCGGTCAGGGTGCGCGCAGTCGGCGATGGCGCAGCCTTCCCGCAGGAACTCCGGATTGGACACCACGGCCACGTCGCTTCGCCCCAGCGCCGCCGCCACCAGCCGGGCCGACCCCACCGGGACCGTGGACTTGTTCACCACCACCGTGCCAGGGTCGAGAAGCGAGCCGATCTCGCCAGCCACGGACAGGACGTAGGACATGTCGGCGTCCCCGTCCGCCCCCTGAGGGGTCGGAAGGCACAGCATCACGACCTCAGCACCTCCGACCGCTGCCCCGGCGACCGAGGCCCCGGCGCCGAGCACGAAGCGGAGTCGCCCGCTCGCAAGCCCTTCGCCCACCAGCGCCTCGAGCCCCTCCTCGACGAAAGGCACCTCCCCCCGCCCCAGCCCCTCGACCCTCTCGGCCACCACGTCGGCGCAGCAAACTTGGTGGCCCAAGTGCGCCAGCCAGGCCCCAGTGGTGAGCCCGACATAGCCGGTCCCGATCACGGCCACCCTGGCCGGGCCGCCAAGCGGGGCGCGGTGGGCACCGGCCGCGCCGTGGGCGCCGCTCGGGCCGTGGTCGGCACCGGCCGGGCCGCCCCTCGGGGAGCCTGGCCCGCTCACGGGCGCTCCACCAACTGGCGCACCAGCACGCCAAGCGACTCCCGCCACTCCGGCAGGACCGCCAAGCCAGACATCCGCAGCGCTGTGTCGGCCAGCACCGAATAGGCCGGGCGGGCCGCGGCCCTCACCGGGCGCACCTGCGCCGTGGTGATCGGCTCCACCTGGTCGGGATCCTGGCCGGTCTCCTCCAGAATCGCCCTGGCAAGGCCGTGCCAGGTGGTGTCCCCCTGGTTGGTGACGTGGTAGGTCCCGGGCCGGCGCTCCAGCACCAGGCGGCGGATCGCCCCGGCCAGGTCGGCGGTGAAGGTGGGACACCCTCGCTGGTCGTCTACAAATCGCAACGGTGCGTGCTCACGGGCCATGCGCAGCACGCTCGCCACGATGTTCGGCCCGTGGGCGCCGCACAGCCAGGAGGTCCTCACAATCGTGGAGCCCTCCCGGCACTCGCTCTCCCCGCCCAGCTTGGAGCGCCCGTACACCGAAAGCGGGTTGACCTGGTCCCACTCGGTGTAGGGCCGATCGGCGGTCCCGTCGAACACGTAGTCGCTGGACAAATAGCAGAGGTGCGCGCCTACCATCGCGGCCCCTTCGGCCACGTGGCGGGTCCCGAGGCAGTTGGTGCGCCACGCCCGGCGCGGGTCGCCCTCGCAGGCATCGACCGCGGTCCACGCAGCCGTGTGGATCACCGCGTCCGGCTGGACAGCACCCAGAGCCTGGAGCACCGCGTCGCGATCACCCACGTCGAGGCGGGCGCGGTCCAGCCCGGTCACCTCCCAGGTCCCTGCCAGGGCGGTCTCCAGCTCCCTGCCGAGCTGGCCGCCCGCCCCGGTGATCATCACCCTCATGAGCTCGTGCCCCCGGTCGGACCGTCCCCCGGCCCAGCGGCCACCACCGGGCCGGTGCCGTCCGAAGCGGCCCCAGCCGCCGCCCCGACCCCAGCCGGCCCAGCCGCCGCCCCGACCCCAGCCGGCCCAGCCGCGCTCCCCCACGATCCCTCGCTCACTGGCGAACGGCCCATCAGCGGCTCCCACCACTGCCGGTTTGCGCCGTACCAGGCCACGGTGTCCGCCAAACCGTCGGCGAAGCTGACCAGCGGCTCCCAGCCCAGCTCGGTGCGCAGCTTGGTCGAGTCCAGCAGGTAGCGCCGGTCGTGGCCCGGCCGGTCTGGCACCACCGTCTTGAGCGACGGCGGCCGCCCCGTGGCCGCCAGCACCCCATCCGCGATCTCGGTGATGCTCGCCTCCACCCCGCTGCCCACGTGGTAGGTCTCCCCCACCCGGCCGGACTCGATCACCAGCTCAACCGCCCGGCAGTGGTCAGCCACATGCAGCCACTCCCTGCGGTTCTCGGTCGACGCGTACATCGGCAGCGGCTGGTCGTCCAGCGCCAGGGCGGCGAAGAGAGGCACCACCTTTTCGGGGAACTGGAAGGGGCCGTAGTTGTTGCAGCAGTTGGTGATCGTGATCGCCAACCCGTAAGTCTCGCCATAAGCCCGCACCGCGTGATCGGCCCCCGCCTTGCTGGCGTTGTACGGGGTCCGAGGCCGGTACGGCGAGGACTCGGTGAAGCGCTCGGGACTGTCGAGGGCCAGGTCCCCGTACACCTCGCACGTCGAGATGTGGTGGAAGCGGCGCACCCCCTCGCACCGGGCCGCCTCGCACATCGTCTGGGTCCCGATCACGTTGGTGCGAAAGAATCGCCCGGGATCCAGAACGGCCAGGCTGTTGTGCGACTCGGCGGCGAAATGCACCACCACGTCCACGCCATTGGCGGCGATAGCAGAGCGCGCGGCGCCCAGGTCGCAAACGTCGCCTCGCACGAACACGATCTGGCCCTCCACGTCAGCCAGCGAAGCCCGGTTGCCGGCATAGGTGAGGGCGTCGTAGACGACGACCACCTCGCCGGGGTGCCCGGCCAGCCAGTGCCGCACGAAGTTCGATCCGATGAACCCGGCGCCGCCGGTTACCAGTAGGGTCACAGGGCAAGGCTACGCCGAAGCGCTCACCCGAGGTCCACCCTCGAGTGGTCGCCCAGCATGAGGCGGGTGGCACAGGGCCGCCGGGCGGTGCGGGTGACCTCCACAGCCTTGCCGATCAGGGAGTCCTCGATGCGCCCCGCTCCCACCAGGCGGCTCTGCTCCAGCACCACCGAGTGCTCCACCTCCGAGGCGATCACCTCGCAGCCGTAGTACACCGAGGTGAAAGGGCCAATGTAGGAGTCGGCGACCAGCGTGTCCTCCCCGATGATAGCCGGCCCCCGGATCGTGGAGCGCACCACCCGCGCCCCGGCCTGGACCACCACCCGGCCCTCGACGCGCGACTCGGCGTCCACCGACCCGAGGATTGCCGGCGCCATGCTCTCCAGGACCAGCCGGTTGCCCTCCAACAGGGCCTCCAGCTCTCCAAGGTCCTTCCAGTAGCCCTCGACAACCTGGTGGCACACCCGGTGCCCGTGCTCCAGCAGCCAGCTGATGGCGTCGGTGATCTCCAGCTCGCCCCGCGCGGACGGCGAGATGGCGGCCACCGCCTCGTGTATGCGGCGGTCGAACAGGTACACCCCCACCAGCGCCAGATCCGACGGCGGCACCTCGGGCTTCTCGACCAGCCGCACCACCTGCCCGTTGCCGTCCAGGGCGGCCACCCCGAAGCGCTGCGGGTCGGCCACCCGGGCCAGCAGGATCTGCGCAGCGGGCACCTTTTCCGAAATATCGCCCCCTCCGCCCTCCAACCCGTGCCCACTCTCGAAAAGTGAGCCCGCGAGGCGCTCCCTCTCCGCCTCGAAGGCCTCCACGAAGCCCGCCACCCCCTGGCGCAACAGGTTGTCTCCCAGGTACATGAGGAAGTCGTCGTCGCCGAGGAAGGTCCGCGCCACGATCACACAGTGGGCCAGGCCCAACGGTTGCTCCTGGAGAAGGTAGGTGACCGAAAGGCCCCAGGCCGAGCCGTCGCCGACCGCGGCCTGGATCTCGGCTCGGGTGTCCCCCACGATCATGCCCACTTGAGTGATGCCCGCGTCGGCCATCGCCTCGAGGCCGTAGAAGAGGATCGGCTTGTTGGCGACCGGCACCAGCTGCTTGGCGCTGGTGTGGGTGATCGGGCGCAGGCGGGTACCCGCCCCGCCGGCCAGGATCAAGCCCTTCAAGGCGGAGTCCCTAGCCCTAGCCGGTGCAGGGGGTGGGGTCGTACGAGGGGTAGGAGCTCTGGCCGGGGGCGTTGGCCGCGGCCTGGACTGTCGGTGGGATCGTCGTGGTCGTGGTGGGAGCCGGGGCGGGCGTCGTGGGGACCGAGCCGGGCAGGGCCGTCGGGCTGATCCCCCGGAACGAGGAGCCCGTGGTGAGCGACACCGTCGAGCCGGTCATCGAGGGGTCCTCGGCGATGCTCGCCCCCCCCTGCACGTGCTCCGCGACCACCTGGGCCGCGGCCTGCATGCCCGGCCCGTAGGTCACCGTCGAGGCGGTGTTGGTGAACGATGCAGCGTTGCCGCCGTCGGTGGCGGTGAACCGGGCGGAGGAGAGGCCGCTCACCGCCTGGGAAGCCTGGCCTGGCGCGCCCGACCCGTTGAGCACCGAGACGCTGATCTCGGAGGGGACCAAGGTGGTGGTCGTCGTCGGAGCCGCTGCGGTCGTCGAGGTGCGCTTGGGGGCTGTCGCGGCGGCCGGCACGCCGCCGTTCTCCCAGTCGGAGATGATCTGCGCGTCCGGCGCCTTCTCGGGCATCAGCACGTCGCCGAAGCTCTTGTAGTTGAGCACAGAGTTGGTGGGGAGGGTGAAGCTGGGCACGGTGGCTGGCCGCAGGGAGTGGAACTGACCGATCAGGCTCAGGATGTCCGAGGGCGTCAGGCTCTGGTCCACCGTCACGTCTTTGACCATCTGGGAGATCAGCGAGTTGGCGGTTATCGGGTTGCGGATCCCTTTGTGGATGGCCTTGGAAGCCAGGACCTGGAGGAACTCGTGCTGGCGCGTGATCCTACCGATGTCGCCGGTGCCCTCTGGAACGTAGGAGCCGTTCTGCTGGTACTGGTAGTAGCGGCTCCGCACCAGCGCCAGCGCCTGGGTGCCGTTGAGGGTGTCGTTGCCCGCCGGCTCGACCAGGCCGGACTCGTTGCCGTTGCCGGTGGGCGAGCCGTCCCGGACTGCCACGGGGAAGTGCATGCACACCCCGCCGACAGCATTCACCAGGCCTGACAGGCCCCCAAAGTTCACCTGGACCACGTGGTTGACCGAGATGCCGAAGTTGGCCGTGATCGTGGCCACCAGGCCGCCGGCACCCTTGTTGTAGGCCGCGTTGATCTTGTTGGGGCCGTTGTAGGGTGCCGAGCTCACGACGTTCACCAACGTGTCCCGGGGGATCGACAGCATCGCCGCCTTGGCGGTCCCGGGGTCCAGGTGCACCAAGATGATCACGTCGCTGCGTTGGCCGGGCGCCAAGGCGGTGCCGCCGAACTGACCCCCGGCACCGGCCCGGGTGTCGGAGCCGATCAGCAAGATGTTCTCCGGCGAGCTGGACACGTTGGCGGGGGCCAAGTTGCTCACGTTCACGTGCTTGATCTGGCCCAGCTTGAAGCGGATGTAGCCGTACCCTCCGGCAGCGGCCACCAGGGCGACCAGGGCCACGACGTTGGCCCCGATGAGCACGCGCTTCGGCCACCGCCGGCCGGTGCGGCGATGTCCGGGCGGCCGGGGCGCGCTGGGACCAGCGGGCCCAGCCGGGTCAGCTGGCCCAGCCGGGTCAGCGGGCCCAGCCGGGTCAGCGGGCCCAGCCGGGTCAGCGCGGCCCGCTGGGCCAGCGGGGCCATCGCCGGCTGGCCGGTCGTGCGCCGCCCCGGGGTTGAGCCTGACGCGGGGGCCTTCGTTCTCGCTCACCACAAGGGTGCCAGGATACCCGGCCCTGTCCCGGCCGCGTGGTCATAGGCTCCCTTGCATGCCCATCGCCCCATTCCCGGTCTGGCTGAACGGCGAGCTGCTGGCGCCCGCCGAGGCCCAGGTCTCAGTGTTCGACCACGGCCTCACCACAGGGGACGGCGTGTTCGAGGTGGTCCTGATCCACCGAGGCAGCCCTTTCGCCCTGGCCCGCCACCTTGCCCGCCTGGCCCACTCGGCCGCCGGGCTGGGCCTGGTCGCTCCGTCCGAGGCAGAGCTGCGAGCTGCGTGCGAGGCGGTGACCACCGCCAGCGGCCTTACCGACGGCCGGCTCAGGGCCACGGTCACCGGCGGGACCGGCCCGCTCGGCTCCGACCGCTGGGAAAGTGCCACAACCGTCGTGGTTGCGGCCTCCGCGCTCGAGCTGTCGCCTGCCCCGGCAGCAGTGGCAACGGTCCCCTGGCCCCGCAACGAGCGGGGGGCCCTGGCAGGGCTGAAGACGACCTCCTACGCCGAGAACGTCGTGGCGCTGGCCCACGCCCGCTCGGTGGCGGCCAGCGAGGCGATCTTCGCGAACCTGGCCGGGCAACTTTGCGAGGGGACTGGGTCGAACGTGTTCTTGGGGGCGGCCGGACGGCTGGTGACTCCCCCACTGGCGTCGGGCTGCCTGGCCGGGGTGACCCGCGCCCTGGTGATCGAGGGTCTGTTGGCCGCGGGGATAGTCGAGGTGGCGGAGGAGGACCTACCGGTGGGCAGGCTGGAGGACGCGGAGGAGGCCTTCCTTGCGTCCACGACCCGCGGGGTCCAACCGATCTCCACGGTGGACGGCCGGGGGTTGGCCCACTGCCCAGGACCCCTCACGGTCGCAGCCGGCACGGCCTACTCGGCGATCCTGGAAGCGGGAGGGGACCCGTAGGGGCGGAACGCCAAACTGTGTCAAGTTTGTATGCCTATAGCATACAAACTTGACACGGTTTGGGCTAGGGGGGCGTAAGTGGGCGCGGCGGGGTGGCGAAAGGGGCTCTATTTTTCCTCGTCTCAGGTCGGGCGCAGGTGAACCACGTCTGCGGCGCTGACCCGTCGTAGGCAGGTCCCCACGTCGACCAGCAGGTGGCCCTCCGGGGTGATGTCGGCAGCGACGCCGGCGAAGGCCTCGTCGGCCTGCTCGACCCGCACCCTCTGGCCCAGGGTGACGCAGCGCCTGCGGTACTCTGCGCCCTGTGCAGCACGGCCTGCTGGCTCGTCGAGGGCGCCTCGCCGGGCCTCCAGGGACTCGAGCATCGCCACCAGCAGCCGGGCCCGGTCCACGTCCGCCCCAGCGTGGCGGTTGAGCGAGGTGGCCCCTGGAGGCAGGCCCGATCCGGGGGGCCAGTTGACGTTGATCCCGGTGCCCACCACCACCGCCCCGGCGTTCGCCTCGGCCAGGATCCCTGCGAGCTTCTTGCCGCCCAGAAGGAGGTCGTTGGGCCACTTGAGGCCCGGCTCGACCCCCGCGGTCGCTCGGCAGGCGTCGGCAGCCGCCAGGGCCAGGACCGCGGTGGCCAGGTGAAGGTCCTCGGGGCCGAGGCTCGGACGCAGCAGCACCGACACCAAGAGGCCCGCGCCCGGGGGATCCACCCAGCTTCGCCCCAGCCTCCCCCGGCCTGCCACCTGGTGATCAGCCACCACCACCAGGCCCTCCGTGGCTCCCTGGTCCGCGAGGGCCATCGCCTCGGCGTTCGTGGAGCCGACCGATTCCAGCCAGCGCACGTCGCTGAAACGGGTGGCGGCGAGGCGGGATCTGGCGCTGGCGTCGAGCATCGGGCTAAGGATATGGCCATGAGGCCAGCGGGCACGTGATCTCCAAGGTACTGATCGCCAACCGCGGCGAGATAGCCGTGCGGGTGATCCGCACCGCGCGCGAGCTGGGCCTAGCCACGGTGGCGGTGTACTCCGAGCTGGACCGGGGGGCCCTTCACGTCCGCCTGGCCGACGAGGCCTGGGCGCTGGGGGGGGTCACCGCAGCTGAGAGCTACCTCGACACCGAGGCCGTGCTCGGCGTCCTGGCGGCCAGCGGCGCCGACGCGGTCCACCCTGGCTACGGGTTCCTCTCCGAGAACGCTGATTTCGGGCGCGCGGTCGGCTTGGCCGGGGCCGCGTTCGTAGGGCCGCCGCCTGAGGCAATCGAGGTGATGGGCGACAAGATCAGCAGCCGGCTGGCCGCGGAGCGCGCCGGGGTGGCCGGGGTGCCGGGCTTGAGCGAGGTGGTCATGTCCGCTGCGCAAGTGGTCGCCTTCGGGGAGGAGGTGGGCTGGCCGGTGGCGATCAAGGCCGCTTTTGGGGGTGGGGGCCGGGGGATGAGGGTGGTGGCCGACGCTGTCACTGCAGCCGAGGCCCTCGAGTCCGCCCAGCGGGAGGCGATCAAGTCCTTCGGCAGGGGCGAGTGCTACCTGGAGCGGTACCTGACCTGGCCACGGCACATCGAGATGCAGGTCTTCGCCGACACCCACGGCAACGTCGTCTGGCTTGGTGAGCGGGACTGCTCCTGCCAGCGCCGCCACCAGAAGCTGATCGAGGAGAGCCCGGCCGCCGAGTTCCCCGAATCCGCCCGTCGCACGATGGGCGAGGCGGCGGTGAGGGTGGCGAGGGCCTGCGGTTACGTAGGAGCCGGGACGGTGGAGTTCTTGTACCAGAAAGGCGAGCTGTTCTTCTTGGAGATGAACACCCGGCTGCAGGTGGAGCACCCGGTCACAGAGATGGTCACTGGCCTGGACCTGGTGGCGCTGCAGTTCCGGGTGGCTGACGGGGGGCCGCTCGGGTTCGGCCAGGGCGACGTGGTGAGCAGGGGGCACGCCATCGAGTGCAGGATCAACGCCGAGGACCCCGCCGGGGGGAGGTTCCTGCCGTCTCCGGGCACGATCAGCCGGTTCCGCCTCGCCGACGGGCCCGGAGTGCGGACCGATAGCGGCTACGAGGCCGGAGACACAGTGAGCCAGCACTACGACAACCTGATCGCCAAGCTGATCGTGTGGGCGCCCGACCGGGAGGCAGCCCGGCGGCGCATGGTCCGGGCGCTCGGCGAGACCGATGTCGTCGGCGTTGCCACCACAATCCCCGCTCACCTGGCGATCCTGGGCCACCCTGACTTTGCCCAGACGAGGCATTCGACCAGGTGGGTCGAGCAGTCCCTGGACCTGAGCGGGATCAGCTCGCCCGGCGCGCCGGGGACGCCCGAGGCGGCTTCGTCCGAGCGAGCCGAGGGGCGGGAGGGCTGGGCCACGCGAGAGGTGGAAGCGGAGGTGGACGGCCGCCTCTACCGGGTCAAGCTCTGGGTGCCGGAGGTCCCGGGCGAACCGGGAGCGCCGGCTGTCGGAGGCGGGGTCGGGGCGGGCGGGGTCGGGGCGGGCGGGGTCGGGGCTGGCGGGGTCGGGGCGGGCGGGGTCGGGGCTTCGCAGCTCCCCTCCTCCCGGCGGGCGAGTCGCAGGGCACCAACGGCGCCCCCTCGCCCAGGCTCCACTGGGGGCCAGGCGCCGGGCCCCAGCGCCGGGACCGCGGTGACCGTCCCGATGCAGGGCACGATCGTCACGGTGGCGGTCAGCCCAGGCGACACCGTCGAGGTCGGCCAGACCATTTGCGTGCTCGAAGCCATGAAGATGGAGAATGCCATAACCGCGCCGCAGGCGGGCACGGTGACGCAGGTCATGGTGGCGCCCGGCGTGACTGTGGGAGCTGGCGACGTGGTCGCAGTGATCGGCTAGCGATCGTTGCCGCGCCCTGGCTGGCGCTGCGCTAGAACGGGGATCGTGCCCGCGACCCGACACACCGCACCGGCCAAGTCCGCAGTAGCGAGGGTGGTGGACGGCCGATTCGAGGCCCTGCGGGCCTTGAGCCACACCATCCACGCCCACCCCGAGCTGGCCTTCGAGGAAGAGCGCGCAGCCGAGTGGGTGGCCGAGGCCCTGGCCGACGGGGACTTCGACGTAGAGGCGGGCGCCTGCGACATGCCCACCGCGTTCGTGGCGACGGCTGGCAGCGGCCCGCTTGTGGTGGCGATCTGCGCGGAGTACGACGCCCTTCCAGGCATCGGTCACGCATGCGGGCACAACGTCATCGCCGCCGCCGCGGTCGGGGCCGGGTTGGCGCTTGCCGCCGTGGCCGACGAGCTGGGCATCACCGTGAAGGTCGTGGGCACCCCCGCCGAGGAGGGTGGCGGGGGCAAGATCCTGATGCTGGAGCGCGGCGCCTTCACAGGAGCCCACGCGGCGATGATGGTTCACCCAGCGCCGGTCGAAGCCGACCGGATGCACTGCCTCGCCGTGGCCCACCTGGGGATCAACTACACAGGCAGGGCGGCTCACGCCTCGGGCTACCCCGAGCAGGGGATCAACGCAGCTGACGCACTCACCGTTGCCCAGGTTGGCATAGGCCTGCTGCGCCAGCACCTCAACGCGGGCGATCAGGTGCATGGGATCGTGACCCATGGCGGGGACGCGCCGAACGTGGTCCCTGCCCACGCGTCGGCCCACTACCTGGTCCGGAGCGCCACCCTCGACTCCCTCGTGGAAGCAGAGGCCCGTGTGCGGCGCTGCTTCGAGGCGGGGGCGCTGGCAACAGGCGCCGAGCTGGAGGTCGTGCCCCTCTCGCCTGCCTACTCCGAGCTGCGCACCGACGAGGCGATGGCCGATGCGTGGCGACGCAATGCGGCCGAACTGGGCAGGTCGTTCCCGCCACCAGCTGAGCAGATGAAGGGGGGCTCCACAGACATGGGCAACGTGTCGCTGGCGATCCCCTCCATTCACCCAATGCTCGGCATCGACTCGCTGCCGGCCGTCAACCACCAGCCGGAGTTCGCCGCGGCGTGCATCACCGAGACCGCAGACCGCGCGCTGCGAGACGGTGCAATGGGTATGGCCTGGACCGCCGTGGACCTGGCGACCGACCAGGGCGAGCGATCCCGGCTGCTCGGCTCTGTCCGCTGAGGCCCGATGACCGCTGAGGCCCGATGAGTACACTCGTGCCGTGCCCGCCACCGTAGTCGTCGGCACCCAGTGGGGGGACGAGGGCAAAGGGAAGCTGACCGACCTGCTGGCTGCAGAGATGCAGATGGTCGTGCGCTACCAGGGCGGGCACAATGCCGGGCACACGATCGTCGTGGGAGAGGACACCTTCGCCCTGCAGCTGGTGCCTAGCGGGATCCTTTACCCTCACATTGCCGCGGTCATCGGCAACGGCGTGGTGGTCGAGCCCGGAGTGCTGCTGGAAGAGCTCGACATCCTCGAGTCCAAGGGCGTGGACTGCTCGCGGTGCTGCGTGAGCGGCAACGCTCACCTGGTCATGCCCTGGCACACCGAGCTGGACCGCATGACCGAGCGCTACCTGGGAAAGCACAAACTCGGCACCACTCGCCGGGGCATCGGCCCCGCCTATGCTGACAAGGCCGCCCGCGTCGGCCTTCGAGTCCAGGACCTGCTCGATGCCAAGATCTTCCGCCAGAAGCTGGAGGTGGTCCTCAAGGAGAAGAATGCCATCCTGGCCAAGGTCTACAACCAGCTCCCGTTGTCGGCCGACGAGATCTCCGAGCGCTACCTGGGCGAGTACGCGCCGCGCGTCGAGCCGTTGATCGCCGACACCGTCGCCTTGGTCCACGACGCACTTGACCGGGGCGAGAACGTCCTGCTGGAGGGGGCTCAGGCCACATTCTTGGACCTGGACCACGGCACCTACCCTTTCGTCACCTCCTCCAACCCGGTTGCCGGCGGGGCCTGCACGGGCGCAGGGATCGGCCCACGGGACATCAGTCGGGTAATCGGCATCGCCAAGGCGTACGTGACCAGGGTGGGCTCGGGGCCGTTCCCCACGGAGCTCGACGGCGCTCAGGCCGATACGTTGGTGGAGCGGGGCCACGAGTTCGGCACCAACACCGGCCGGCAACGCCGGCCGGGTTGGTTCGACGCAGTGATGCTCCGCCAGGCGGTGCGCCTCAACTCGCTGTCGGAGATAGGGCTCACCAAGCTGGACGTCCTCGACGGCTTCGATACCGTGCGGGTCTGTGTGGGCTACAAGGACCCGAAGGATGGGCGATGCTACGACTTCGTGCCCTACCACCAGTCAGTCCTGCACCGAGTGGTCCCGGTTTACGAGGAGTTCCCCGGCTGGAAGACGGACCTCACGGGGGCCACAGCCCTGGCGGATCTGCCCGAGAGGGCTCGGTGCTATGTGAGCCGGCTCTCCGAGCTGGCGGGGGTGCCCGTGTCGCTGGTCGGTGTCGGCCCAGGACGGGACCAGTTCGTGAGGTTCGTCGAATGAGGGCCAGCCGTGGGCAGGCGGCCCAGGAGGGCGGTGCCTGATGAGAGTGGCCGTGGTGATGGGATCACCCAGCGACGCCGAGCGGATGGCTCCGGCGCTCGAGTGGCTGGCCCGCTTCGGCGTCGAGGCGTCAGAGATGGTCCTCTCGGCCCACCGCACACCTCGAGCGGTCGCCGACTTCGCAACAGGAGCCAGAGATGCCGGCTTCGGTGTCGTGATCTGCGGAGCCGGGATGGCTGCCCACCTGGCGGGCGCGGTGGCAGCGCACACCACGCTGCCGGTGATCGGGGTACCGCTGTCCGGAAGCGCGCTCGGCGGGGTGGACGCCCTGTACGCGACCGTGCAGATGCCGCGGGGGATCCCCGTCGCCACGGTCGCGGTGGATGGCGCTGCGAACGCTGCAGTCCTGGCTGTCGAGATACTGTCCATTGGAGACGAGGCCCTGGCTGCCCAGCTCGCAGAGTTCAGGACCGGGGGGGCCCGGTGATCGGGCGGTACTCGACCCCTGAGATGGCGGCTCTGTGGTCTGACGAGGCACGCCTGTCCCGGTGGCTGGAGGTCGAGGTGCTCGCAGTCGAAGCGTGGGCCGAGCTGGGGGTGGTGCCAGCCGCGGATGCCGCGGCCCTACGGGAGCGCGCACCGGTGGTGGACGACGGCTTTGCGGAGGCGGTGGCCCGGAGAGAGGCGGTGACCGACCACGACGTGGCGGCTTTCGTCGACGTGGTGCAAGAGGCGGTTGGCCCCCCGGCGGGGGCTTGGCTGCACTACGGGCTCACGTCGTCCGACGTGGTCGACACTGCGCTCAGCGCTACTTTGGTGGCGGCGTCGGACCTGCTCATCGTCGCCGCGGGTGACCTGATAGCAGTGCTCGGGCGGCGGGCGCAAGACCTCGCAGGCGTCGCGATGGCGGGCCGCACACACGGGATCCACGCCGAGCCGGTCTCTTTCGGCGCCAAGCTGGCACTGTGGTGCGCCCAGGTGGACAGGGACCGGCACCGCCTCCGCGGCGCTCGAAGGGGGGTAGCCGTGGGCAAGCTGTCCGGGGCGGTGGGCACGTACGCCACGGTCGATCCGGCGGTGGAAGCTCACGTGTGCGCCGCCCTGGGCCTGGCCCCCGTTCCCGCAACCCAAGTGGTGGCAAGGGACCGCCACGCCGAGTACCTGTGGGCTTGTGCCTGTGTGGGCGCCACCGTCGAGATGATCGCAACCGAGCTCCGCCACCTCCAGCGAACCGAGGTGGCCGAGGTCTCAGAGCCGTTCGCCGAAGGCCAGAAGGGATCGTCGGCCATGCCCCACAAGCGCAACCCGTGGCGCTCGGAGCAGCTCTGCGGCCTTGCGAGGCTGCTGCGCAGCTACGTGGTACCGGGCCTGGAGGATGTGGCGCTGTGGCACGAACGCGACATCTCGCACTCCTCCGTAGAGCGGGTGGTGCTCCCCGATGCCTCCCTTCTCGCCTACTACCTCTTGCGACGGGTCACCGGGATCGTGGAGCACATGGTGGTCAACGCCCCCCGGATGCTAGAGAACCTGGAGTCGTCCCACGGGGTGGTTTTCTCCCAGCCAGTGCTGCTGGCGCTGGTCGCCAGGGGGCTCAGCCGAGATGCTGCGTACAGGTTGGTCCAGCGCGACGCCCGGGCCGCCTGGGAAACACGCAAGCCGCTGCGCTCGGTGCTGGAGGCCGACCCCGAGGTCGCCCTGTCCGACGCCGAGCTGGACGACGCGTTCAGCCTGGAGCGGGCCCTGCGCCATGCCCACCTGACAATCGATGCCCTCGAAGGCATCGAGGGAGCCCCAGTCCCCAAAGCCCCAGTCCCCAAAGCCCCAGTCCCCAAAGGAGGATCATGAGCCGACCGCACGCCAAATCCTGGGGGATCCAGGGCCCGGACCCCGAACCCGAGTTGACCTTGGTCTATACCGGCAAGGTCAGAGACGTCTACGACGCTGGCCACGACCGGCTGCTCATGATCGCCTCTGACCGGATCTCAGCCTTTGACGTGGTCCTGCCAGAGACGATCCCCGGAAAGGGCCGGGTGCTGACCGGGATCAGCGCTTTCTGGATGGACGAGCTCTCCGGGCTCGCCCCGAGCCACCTCCTCACCACCCATCCGAGGTACTTTCCCGAGCCCGCGCGCGAACTTGCCGACATCGCCGGGCGGGCCACGCTCGTGCGCCGGGCGGAGATGCTGCCCATCGAGTGCATCGTGAGGGGATACCTCTCTGGCTCTGCCTGGAAGGAGTACTGCGCCACCCAGACTGTGCACGGATCCCCCCTCCCGCCCGGCCTCCCCGAGTCGGCGCGCCTGGACCAAGCGCGCTTCACTCCCTCGACCAAGGCCACCTCCGGCCACGACGTGAACATCAGCCGGGAACAGGCTGCCGACCTGGTCGGGTCGGACGTTGCCAGGAAGGCCGAGGAGCTCTCACTCGCAGCGTACGAGATCGGTGCTGCGTTGGCCTCCAAGTGCGGGATCATCATCGCGGACACCAAGTTCGAGCTCGGCTTCATCGACGGCGAGCTGGCGTTCTGCGACGAGGTGCTAACCCCGGACTCGTCCAGGTTCTGGGAAGCGGACAGCTGGGAACCCGGGTCCACGCCCCCGTCCTTCGACAAGCAACCCGTCAGGGACTGGTTGGAAGTGAGCAGCTGGGACAAGTCCCCGCCGCCCCCCCACCTGCCAGACGAGGTGGTGACGGCCACCGCCGAACGCTACGCAAGGGCTTTCGAGCTGATCACCGGCCTCCCGCTGGCGGAATGGAACGGACGACGGACCTGGATGAGCGCCGAGCCAGCGTGATCTTCAGCGCTCTGGTGGAGGTTCGGCTTCGCCCGGGCATCGCCGACCCGGCGGGGGCGACCGTGGAGGCTGCCCTGCCGGCGCTCGGATTCGAGGGCATCCGCGATGTCAGGATGGGCAAAGCCGTCAGGATGGAGGTGGACGCTACCGACGAGGCGAGCGCCCGCCTGCAGGTGGAGCAGCTGTGCCGCCGCCTGCTGGCAAACCCGGTGATCGAGGAGGCGGAGATCCGGATCGAGTCGGGATAGGGGCCCCGGGTGCCGGCCGCCGTGCGCGCGGCCCGCCGTGCGCGCGGCCCGCCGTGCGCCAGCCCCGCCGTGTACGCCCGCCGCCGTGCGCCAGCCCCGCCGTGTACGCCGGCCGCCGTGCGCCAGCCTCAGGGATGCGCCAGACTGAGGGGCGTGATCCTCTTCATCTTCGCACTCCTGATAGGTGGCCTCGTCCTCGGAGCGCTCGGGCGCCTGATCATCCCGGGGCCAAACCCGATGGGCATCTTCGCCACCATGGCCTGCGGCTGGGCCGGGTCATTCCTGGGCGGCCTGGTCGGCCGGCTCATATTTGGCTGGCGCTACCGCTACTCGTTCCTCCTTGCCCTCGGATTCACAGTCCTGGTCGTCTACCTGGTCACCAACGGCCGGCGTCGCAGCACCCAACCCAGGTAGGGCTTCGAGAGTGGGCGCGGCGGCGCGGCGAACGGCGCCATATTCCTCCAAATGGCCGACATCGATGCAGCTGTAGTCGGCTCCGGGCCAAACGGCCTCGCTGCGGCTGTGGTGCTCGTGGCAGCCGGGCTGCGGGTGCGGGTGTACGAGGGGGCGGCAACTCCAGGAGGGGGGTGTCGCACCGAGGAGCTCACGCCCGGCTTGCGCCACGATGTCTGCTCGGCCGTGCACCCGCTGGCAGCAGCCTCGCCGTTCTTCCGGCGCTTCGGGCTCGCCCGGCGCGGGGTGACCCTGCTAAGCCCCCCGGTCGCCTTCGCCCATCCCCTCGACGGCGGCCGGGCCGGCGCCGTGTGGGGGACCGTTGCCGACACGGCGGCGGCTCTGGGCAGGGACGGCGCGGCGTACACGGCCATGTTCGGGGCGTTGGCAAGAGGGGGGCTCGACCTCGTGGACGAGATACTGTCGCCCGTGCGTGGACCGGGACAGCGCCCCCTTGCGCTCGCTTCCTTCGGCCTCCAAGCGATGCGCTCGGCTCAGGCGGTGGCGCACCAGCTCCGGACCGACGAGGCCCGCGCCCTGTTCGCCGGGGTTGCCGCCCACGCAGTCCTCCCGCTTGGCTCGCCGATGACGGCAGGGGTCGGGCTCTTGCTCGGCGCCCTCGCCCACCTGGTGGGCTGGCCCGTAGTGCAGGGGGGCAGCGCCGGCATCGTGGACGCAATGGTGGCGGCGATCGAGGCGGGGGGCGGCGAGGTCGTGACTGGGCACCGGGTGAGGTCGCTCGAAGAGCTGGCGCCCGCCAGGGCCATCCTGGCCGACCTCAGCCCGAGGGGCTTGCTCGACCTGGCTGGTGGGCAACTCCCTGACGGCTATGCCCGGGTCATGCGCAGGTTCCGCTACGGGCCTGGTGTGTGCAAGGTGGACTGGGCGCTCTCTGAGCCTGTGCCGTGGGCGGCGCCAGCTTGCCGGAGCGCGGGGACAGTCCATCTCGGCGGCAGCTTCGAGGAGGTCGCCAGGTCAGAGGCCGACGTGGCCGCAGGGCGCCACCCCAGCGCGCCGTACGTGCTCGTGGTGCAGCCCGGCGTGGTCGACGCCACCCGGTTCACCCGGGCAGCGCCGGGAGGGGCAGCGGCCGGGCCCGGCGGACGACTGGGTGGCCTGCAGGCCCTTTGGAGCTACTGTCACGTGCCCTCGGGCTCTGAGCGCGACATGAGCGGGGCCATTGCCGCCCAGCTCGAACGTTTCGCCCCCGGCTTTGGTGACGTGGTGGTGGCCAAGGTAACCCGCACCGCCAGCCAGTTAGAAGCCCATAACCCTAACTACGTCGGCGGCGACATCGGCGGGGGGTCTCAGGGCCTTCGCAGGGCCTTGGTCGGGCCCGCCCTCAGCTGGAATCCCTACAGGACCCCCATTCCGGGCCTGTACCTCTGCTCGGCCTCGACTCCCCCGGGGCCCGGCGTCCACGGCCGTTGTGGGGAGCTGGCCGCGCTGCATGCCCTCTCTGACGTCTTCGGCATCCGCCAAGCCCCGGACCTCACATCCTCTTGATCTTGAAGTAGCGGAATCCGTCACGACCCGAGAAGAGCGTCTTGACCCCAGCCCAGACGAACACCGGGGCGATCAACACCACCGCCCCCACTGGGCCGAGCACCTTCTCCATGCTTCGGGCGACGTTCAGCCATCCCAGTCCATTGCTCTTTGCCATTTGAACTCTCCTCTCGTCGGTCCGCTGGACCTCAGAGCAATCCCTGGCGACCGCCCGGACGGACGGTGTCTGCCAGCAAGGTACATGTTACCCATGTCAAGTGGAGAGGACCGTCTTTTGCGACAAGTCTGCAGCCGAAGGAGGCTCTGAACTGGGTGGATGCCAGACTTTCGGCTTCGCCGCCCCGCCCGTGGTCAGGCGCCGTCGAGCAGTCGCCTGGCGATCACCACCCGCTGGATCTGGTTGGTTCCCTCGTAGATCTGGGTGATCTTTGCGTCGCGCATCATCCGTTCGACCGGGAAGTCCTTGGTGTAGCCGTAACCGCCCAGCAGCTGGACGGCGTCGGTGGTCACGCTCATCGCGGTGTCGGACGCGAAGCACTTGGCCATGGCGCCGGTGACCCCGAGCCCGGGGGTCGGGCCGGCGCTGGGGCCCGCCTCGTCGATCATGGCGCACGCCCGGTAAACCAAGCCTCTGGCAGCCTCGGTGCGCATCGCCATGTCCGCCAACATGAACTGCAAACCCTGCAGCTCGGCGATCGGGCGCCCGAACTGGCGGCGCTGGCGCATGTAGGAGCTGGCGAAGTCGACCGCGCCCTGGGCGATCCCCACGGCCTGGGCGCCAATGGTGGGCCGGCTCCGGTCCAAGGTCCCCATCGCTATGTAGAAGCCCTGGCCCTCCTGGCCGATCCGGTTGGCAGCGGGCACCCGGACCCCGTCCAGGAGCAGCTGGCCAGTAGGGCTCCCCCGCACGCCGAGCTTGTCCTCGAGCTTGGTCACCTGCACCCCCCATCCAGATTCGACCACGAACGCGCTGATCCCCCGGTGGCCAGCGGCGGGGTCGGTCTTGGCGAACACCGTGTACAGGTCCGACACCCCGGCATTCGTGACCCAGCACTTGGTGCCGCTCAGCACATAGTCCTCCCCGTCGCGCACCGCGACCGTCCGCATGGCTGCAACGTCGGACCCCGCGTCGGGCTCGGACAGGCAGTAGCTGGCCTGGCTCGCGCCACTGGCGATGCGAGGTAGGTACTCCGACTTGAGCGCCTCTGTCCCCCACACGATGACCGGAGTCATCCCCAGCGCGGAGATGAGGATGGTCAGGCTGGTGGAGGCGCACACCCGGGCCAGCTCCTCGACCACTATCGCCTGGGTCACGTGGTCCGCCCCAGCCCCCCCTTGGTCGGCGGGCACCGCCATGGCAGGCAGCTCCATGCCCACGCAGTCGGCGAAGCTGTCCCAGGGGAACTCCCCCCTCCGGTCCACCTCGGCCGCCCGGGGCGCCAGCTTGTCCTCACAGAAACGTCTCAGCACCTGCTGGAAGCTTCGCTGCTCAGCCGACAGGTTCATCTCTTGCACGGCCCCATCGTCTCACAAGGAATATGCCTCCGCCCGCCAAACCGTCGTGCCCACTCCCTATTGCGAATATCCGGCCGATCGTACGGGTATACGGGGTTAGAATGGCGGCGATGAGCGTGCTGCACACCATCGCCCACAGCCTGGCTGAGAGCGGGTCCATGCTGTGGGAGACCCTGTGGGCACTGGTGCTGGGCTTCGCACTGTCCGGG
Source organism: Acidimicrobiales bacterium (assembly GCA_050744085.1). GTDB lineage: Bacteria > Actinomycetota > Acidimicrobiia > Acidimicrobiales > JAJPHD01 > JAVKSL01. The sequence goes on from JBOGGU010000058.1 coordinate 21,420, forward strand.
GCCGTCCAGGCCTTCGTCTCTCGGGCCCAGATGCGCGCCGCTTTGGGAGGCCACTCGCCCAGGGTGGTTGCCCGAGCTTCGCTCCTGGGCGCCGTCAGCTCGTCATGCTCCTACGCGGCCAGCGCCATGGCGAAGTCCCTCTTCGCCGCGGGAGCCGACTTCACCTCTGCCATGATCTTCATGTTCGCCTCTACCAACCTGGTGGTGGAGCTGGGCCTGGTGCTGTGGCTGCTCATCGGGTGGCAGTTTGCGGTGGCCGAGCTCGTGGGGGGCGCCATCATGGTCGTAGCCCTTGCCATCGTCGTCCCGCGGGTGGTGCCGCCCGCCCGCCAGGAGCTGGCCAGGGAGGCTTTGGGGCGGCCTGTCCACCAGGAGGCGGCGGACGAGCCCGAGGGCACGACGACACGGGGGCGGCTACGAAGCATGGGCGGATGGGCCGACGCCGCTGGCTACATGATGAGCGACCTCACCATGCTGCGCCGTGAGCTTGTCGTGGGCTTCGTGGTGGCTGGGTTCGTTGCGGTGGCGGTGCCAGCCTCTGTGTGGCAGTCACTGTTCACGACCGGCCACGGCGTGTGGTCGAGCCTGGAGAACGTGGCTCTGGGGCCTTTCCTGGCCCTGATCAGCTTCGTGTGCTCGGTCGGCAACGTCGCCCTGGCATCCGCGCTCTGGTCTGGGGGCATCAGCTTCGGCGGCACGATCTCATTCGTGTTCGCCGACCTGATCACGCTCCCCCTGCTGCTGATCTACCGCAGGTACTACGGCGCCCGGATCACCCTGCGCCTGCTCGCGGCTTTCTGGGCAGTGATCAGCGTGTCGGGCCTGGCAACCGAGTACATCTTCAAAGCAGCTGGTCTCGTGCCCGCCACCCGCCCAACCCTGGTCGTGTCCACCACCTGGAGCTGGAACTACACGACCATCCTGGACCTGATCGCCCTCGGCGCCTTCGCCGGGCTGTACCTGCTCTACCGCAACCGTGGCCGGTTCGGGGGGAGCCAGCGCTACGCCAGGGACCCAGTTTGTGGCATGCAGGTGGAGATGGCCTCGGCGCCCGCCCGGCTGACCCAGGGCGAACAGACCTGGTACTTCTGCTCCGACCGTTGCGCCCAGGGATTCCGGGGCCCGGCTCGTGGCCTTACAAGCAAGGAGACTGCATCGACATGAACAGCGCCTTGGACCTACTCCACGACCACCCGGTGGACCCCGAACGGGTCGCCCGCGCCAGGGTGCGCCTGCCCAACCCTGACGACGTGGCCCGCCTGACCGGGATGCTGAGCTTGTTGTCCGACCCGGTTCGCTTGCGGGTCCTGTACGCCCTGGACGTTGCCGAGGAGCTGTGCGTGGGGGACCTGGCCCTGGCTGTGGCCGCCAACGAGGACCAGGTGGGGTACGCGTTGCGCCTACTGCGCACCGCCGGGCTGGTCGTGACCCGCAAGGAGGGCCGGGTCGTGTTCAACCGCCTTGCCGACGACTTCCCCAAGCCCCTCCGGGAGCACTGCCTGCGCCAGCTGGTGGCCCTGACCCGCAGCGTCTCCACCGAGGGGGAGGCCGACGCGTAGTGCCCTATCCGGAGGCGGAGGCCCCTTCTCCGGGCTCCGAGTCGGCCCCGTGAGAACTGTGAAAGGTATTGTGGACTGTGTCTACATTACCTTTCACAGTTGTTGCGGGGGAGGTTGCGGGGGGCGGCGGTTCGGTGGCGGCGGGGGGCGGCGGTTCGGTGGCGGCGGGGGGCGCCGGTTCGGTGGCGGCGGGGGGCGGGGGCGGCTCTGGCTCCGGCTCGAGGTCGGACCCGTCGGCTGGCCAGTCAAGAGGCGGCCATACCTCGGGCTCGGGGGTGTCGAACGGCCAGGCGCTGGTCATGGGCTCGACGAACTCGGGCTCGGGCTCGGGCTCGGGCTCGGGCGAGCCGGGCTGCATGAGCTCCTCCGCCACCATGATCGGGACAGGCACCAGCCGCCTGAGCGCAAGGTTCAGCGCGTCGGTGGGCCGGCACGAGACGTTCTGGCGTACCCCCTCTCGGGACAGGACCAGCTCGGCCACGTAGCTCTTGCCTGAGCGCCCGGTGATCCTCACCGCGTCGACGTCGAGCCCGAAACGGACGAAGATGTCCGACATCAGCTCGTGGGTCAAGGGCCGGGGCGTGGCAGTGCCCCGCCACGCGATGGCCAGCGTCACGCCGTCCGCCTGGCCGATGGGGAACCACAGCTCCCTGCGCTGGCCGCCCCGCTCACGCAAGCCCACCGTGGGGTTGACGTTCGGCAGCTCGACCACCAAGTCGACCAGGTCGACCTGGCACATCCCCTGGTACTCCGAGACGAGGCTCACGTGTAGCGGCGCATCCCAACATTGAGCGTGAGGCCGATGGCGGCGAAGAAGGCGATGGTCGACGAGCCCCCATAGCTCACGAACGGCAGCGGGATGCCGGTGATCGGCATGATCCCCATGGTCATCCCTGCGTTCTGGAAGACAGAGAAGCCGATGAGGCCCAGTACGCCAGCACAGACCAGCCGACCGAAGTGGTCCTTGGCCAGCTGTGCCGTCCGCAGGATCCGCCACAGGATCACCGCGAAGAGAGCCAGCAGGGAGGCGGTGCCCACGAAACCCAGCTGCTCGCCAACCGCCGTGAAGATGAAGTCGGTGTACTGCTCAGGCACGTAGCCGAGGTTGGTCTGGGACCCGTGTCCTATGCCCTTGCCGAAGAATCCCCCCGAGCCGATGGTGATCTTTGACTGGTTGATCTGGTAGGCGGCCTTGTTGGTGCCGGCACTCTGGTGAAGGAAGCTGGAGAGACGCCCGGATTGGTAGTGGTGGAGGATGCCCAGGTCGAGCACCAGGAACACAGCCAGACCCCCCAGCACGGCTACTGCGGCCAGGTATCGTAGCTTCACGCCAGCCACCACGAGGATGGCGCCGAAGGCAATCACCATGACTATTGCCGAGCCAAGGTCGGGCTGCTTGATCACCAGCACCGTCGGAACGGCCAGCATGACCAGCAGGGCGGCTACCCGTCCCGCGTTGAGCCCCTCCTCCTGGCGCCTGGAGCAGTAGGTGGCAACGGCGAGGATCAGCGCGATCGCGGCAAAGGCCGACGGCTGGAGCTGTAGCGGGCCTATCTGGAACCACCGGGTGGACCCCAGGGCGTTGTGGCCGACGACGAACACGCCCACCAAGCCCAGCAGCACCGCCCCGTAGAGCACGTAGCCGACATCCTCGAAGCGGTGGTAGTCGACCGAGGCCACCAACACCATCGCACCTACCCCGATCAGGGTCCAGATCCCTTGGCGATCCAGGTAGTACTGTGCGTAGGTGGACCTGGTCGCGGTGTAGACCATGAGGACGCCAACGGCCGACACTGTGAGCGTGGCGGCCAGCAGCACCAGGTCCACGTGGAGGAGGAGCTGGCGCCAGGCCGATTGCGCTCGGCGTCTATCTATGACCAGCTGCGCCAATGCTCACTCCAGGTTTGCGAGTTCGGACAGATCCCAGACCAGGTCCCGTCGCCTGGGGGTAGCCTACTCCGCAGCAGGCCGGGTGAGGGCGCCGGGGTCGGTCGCGACCACCAGGTCGTCGAGGGGTATCGCTGGTCGAGGCGCCAGCATCCGGTGCTCGTCGGACACCAGGCGGACCGAGGTGCCCACCGCGAAGAACTCGATTGCCCGGCTGCCCCAGGCGTGGCTGCGCTCGGTGACCGTCATGCCCACCACTCCCTCGGCTCCCTCGCGGATCGCCTCTTGCTGGAGCCGCTCCATGGCCAGCTCACGCGCCTCGTAGAAGGCCTGGGTATACGGCTCGATCTCGACGTTCTGGGCCGCGCTGCCCATCCAGCGACCCAGCCCCTGGTGGGCGACGTGGTACACGCAGCTGCCCATGGCCAGGCCGAGCGGCTCGTACCCCGCTCGCTGGAGGAGGTAGAAGTCCTGCCCAGACAAGTCGCTGGTGAAGGGGCGGCCGTGGCTTCGGCCCCGCGTCAACGCGTCGGGACCGGCGGCCACCGCCGTCCCGATGGCCACGAACTCCATGAGGTGGTGGCGCGGCTCGAACATGTCGATGGTCAGGCGGACACCGATGACCCCATCGCCTCCGACCCGTCGGGCGTCCTCTACGAGGCGGCTCATGGCGGCTTCGCGGGCCTGGACCATCGCCTTGGACAGCGCAGATATCTCGATGTTCTGGTTCATGCCCACGAACGAGTAGCCAACGTGGTAGATGGCGCTGCCCATCACCAAGCCCCTCGGCTCGTAGCCGACCTCCTTGCACAGGATCGCCTCGTCGACGCTCAGGTCCGAGGAGAACACCCGACCCTGGTGGCGCTCGCCAATACCTTCTCGCAGGCACGCCAGGGCGGCGTCAGCGGGAGCCGCTGTCACGCCGAGTCCCTCAGACGCATCATTGGCAGGGGCGCCTCGGCGAGCGGCGCCGCGCTGAACCGACGAACCGCAGTGCCAATGGCCAGCAGCTCCAGCAGCTTGGCTTCGCCGGGCAGCTCGTGGATGGAGAATTCGACGCTGACCCCGATGACCCCGTCCCCACCGACCCGGGACGCCTCCGCCTCCAGGCGCTGGACCGCGACCTCCCGGCATGTCTTGGCGGCATCGCTGAGCTGGGGCAGCTCTGCATTCGACCAGGACCCCATCCGCCACTCGGTCCCACATCCTGGGTCCACCTCGATGGCGCACAGCCCCATCACCAAGGCGCAGGGCACGTACCCGGTGGTCATCAGCTTGCCCAGATCCTGGCCGGACAGGTGAGAGGTGAAGGGGAACGCCAGCGCCGGTGCGCCGACCCGGTGCACCGCAGTCCCGATCGCGGTGAACTCGATGAGGCCGGCGAGGCCCTCCGAGCGGGCCAGCTTGAGTCGGACACCCGCGACCCCGTGGGCGCCGAGCTCCTGGGCCTCCATGCCCATGCGGGACATTGCCAGGTCCCTGGCCGCCACCATCCCCTGCTCGTGGAGGGTATGCTCCCAGTTATACCCGGTGCGCATCTCCTCGTGCGGGTAGCCGTGTGGGCAGTACCACACGCTGGAGTAGCCACCCCCATAGCTGGAGTAGAATTGGTATCCCCACTGGGCCCCGATGTGGTACACGGAGCTGCCCATCACCAGCCCAAGCGGGGTGAAGCCCGCGCCGCGCACTGCCGCGAGCTCCCCCACCGACAGGTCGCTGGTCCATGCCGCCCCAGAGCGCTCTGCGTCGCTCAGGCGGTCCCGCGCCGACACGGGCAGGCCCCCACCTTCGAGTGCCTCGATGCTGGCCTGGGTGCGGGCGTCGGAGCCGACGTCGTCCAACATGCCGATCCCCTCGCCCTCCGCTCCCTCCTCGACCGCCACCAGCGGCTCTCCCGAGGAACCCGACTTCGACGAGCGGGCCATCAGCGGTCCAGGGAGAGGACCATCTGAGGCTGCGCGATCACGTGATCCGCACGAAGCGGCCTCACTGCGGTGCCTATCGCCAGGAACTCGATGACGTGGCTACCCCAGAAGTGCGACTTCTCCACCAGCTGGACCCCCACGATGCCCTCGGCACCGAGCTTCTCGGCCTCCTCCTGCATCCTCTCCATTGCCAGCTCGCGGGCCTCGTAGAGCGCTTGGGTGAAGTTGGCCATCTCGGTGTTCTGACCCACCTGCCCGACCTTTGCCCCCAGGCCCTGGTGGGCCACGTGGTAGACGCAGGTCCCCATCACCAGGCCCAAGGGCATGTAGCCGGACTGGACCAGGGTCCAGAAGTCCTGGCCGGACAAGTCGCTGGTGAATGGCATCCCGGTCGGCGCCCGCCAGCTCGTGCCGGCCATTGCCCCGCCATCGGACGCCGAGACTGCCGTTCCGATGGCGATGAACTCAGCCGAGTGCTGGCCCCACTCATAGAAGTTGATGTCCAGACGAACCCCGACCACGCCGTCGGCGCCCAGCACGTTGGCCTCCTCCTCCATGCGGGTCATGGCAAGCTCGCGAGCTGTGTACATGGCCTGGCTGAGCGTGGTCAGCTCCTGATTCTTGCTCCAGGTCTTGCGCTGCAGGCCGATGTGGTAGATCGAGCTGCCGAACACCAGGCCCCTCGGGTCGAAGCCCGCTTCCTTGACCAGCAGGAACTCGTTCACCGACAGGTCAGAGGTGAACAGGCCGGGCTTGCCTCCGCTGCCCCCCAACTCCTGCAGGCGACGCAGCGCATCGGGCGGCAGGCCAGCGGTGGGGTCGGGAAGGTCTGTGGTGGTCATCTGGGCTCCCGTCAGGTGCTAGGTCAACAACGACTCTAGGGCTGCCCTGGTGGTGGCGCTGCGCTTGGCCTCCTCGGCAAGCGCACCGGCCAGCGTCGCAAGCCAGGAGTCGAAATCCAGCTGGTCCGTGCGCAGCACTATGCCCCTCACCGACTTGCGGGCCACACAGGCGATCCGGCCCTTCTCTTTGGTCGCCACCAGCACGACATCGCCCAGGTCCACCGTGATCGAGCGCACTGGGTGCTCCCGCTTGCGGAAACCGCCCTCACGTGAGAGGGAGACACGCTCGCCCAGCGCAGAGTACAATTTCTCCGAGAGGACCTGGAAGAACGTGTCGTTGTCCGAGCCGTCCGCTCGCAGCGCCGCGCTCAGGAGGTCGAAGTCGGTGGGCTCGGAGTTGAGCTGGCCCATAGGATGCTCAGCGTAGCCGACGTACAATGAGGGCGCGCCGACACACCGAACGGAGTTCCCATGAGCATCTCCAAACGACTCAAGCTCGTCTACCAGCAGAAAGCCAACGCCGCCCTGGACAGGGCCGAGAACCCTGCTCAGGCCCTGGACCTGTCCTACCAGAAGATGCTGGAGCAGCTCCAGCAGATCCGGCGCAGCATCGCGGACGTGCTTACGTCCCAGAAGCGCCTCGAGGGCCAGCGAGCGACCCTGCAGGCCCAGTACGACAAGCTCCAGTCACAGGCCCGCCAGGCCCTGGGCCAGGACCAGGAGGCGCTCGCCCGGACCGCTCTCGAGCGCGCGCAGGTGGTCAGCACCCAGGTCGAGGGGATGGGCCCCCAGATCGACCAGCTCAAGACCCAGGAGGCCCAGCTGGAGCTGACCGGCCAGAAGCTCCAGGCGAAGGTGGAAGCCTTCCGGGTGCAGCGCGACACCATGAAGGCCCAGTACACCGCGGCCCAGGCGAGCACCAAGGCCATGGAGGGCATCACCGGGCTCTCCGAGTCGATGGGCGACGTGTCGATGATGGTCGAGCGGGCACAGGACAAGGTGGCCCAGCTGCAGGCGAGGGCAGACGCGGTGGGCCAGCTCGCTGACAGCGGGGTGCTCGACAACATCGCCATAGGCAGGGCGCCGGGCGACGACATCGACGCCCAGCTCCGGGCGCTCGGATCCGCAGGAGCGGTCGACAACCAGATCGCGGCGATGAAGGCCGAGCTCGGCGCAGGATCTGCGGCGGCGCCGTCGGGTGAGCTCGGGGCGGGCACGATCATCGTGAGGGTGGCTGGCGACGACCAGTACCAGCTGCCCACGGCCGTGCGCCCGGCTCTGGACGGCCTCGACGCGGCCCTGGTGCGAGCCATCCAGGCCAACGACGCCGAGGGTTTCGCCCAGTGCACCACCCAGCTGATCAAGCTGATCCACTCCTCGGGCGAGAAGCTGCCGCATGACGACCTGCGCTCCTCCGACTTGATCGTCCCCGGGTCGGACATGAGCGTCGAGGAGGCCAAACGCCTGATGGCAGACGAGGACACCGGCGACACAGCAAGGACCTGACCCCTCCGGCCTGTGGGCCCGCCTGGGCGTCCGGCGTTGCTCAGGGAGCCTGGCGGGCGGTCGTCGCGGAGGTGCCCGAAGGCCCGGGTCATGTGCGCGAAGGCCCAGGCAAGGTGGTCGTCGTCCCTGCCAACGTCGTCCCTGGCAATGTGGTCGTTGTCGTGCTTGGTGGGTGAGCAGTGGTCGTGGTGGTCCGAGGAGCTCCCGGCACCGTGGTGGTGGTCCTCCGGTGAGTGGTGGTGGTCCTCCGGTGAGTGGTGGTGGTCGTCCGCTTGGTCTTGCGGCGCTGGGTCGTTGCGGTTGTGTGGTGGGGAGCACCGGTTGGAGCGCCCCCGCCTGAAGCACCCGAGTTGCCCGAGGTGCCGGAAGGCGAGGTCGTCGAGACGGGCGTGGGGGGGGGTTGCACTTCCAGGTAGAGCACGCCCACACCCACGAACGCCACCACCAGGGCGACTGTCGAGCGTCGGGCCCTCAGGCGCACTCAGGCGCCACCCGTCGAGGGCTGGGAATACAGCGCCGCAGGCGGGGCCACGCCGGCCTCGCGAAAGGCCTGGATGGCTCGGCGGCGAATCTCGGCGCTCACCTCTGCCTGGCGGTTCGGCACGGTCCGGACCATGATCCGCAGCTGGAGGTAGCCAACTTGGATGGCCTGGATCCCAGTCACGGTGGGGGCGTCGAGCAGGAGGGGCGCCCACCGCTCGTCGGCCATCAGCTGGTCGCCCACCATCTCCAAGACCGCGGTCGCCCTGTCGAGGTCCTGGTCGAGGGACAGGGGCATGTCGACTATCGCCCTGGACCACCCCAGCGACAGGTTCGTGACCTGGGGAATCTGGCCGTTGGGGATGGTCACCAGCTCTCCGGTAACCGTGCGCAGGCTGGTGGTTCGCAGGGTGACTTCCTCGACGGTCCCCGTCACCCCGGTGGTGGCCCCGACCTGGCCGATCCTCACCCAGTCCCCGAAGCCGTACTGGTGCTCGGCAAACAAGAACACGCCGGCCAACAAGTCCTGCACCACCCGCTGGGCACCAAACCCCAACCCGACGCCCACCACGGTGGCCGGAGCCACGAGGCTGGCGAGGGGGAGGCGGAACTTGACCAGGATGAGTATCGCCGCAACGAAATACACGACACCCGTGGCGCCCCACTCGAACACCTGGATCACCAGCCGGAAGTGCTTGGACTGCTCGGACGGGACGAGGCCCGCGTCTACCTGGGCCTTTACCCGCCGCTCCACCTGGCGGGTCAAGACCAGCGCCAGCCAGTACACGAAGCGCACGACAAGCACAGCGCCGAGCGCGACGAGGACGATCTGGAGCCCGGTTGTCCTGCCCCAGGCGATGATCGGGCTGGACGGGTTCACCTACGCCCCAGCACCCTCGCCCTGGCGAGGCCTGCGTGCGTCAGTGAGTGAGGCTTCGGCCGAACTGGTTGGCGCATACCTGGCGGGCGTGGGCGGTCGTCGCATTGTTGAGGCACTGGCTGTAAGTGTGGAACTGCTTGGTGTGGGTGGCAAAGAAGCTGGCTCCGATGGCCAGGATGACGATGCTCACCACCAGCCCGATGGCACCGGTGATCATGCCGGCGAGGGCCTGGCCCCGGTTGGTGGCCTCTCCCCGCCTGGCTCGGCCGATCCCTATGCCGCCGAAGATGAGGGCCAGGATACCGAGGATGATACCCACAAAGACGGTGAGGATCCCAGGGATGCTGATGATCCCGAGGACCAGGGCTGCGACCCCCAAGCCGTTCCTCCGGCCCGAGCGCGCAGCGATGGCCTGCCCCTGCCCGTCGCCGGGGTAGCTACGAATGTTGGTCATAGGTTCCCGCTCCTCGCTGTTGGCCTGTAGGTTCGCCGGCGACTCCGCTCGAACGCCACGAGCTTACCCCGCCAGCTCTCCCCCGTCTGGGGATGGGGCCTCAGCAGGGCGGACGTCGCCCACCAACGCCGCCAGGACCCCGTTGACCCACTTGCCCGACTCCTCCGTGGAGTACTGCTTCGCCAGCTCCACCGCCTGGGAGATCACCACAGCAGTGGGCACGTCGGGACAGCACATCATCTCGTAGGCCCCCACCCGCAGGATGTTGCGGTCCAGGGCCGGCATCCGCTCGAGCGTCCAGCCGATTGCGCGTCCAGCCAGGAGCGCGTCGATCCGCCCGAAGTGGTCCCCGACCCCCCTCACCAGCGCGCCTGCGTAGGGGTCGGGGGGCGCCGGCAGCTCCGCGAGCAGCTCGCCAGGACCGATGCCCTTGGCCTCCGCCTCGTAGAGCAGGCAGACAGCTCGCTCCCGTGCCAGTCGCCGACCCCCCAGGGCCACATCAGGACTGGCGGGCATCGGCCTGCGACGACCGGTCAGGCTCGGGTGAGGTACTCGCCAGAACGGGTGTCCACCTTGATCCGCTCGCCGGGGTTCACGAAAAGGGGCACTTGAAGCACCAGTCCGGTCTCGAGCGTGGCCGCCTTGCGCGCCCCGGAGACCCGGTCTCCCTGGACGCCGGGCTCGGTCTCTGCGACGGTCAGCTCCACGGCCGCCGGCAGCTCCACCCCCACGATCTCTCCCGAGAAGACCTGGACCACGGCCGAGTCGTCGGCCTTCAGGTAGTTGGTGGCCTGTCCCAGCGCAGAGGCCTCCACTTGCAGCTGTTCGAACGATGCCGTGTCCATCAGGACGTAGGACTCGCCTTCGCGGTAGAGGAGCTGCATCTCACGCTTCTCGACGATCGCCTGCTCGAGCTTCTCGTCGGCTCGGTACGTGCGGTCCAGCGTGGCGCCAGTCCGCACGTTCTTGAGCTTGGTCCTGACGAATGCGCCGCCCTTGCCTGGCTTGACGTGCTGGAACTCGACCACCGAGAACAAGCCCTCGGGCAGGTCCAGGGTCATGCCATTCCTCAGGTCGTTGGTGGACACAGCCATCGATGCGACACCTCTCGTCGTAGGTCAGTAATCTTGCACTTCCCGCCGAAGCTCGTGCCCACTCCCCCGCCGTGGCAGAGCGCCGGGATCTTCACCCGAGCACCACCACCTTGGGCGCGCAAGTGAGTGCCCGAGCGCCCCCAGCCGTCACTACCACCGTGTCCTCGATGCGAGCCCCCCCGACGCCGGGGAGGTAGACGCCCGGCTCGACGGTGACCACGGAGGATTCCTCCAGCTTATCGGTCGAGGTGGCCCCCACGGACGGAGGTTCGTGGATCTCCAGGCCAACTCCGTGACCAGTGCCATGCATGAACGCTTCCGACCAACCTGCCGAGGCCACCACGTCACGACATGCCCGGTCGACGGCGACCGCCTCGACCCCGGGAGCGACCGCCGCGACCCCTGCGGCCTGGGCAGCCGCCACCACCTCGACCACCGCCGCCAGGACGGAGGACCGGGGCGGCCCGATGCAGAAGGTCCTCGTCATGTCGGAGCAGTAACCCTCGATGATGGCCCCGAAGTCGACGACCACCAGCTCACCCACCCCGATTGGCCGGTCGGTCGGGCGCGCGTGGGGCTTGGCCGCGTTGGGCCCGCTGGCCACGATTGTCTCGAACGAGCGGTCCTGCGCCCCGAGGAGGCGCATCTGGTGGTCGAGGGCCGCAGCCAGCTCCAACTCCGTGACCCCAGCCACCAGCAGGCCCAGCACGTCGGCCAGGGCGGCATCGGCCACGGCGGCAGCGGCTTGCATCCGGGCCAGCTCGCCGGGGTCCTTCACCCGCCGCAGGGCCGCCACCAGCCCGGAGGTTGCCACCAGCTCGGGCCCTGGCCCGGGCTCGGCGCTGCCGGGCTCGGCGCTGCCAGGCTCGGCGCGGATCGGCTCGGCGCGGATCGGCTCGGCGCGGATCGGCTCGGGGCGGATCGGCTCGGGGCGGCCAGGGATCGGCTCGGCGCGGATCGGCTCGGCGCGGATCGGCTCGGGGCGGCCAGGGATCGGCTCGGCTCGGGTCGGCTCGGCACTGGGGCCACCGGAGTCCGCTGCGTCGACGTCCTCGCCCGCCAGGACCTTTGCCAAGGTGCGCTGCATCGCCCAGGTCACGTGCTCGGCCTCCAGCCCGAGACGGGAGAAGTCCCGAGCCAGCCTGGCCAGGGACTCGCGCTGCTGGGAGGGGCGCCCAACCTCGATGTCAGCCACAACCCCGGCCACCTCCAGCTGCTCGGCCGACTGCGTCCGGTAGCGCCCGTCGGTGAGCAAGGTCGCCGAGTCCGGCCCGACCAGCACCATCCCCGCAGTCCCGGTGAACCCGGTCAGGTAGCTCACGTTGGTCAGGTTGGTCACCAAGAGGGCGTCGATGCCTGCCTCTCCGAATCGGCCCCGCAGGCGACCCAAGCGCTCCGACACACACATGCCGGCCAGGTCCAGTGGAACGAAACGGCGGCGCGGGTCGCTTTTCACTGCCCCACTCTCGCACCGATGGGCGCCCGCCGGCGGCCACCCTCGGCAGGATGCCAGACCCTGCCAAACTCTCAGGAAAAAGCAGCCGACTCCCAGGCTGCTCCAAGCTCGCCCCGTCAGCACCCTTCCGCGATGATCGCCACCCGTGCCCACCCGAGAAGACGCCGAGCGATCCTGGCCCTGGTCGTTGTGGTGGCGGCGGCGGGTGGGATCGTCGGTGGCCTGGTCGCAACGGGCTCCGGAAGCATCTCGCCTACCTCGGCCGCCCCGGGAACCCGGACGGTGGCCGCCACGCTGGGAACCCTGCGCCAAAGTGTCGTCACGACGGGTACCCTTGCGCCCGCCGACGTGGACGACCTGTCGTTCGGGGTCTCTGGACTGGTCACGGCGGTGAAGGTCTCCTTAGGACAGAGGGTGAAGGCCGGCCAGGCATTGGCAACCATCGGGACCGCCTCGCTGCGTGCCTCGGTCGCGGAGGCTCAAGCCAACGTCAGCGCCGCCCAGTCGACGCTGACCACCGACACAGCCGCCGACGCGCCGGCCTCCCAGATCGACGCAGACCAGGCGTCGGTGACCTCCGACCAGGCCCAGCTCACCTCGGCCAACCAGTCCCTGGCCGACGCCACCTTGTCCTCACCCATCGCCGGCACCATCGCCACCTTGAACCTGAGCGTCGGAGAGCAAGTGAGCGGTGGGGGCAGCGGGTCCTCCTCGACGGGCGCCGCCTCAAGCTCGGGCGCCGCGGGTTCGGGCGCTGCGGGTTCGGGCGCCTCGTCAGGCAGCGCTCAGGTCGTGGTGATTGGCACCGGCGCCTGGGAGGTGTCCACCTCGGTCACCGACACCGAGGTGGGCCAAGTCAAGGACGGGGAGCAGGCCACCATCACCCCGGACGGCTTTACCAAGCCGGTCTACGGGCTGGTGACACAGGTGGGGCTCATCGCCACCGACACCTCCGGAGTGACCAGCTACCCGCTCACCATCGACGTGACCGGATCGCCAAGCGGCCTCTACGACGGGGCCACCGCGGATGTGAGCATCACTACCCAGGAGCTGGCCAACGTGCTCATCGTGCCCTCCGCGGCGGTCCACAGGGTGTCGGGCGGAAGCGTCCTACAGCTGGTAGATGTCGCCAAGACTTACCATCTCGGTGCGCTGGCCGTCGAGGCGTTGAACGGCGTCTCCCTGTCCATCGCCACAGGGGAGTTCGCCGCCATCATGGGGCCGTCCGGCTCGGGCAAGTCGACCCTGATGCACATCTTGGGCGCTGTCCAGCCTGGAGGCCGTAGGGCTCGCCGACCGGGCCGACCACCGGCCGGGAGAGCTCTCGGGGGGCCAGCAGCAACGCGTGGCCATGGCCCGGGCCCTGGTCGGAGATCCGACGCTGCTCCTGGCCGACGAGCCGACCGGCAACCTTGACTCAGAATCCAGCATGGAGATCCTGGAGCTGCTGCGCCATCTAAACGACGCCGGCCGGACGGTGGTGCTCATCACCCATGAGCCCGAGGTAGCCGAGTTCGCCCAGCGCCTGGTGAGGCTGCGGGGCGGGCGGGTCCAATCCGACACTGCCAACCCGGCGCCAGCGGTGCTTCCTTGAGCTGGCTGGAGACCCTTCGCACCGGCGTGGGGGCCATCGTGAGCCACCGGCTGCGCTCGGGGCTGACAATGCTCGGGGTGCTCATCGGGATCGCCGCGGTCATCCTTACCGTAGGCCTGGGAGAGGGAGCGCAGGCCAAGGTGACCTCGGAGGTGGCCTCCCTGGGAAGCAACCTCCTCGTCGTGTCTCCGGGTAGCACGACCAGCGCAGCTGGCATCCGCGGAGGGCTGGGATCGGCCTCGACCCTCACCATGGCCAACGCCACAGCCCTGCAATCCCAGCTCAACGCTCCGGACATAGCAGCGGTCGCCCCCACCAACCAGACCGCCTCCGTCCTCACCACCAGCACCGGCAACACCTGGACCACCACAGTGGTGGGTAGCACTCCGAGCTGGCTGCCGGTAAGGGATCGCACGATGACCGAGGGAGGCTTCTTCACCTCCGCAGACGAGACTAACGGCGCGGCGGTCGTCGTCCTCGCTCCGACGACTGCTGAAGAGCTGTTCGGCTTGGAGGACCCAGTGGGCCAGACGGTGAGCATCTCGGGGGTCCCCTTGACCTGACCGGCGTGCTCAACTCGGCGGGCTCCTCGTCGACCACCGACGAGGACGATCAGGCCATCGTGCCCATAACCACATACGAAAACCTGCTCTTCGGCGGAAGCGGCTCGTCGGTCTCCTCGATCCTGATCGAGGCCAAGTCGTCGGGCCGCACGCTGAGCGCGGCTTACCAGGAGGCCAGCGATACCCTCTTGGCGCTTCATGGCATCACCACACCGGCTGATGCCGACTTCACCATCACCACCCAGCAGTCGGTCCTCGACACAGCGAGCTCCGTGAACAGGACCCTCACGGTGCTGTTGGCCAGCATCGCTGCCATTTCCCTGCTAGTCGGAGGTATCGGAGTCATGAACATCATGCTGGTGTCAGTGACCGAGCGAGTGCGCGAGATCGGCCTGCGCGAAGCTCTAGGTGCCACGCCTCGTCTGATCAGGCGTCAGTTCATGGTCGAGGCCTCGATCCTCGGCTTGGCCGGGGGTGTCCTGGGGGTGGCCCTCGGCATCGTGGGTGCCGTCGTCCTCCCGTACCTCATCTCCGATCCCATATCTATCTCACCGAGCGCTGCGGTGGGCGCGGTGGTCGTGGCAATGCTCATCGGGCTCGGCTTCGGGGTGTACCCAGCGAGTCGGGCCGCGCGCTTGGCGCCCATCGACGCTCTGCGCAGCGAGTGATGGTGCGACAGGTGGGAGCGACCGGCCGCCGGTGGCCGAAGAGGGCTTGGGCCCTGCTGTTCGGGGCCCTGTGCGCCACCGGCCTGGCGGCCTGTGGCGGGGGCAGCTCCCCCGCCGCGGCCACGACCACCACTACGACCGCGCCGGCTTCGACCCGCACCTCCACGCCCGGCCTGCCGGGTGCATCTGGGACCATCGCTGCCATCTCGGGCTCCACGCTGGAGGTCCAGAACCCCAGCAGCGGCCAGGTGAGTGTGATCCTCACCAAGTCCACTTGATCACCCAGGCTGTCAAGGCCACCGCCGCCGACGTGGTGGCCGGGGAGTGCGTCTCGGCCGCGGGCACCAAGGCGAAGTCGGGGACAATCACCGCTCGAACAGTGGCCAGCACAGCATCCGAGCCCAGCGGATGCACGCGAACGGGCGTCGCTGGCTTCGGCGTCGGTGCCGCCGGAGCGTTCCCGAGGGCCACCGGAGGGAGCTTTCCCAGCAGGACCGGTGGAACCTTTCCCAGCAGGACCGGTGGCGCCTTCCCCGCTGGGGCGAAGCGCCCCGCAGACGCTGTGGGCTTCGGGGGTGCCTTCGGCAAGGTGACCTCGGCGTCGAAGTCCAGCTTCGTAGTGCAGCCCGCCAGGCCCTCCACCACCGCGTCCACTACCAAGAACCCCCTCTCCAACGGCCCGGCCACGGTGGAAGTGAGCTCGTCAACAACCTTCACCAAGACGAGCATCGCTACGGCCTCCGACCTCAAGGTCGGCCAGTGCGTGGTGGCAACAGGCACCACCACTCGATTGGGAGTGTCACGGCCAAGAGGCTCGGCGTCAGCGCGGCGGGGGCCAGTGGCTGCAGCACGGGGCGCTTCGGTAGGCCCGGGGGCTTCGGCGGGGCCGGCGCATCCGGCTTGGCTCCCTCCGGCGCATGAGGCGATGAGAGGAGATCGTGGGAAGGATGAGACGACGACCCGAGCTTAGAACGGTGGTAGTCGGGACGACTGTTGTCCTGGTCCTGGGCGGCGCAGGAGGCGGCGCGTGGGTGGCAACCCATTCCTCGGGGCCCGGACTCCGAACTTCGGCGGTGCAGCGCGGGACCATCGAGCAGACCCTCCCCCTCACCGGCACCATCGAGCCCGTGGACCAGGCCAACGTCGACTTCCCGGTCGCTGGGACCGTGAAAACGGTGAATGTGACCTTGGGCCAGCACGTAAAGGCCGGCTCGGTCCTGGCCACCCTGGACACCGCAACCCTGAATGCGCAGGTGGACAAAGCGGAATCAACCCTCCTCTCAGACGAATCTCGCCTGATCAGCACCGAGGACGACCCCCCGGCCACGGCGTCCGACTCTCCGGCCAGCACGGCGGGATCCACAACGACCGCGTCGCAGGGAACCCGCGCTTCGCCAGCCGCAAGCTCCCAGGTCAACGCGGCCGAGAGCAATCTCAAATCCTCAGAGGACCAGGCCGACCAGCTGGCCACCACCGAGAAGGCAGACCTAGCCCAAGCTGAGGAAGCCTGCCAGACGGCGGGCGTGAAGGCCCCGATATCGGGGCCGAGTGCCAGCTCGGCCAGCAAGGGCTCCGAAGGGGCAGAGGCGAGCCATACCACGGGATCCAAGCCCGGGGCCACGGGATCCAAGCCCGGGGCCCTGGCCCACAGCGATAGCTATACAGCCGCCACCCAGAGCTTCACGATCACACCTCAATCCTCCCCGGCCACCGTCCTTCTCGCCTCGTCCACCCCTTCCCCGGGGGGCGGCCCGGCCCCGACGAGCACAACCACCACCACAGTTACCACCAGCACTCCGAGCGCCACCATTCCGGGTACCAGCGCTCCGAGCACCACGCCCACTACTATGCCTGGGACTACCGCGACCACCGCCCCGAGCACCACCAAGTCGAGCAGCACGGGCGGGGGCGCTGCGAGCGCGAGCCAGGCCGACGCTCAGTGCCTTACAGACGTAGAGCGGGTGAGCGCAACCCAGCTCAGCCTCTCCGACAACCTGCAGAGCGTCTCCACCGCCGAGAGCGCGCTGGCCGGCGTCATCGGGAGGAACGGCCAGTCCACCCAGAGCAACCAGCGGCAGGCGACTCCAGCCACCACTGGCAGCCAGGCGGGGATATCGCAGGCCCGAGGCACGAGCGCTCCGTCCTCGGCGGCCACGCTGGCGTCGGAGACCGCCGCGGCCGACGGTGCCAACGCCGACCTCGCCTCGGCCCAGCAGTCGCTGGCAGACTCGAATCTCCTCGCTCCCACCTCCGGCACCGTCGCCCTGCTGAACATCTCCGCCGACGAGCACGTGACTGCCGGCGTCAGCTCAGTGAGCTCCAAGAAGTCGCCGGCCGCCGCCAGCTCGGCCGCCACGACGGGTACAAGCTCGGCGCAGGTGGTGATCATCAGCGATAACGCCATGGAGGTCCAGGCCTCGCTAACCACAACCCAGGTCACGGACGTCAAGGTGGGCAATCCCGTCACGGTGCTCGCCGCCAGCTCTACCACACCAATCCGAGGCAGTGTTACTCAACTCGACCTGGTCGGCGACCAGACCGCGTCGGACAGCGTCACCTTCCCGGTCACCATAGCGCTGGACAACGACCCCCGAGGGCTTCGAGCCGGGGAGGGCGCCAACGTCACCGTGATCACCGATCAAGTTTCGAACGTGGTCGCAGTGCCCACCTCCGCGGTGCACACCATAGGCACCCGGCACTACGTCGAGGAGGTAGACAACGGCAAGGAGGTGCCGGCATCGGTCGACATCGGGGCCGTGGGCGACACCCTCACCCAGATCACCAGTGGGGTCAAGGTGGGCGGACAGCTGGTCATTGCCGATCTCGAGACCCCCCTCCCCACCGCGGGGTCAACCTCCGGAGCGGCCGCCAGCTTTGCCCTGTCCGGGGGCAGGGGCGGGATCAGGGCGTTCAGGGGCGCTGCCGGAGCAGGCAGCTCTGGCCGAGCAGGCGGCCCTGCCAAGTCAACCGGTGCCGGTTGACCGACCTATAGTACGCCCCGACGAGCTTGGCGCATCCGCCCGACGAAAAGGAGGGTCCAAAGACATGAGAATCCTCGTGCTGGCCGCCGACGGCTACGTGGGTGGCCCACGGGGTTACAGCTGTCACGCCGGGGCCACGAGGTCGGCATCGTCGACAGCCTGGTGCGCCGTCACTACGACTTGGAGATTGGCGTCGACTCGCTTGTGCCCATAGCGCGCCTGAACGACCCGAGGATCGAAGCCGAAGAGCACTACGACCGAGCCGCCCACACCAAGCTGTTGGACCTGGGCCTGGTGCCCCACCTGTTGGACGACGAGCTGATCGCCTCTTTGGCCGCGGTGGTGGAGCGCCACGCCGACCGCATCATCACCGAAGCCATCGC
>JBOGGU010000059.1:0-13254 GCA_050744085.1 Acidimicrobiales bacterium
TGTGTATAAGAGACAGGCCCAGCCCGGCGGCGCCCAGCCCCGCGGCGCCCAGCCCCGCGGCGCCCAGCCCCGCGGCGCCCAGCTTGAACGTGGAGGCGGACGACCTGTGCCCCCGGTTCGTTGCCAAGGTCCTGGACTCGGTGACGGTCACCGAGTCCCCTGCCTGGATGCGCAGGAGGCTGACACTGGCTGGGATGCGGCCGATCAACTCGATCGTGGACGCCTCCAACTACGTGATGCTGGAGCTGGGCCAGCCGACTCACCCCTACGACCTGGACCTCCTAGGGGGCCACGGGCTGTCCGTGCGCCGGGCGCGTCTGGGCGAGCGGCTCTTGACACTCGACGGTGTCGAGAGGGTGCTCGGAGTCGACCCTCGGACGGGCGACCCCGCCGACGACTGCCTGATCTGCGACGCGCTCGGTGGCCCGGTGGGCATTGCCGGCGTGATGGGGGGGTCGTCATCGGAGATAGGCCCTGGCACCCGGAGGGTGCTGCTGGAGGCTGCGTGGTTCGACCCGATGGCCATTGCCCGGACCTCCCGGCGCCTGTGCCTGCGGACTGAGGCGTCGGCCCGCTTCGAGAGGGGCTGTGACTGGCAGGGGATCGAGCGCGCAGTCGCGCGATTCTGTGAGCTGGTGGCCGGCCCGGCTGGCGGGGTGGCGGTGCCCGAGCCCTTGGAGCACACGGGCGCGGTCCCGCAACGTAGCGCAGTCCGGATGCGAACCGCACGGGTGAACTCAATCCTGGGCACGTCCTTGTCGGACGGTCAGGTCACCGGTTACCTGGAGCCCATCGGCTTCTCGTGCGCATCCTCCGAGCCTGGCTTCGCCGATGTCGAGGTGCCAACCTGGCGCCCCGACTGCTCCCGTGAGATCGACCTGATCGAGGAGGTGGCGCGCCACCACGGTTACTCGTCGATCGTCCGGACCCGGCACCTGTCCCCGCAGGTGGGCCGCCTCAGTGCCCACCAGCTCCAGCGCCGGCGCGTCCGAGACGTCCTGGTGGGCCTGGGTGCGAGCGAGGCGTGGACCTCCTCACTGGTCCCGCCCGACGACCACTCACGCCTCGGGCTGGTCGGCCCGGTGCTGGAGCTGGAGGATCCACTGGCCCGGGAGAGTTCCACCCTGCGAGCCAGCCTGCTTCCCGGATTGGTTCGGGCAGTGGCGGCCAACGCTGCCCACCAGGACCCAGAGGTGCGCCTGTTCGAGGTCGGCCGGGTCTTCTCGTGGCCCGCCGAGGGTGCCGAGTTGCCGGGCGAGTCCGAGGTGGTGGCCCTCGCCCTGGCTCTCGACGGGGACGACGCCGCGACTGCTGTCCGGGCTTGGCGTTCGTTGGCCTCTGTCCTGCGCCTCGAGCCGGTTGACATGGTGGCAGCCACCGGGCCGCCGGGGACAGCGCCGCCGGGGACAGCGCCGCCGGGCACAGCGCCGCCGGGCACAGCGCCGCCGGGGATGCACCCCACTCGCAGCGTTCGGCTCGTGGCCCCCGGTGGGCTCGACCTGGGGGTGGTGGGGGAGGTCCACCCAGGCCTCTTGCAGGCCGAGGGCCTTGGTGGCCGCCGGGTCGGCTGGCTGGCACTTGACCTTGCGGCCCTGCTTGCGGCGCCTCGCAGGTCCGAGCAGGCCCGGACGGTCAGCCGGTTTCCTTCAGCCGAGATCGACCTGGCCTTTGTGATCGAGGACTCGGAGCCGGCGGCGGCAGTCGAGGCGACTCTGGCTAAGGCTGGTGGGGACCTGTTGGAGAGCCTGAGCCTCTTCGACGTCTATCGCGGGGACCAGCTCGGCCCGGCGCGCCGCAGCCTGGCCTACCACCTCCGCTTCGCCGCCCCCGACCACACCCTCGACGACGCAGAGCTGACCCGACTGCGCTCAGCTTGTGTTGTGGCAGTCGAGTCGGCCCACGGAGCCCAACTGAGGGGTTGACGCCAGCGCCTCAGATCGGTTTCGACGAGGTCCCCCGTGTCGATCAGAGTCTTGCGCGCGTGGGTGGCGGTGCCGGCTGACAGTTCTCTACCGAGCCTCGGTACCTAACCTACGGTGTGTTGGTGGAGACGATGGCGCTAACAGTCTTGCGTCCCAAGCCCGAGACGTCGGCGAGTTGGCGGATGGATGCACCGGCGTGGTGCCCCACTCGGATCATGTCGTCGCGGATCCTGGACTCCTTGGCCGCTCTTTCGGCACTCAGGCCCACGACGACGAGGGCGGCGCCGACCTCGCCCGCGACTCCGGCCCGGTACTGCTCCATCGAGGCAGTTGCTGCGGATACCTCGGCTTCGACGTAGCTCATGATTCCTCCCGTATAGCGAGTGCGAGCTTGTCGCGGATCGACATCAGCAGAGCTACCCGGGGTGACACATGAACTCTTGCCTCGGCGTCGTTGAGGTGTGCCAAGGCCGTCCCAAGAAGCTCGAGTGCTTCGATTCGCTCAAGCTCAAGCCTGACCACTGGTTCGATTGTAGCCACCTATGGTCCAGCTTGGGCCGAGAGGGGCGGCACGGATGTGGTCAATCCTCGGTCAGCTCGGAGTCGGGGTCGAAGGTGCCGTCCTCCAGGGATTCGAGGATCGCGGTGGTGCAGGGGCCCAACCAGCGTAGGGCCGCCGGCAGGACCTCGGGGGGCAGGGTGTCCAGGAGGCCGTAGGCGACGGCTGTCGCGCCCTCGTCGCAGTCCATCGCGATCACGTCCACTGCGTGGAAGGCCCGCTCCAGCAAGTCCTCGTGCGAAGATGGCTCGGCCAGCAGGGGGGTGAGGTGGTCGGCCAGCTCTTCCAGGACCAGTGCCGCTCCGAAGGACTCGCCCAACGCCTCGGTCAGGCTGACCCATCGGGGCCACATTTCTGGGACCTCGTCGAGGAGGCCTGCCACCAGGTAGTCGTCAGTTGTGGTTGTCATAGAAAATAATGATACAACATGGCACGCTCCAGGGCAAGAACGCATGATGATGCACGGCCCTGAGTGTGTATGCTGTCCTGCATGAAGGTTGGGATCGCCGGGGCGTCGGGGTACACGGGAGCCGAGCTGTTGCGGCTGTGTGCGCGGCACCCCGAGCTGGATGTCGCGTGGGCCAGCGGGGACAGCCAGGCCGGGGCCGTGGTCGGCGACCTGTACCCGAGCCTGGCGGCCGCCTACCCTGGGCTTAGCTACTCCGAGCTGGACCCCGCGGATGCCGACGGTTTGGACCTGGTCTTCCTTGCCCTGCCGCACGGAGCTTCTCAGGCACTGGTCCCCGAACTCTCCAAGCGGGTGGGTGCGATAGTGGACCTGTCGTCGGACTTCCGCCTGCGGGACCCGAGCCTGTATGCGACCTGGTACGGGGCCGAGCACACCGCCTCCGAGCTGCTGGCGACAGCGGTGTACGGCCTGCCGGAGCTGACCAGGGACCAGCTCCCCGGAGCCGCCCTGGTGGCCTGTGCAGGCTGCTACGTGACCGCCGCCGCCCTGGCCCTGGAGCCCCTCGTGCGGGCAGGGGCGATCCAGACGGTCGGGGTGATAGTGGACGGGGCCAGCGGGGTCTCGGGAGCCGGCGCCAAGCTCGCACGCTCCACACAGTTCGCCACCGTGGACAGCGACTTCGTCGCGTACGGCCTGTTGGACCACCGCCACACACCCGAGATGGAGCAGGTGATTGGTGCCGTGGTGCTGTTCACCCCACACCTGGCCCCGATGACCAGGGGGATCCTGGTGACCTGCTATGCCCGCCCGACCCCCGGGTTCCCCGACCCCCTGGAGGTGCTCGCCGAGGCGTGGAAGGACGAGCCCTTCGTGGTGGTGAGCCAGCGCTCCCCCTCCACCAAGGCCACCCTGGGCTCGAATGCCGCGCACCTGACCGCCCGCCTCGATGCCCGGACTGGCTGGGTGGTGGTGCTCTGCGCCCTCGACAACCTGGTGAAGGGGGCGTCCGGCCAGGCCGTGCAGTGCGCCAACGTCGTGCTGGGCCTCCCGGAGGTGACCGGGCTCACCGACGCGGGACTGTGGCCGTGAGGCGGATCGTGGGCGGCCAGACGAGGGGCCGACCGTGAGCGTCACTGCGCCGGCGGGGTTCGAGGCGGCGGGGCTGGCCTGCGGGCTCAAGGGCAGCGGGGCCGCCGACCTGGCCCTGGTGGCGGTGGCGCCCGGCCCCGGCGCTGTCGACGGCAGTAGGCGTGCAGCGGTCCCTGCGGCCGCCACGTTCACCTCCAACCGGGCTGCGGCCGCCCCGGTGCAGGTCAGCCGGGCCCACCTGGGCCGCAGCCAGGGGCGGGCCGCGGCTGTCATCCTCAACTCGGGCAACGCCAACGCGGCGACGGGGGCCAGCGGCATGGCCCACGCCGAGGCCATGTGCGCGCAGGCCGGCGAAGGGCTGGGGGTGAGGCCCGACGAGGTGCTGGTCTGCTCGACCGGGCTCATCGGCATACCGATGCCTTACGAGCAGACCATCGGGCCGGGCATCCCCGAGTTGGTGGCCGCGCTGGCCGGCGACCGGGATGCCGCCGAAGCTGCAGCCCGGGCGATCATGACCACCGACACCCGGCCCCGGCAGGTCGTGGTGGATGGGCGGGGCTACGTGGTGGGGGGCATGGCCAAAGGGGCGGCGATGCTGGCCCCGGACATGGCCACGATGCTGGCTGTGCTAACGACCGACGCCCGGGCCACGCCCGAAGTGCTCGCGGAGGCCCTTCGCGCGGCTGTCCGGGCCAGCTTCAACCAGCTGAGCGTCGACGGGTGCTGCTCCACCAACGATACGGTGATCGTGCTGGCCAGCGGCCTCGCCGGCGCCCCGAGTCCGGCGCAGCTGGCCGACAGCCTCACCGAGGCCTGCGCGAGCCTGGCCGCCCAGATGGCAAGCGACGCCGAAGGACAGACCGTGGTGGCCCATATCACGGTCACCGGGGCGGCCAGCGACGCAGAGGCCATGACCGCGGCCCGGCGGGTGGCGGAGAGCCAGCTGGTGCAGTGCTCGCTGCACGGGCGGGACCCCTACTGGGGCCGAGTGGTCAGCGAGCTGGGGAGCGCGGGTGTGGATTTCGAGCTGGACCGGGTGAGCGTCGCTTACGGGGCCACGGTCGTGTGCCGCGGCGGCGCCCCCGCCGCGCACGACCCCTCCGCGGTGAAGGCCCACCTGGCCGGCGAACAGGTCGAGATCACAGCGAACCTGGGGCTGGGCACGGGGAGGGCAACCATCGTGACCACCGACCTGTCGCCGGCCTACATCGCCGAGAACATGAGGACCTCTTGAGCTCCGCCGTCGACGACGCGGCCACCAGGGCGGAGATCCTGGTGGAGGCCCTGCCGTACATCCGCAGGTTCTGGGGGAAGGTGGTGGTGGTCAAGTACGGGGGGGCGGCCATGCCCTCGGGCTCCACCGACATGCCGTCGGGCTCCACCCACGTGAGTGGGCACGGGCCGGGAGTGGCCACCCTTGCAAATTTTGCAGAAGATGTGGCGCTAATGGCGTCGGTGGGCATGCGGCCGGTGGTGGTCCACGGGGGCGGCCCCCAGATCGGGGAGTGGATGGCCAGGGTGGGCAAGGTGGCCGAGTTCCGCGACGGCCTGCGGGTGACCGACGCCGAGACCCTGGACATCGCCCGCATGGTGCTCGTAGGGAAGGTCAACCGGGACATCGTGGGGGCGATCAACGCCCACGGCCCGCTGGCGGTCGGGGTCAGCGGGGAGGACGCCGGGCTGATCCGGGCCACCCCCCACCCGGGGGGCCTGGGCTTCGTCGGTGAGGTGGCCGGGGTGGACCCGGCGATCCTGGTGAGGCTGGTGGCCGACGCCCTGGTGCCGGTGGTGGCGACCATCGGGACAGACGCCGGCGGCCAAGCCTACAACATCAACGCCGACGTGGTGGCGGGGGCGCTGGCGGTGGCGCTGGACGCGGAGAAGCTGGTGTACCTGAGCGACGTGGACGGGCTTCGCAGCGACCCACTCGACCCGGCGAGCCTGGTGAGCGAGCTGGGGGCGGCCGATCTGGAAGCCATGCTGGATGACGGCTCGGTGGTGGGCGGCATGGTCCCCAAGGCTTCGTCGTGCGTCGGAGCCCTGCGCAAAGGCGTGGGCGGGGCGCACATCCTGGACGGGCGTGTTGCGCATGTGCTGCTGCTGGAGCTGCTCACCGACCATGGCGTGGGGACCATGGTGCGGCCATGAGCTCGGGCCCGTTGATGCCGACCTACGCGCCCCCGAGCGTGACCTTCGTCCGGGGCGAGGGGTCCTGGCTGTGGGACAGCGAGGGCCGGCGCTACCTGGACTGCCTTTCGGGGATTGCTGTCACCTCGCTCGGCCATTGCCACCCAGCGGTGGCGTCGGCGGTGGCCGAGCAGGCGCGGACGCTGTGCCACGTGTCCAACCTGTTCGGCAATGCGATTGGGCCGGAGGTGGCGGCCACCCTGGACCGGCTGATCCGGGGGTCGGCGGGGGCCGGCTCCGGCGGCCCCGGCGGACCCGGCGGACAGGTGTTCTTCGCCAACTCCGGGGCGGAGGTCAACGAGTGCGCCATCAAGCTGGTCCGGCGATGGGGTGGCCACGGGGGCCACGGCCGGACCGACGTAGTGTGCGCCTACGGGTCGTTTCACGGGCGCACCCTGGCCACGCTTGCCGCCACCGGCCAGCCGGCCAAGCACGAGCCCTTCCAGCCTCTGCCCGAGGGCTTCCGCCACGTGGCCTACGACGACATCGGGGCCCTGGAGGCGGCTGTCGGCCCGAGCGTGGGGGCGGTGATGGTCGAAGCGATCCAGGGGGAGTTCGGGGTCCGCACGCCTGTCGACGGCTACTTGGCCGAGGTGCGCCGGGTCTGCGACGAGGCCGGCGCCCTGATGATCGTGGACGAGGTCCAGACCGGGTTGGGTCGCACCGGGGCCTGGTGGGGGTTCTGCCACGACGAGGTGATGCCGGACATCGTCACGGTGGCCAAGGCGCTGGGCAACGGGATGCCCATCGGGGCCTGCTGGGCGCGCTCGGAGGTTGCGGGGGCATTCCGGCCAGGGGACCACGGGAGCACCTTTGGGGGTCAGCCCTTGGCCGCGGCCGCGGCCAGGGCGACCCTGGCGGTGATGGAAGCCGAGGACGCCCCGGCCCGGGCCCAGGGGGCGGGGGCGCGGCTCACTGCTAGCCTAGCGGGGAGGCCCGGCGTGGCTCACGTGCGGGGCAGGGGCCTGTTGCTCGGGGTGGCGCTGGAGCCCGGCGTCTCGGCCCGGGCAGCGACGGCGGCGGCGCTCGATCAGGGTCTGGTGGTGAACGCCCCGGACGACACCGTGATCCGACTGGCCCCCTCCCTGCTGATCAGCGATCCCGAGGTGGACGATGCAGTCGAGATCCTGGGGGGCGTTCTGGCCGAGCTGGCCTAAAACTCACCTCCCCGTTGACCATCCGACGGGAGGAAACGGCGCTGACGCAGCCCGACCTGACGTCCCCCGCCCCCAGGTCGCGGCCCTCATGGGTCGGTGCCGACAGATCTGGTCGTGTTTGTGTACCTATAAGGGCTACAAACACGACCAGATCACCCGGGCTCCCGGGAAGGCCCTCTGGGGCGGGCGCGGGCCGAGCGTAGCGCAGAGCAGGGCGCCCCGGCGGTTTGCCAGGCTGCATCCAGTACAGAGTGCATGATGATGCGGGGCCATGAGTGTGTATGCTGTTATCCGTGGATGGGAGCAGCAGCTGGGGCCAGGAGTGGGACTGACGTGACCCGACACTTCCTGGAGGTTGACGACCTGTCCCCGGCTGAGCTGGGCACCGCGCTGCACCTCGCCGACCCCCGAGTCAAGCTGGGGCGGCCGATGGAGGGGCGGGGGATGGCCCTGGTGATGGAGAAGCCGTCGGCCCGGACCCGCAACTCCACCGAGATGGCCGTCTTCTCACTCGGGGGTCACCCGGTGACCATCCGGGGCGAGGAGGTGGGGCTGGACACCCGGGAGAGCGTGGAGGATGTGGCCCGGACCCTGGCGTGCTACCACTCGGTCATCGGGGCCCGGGTGAACCACCACGCCACCCTGGAGCGCATGGCCAGGGCCCTCGACCAGGCCGGCAGCACCACAATGGTGGTCAACCTGCTGTCCGAGGTGGGCCACCCCTGCCAGGCTTTGGCCGACCTGCTCACCCTGCGCCAGAGCCTGGGGCCGATCAGTGGCCGCACACTCGCCTACATCGGGGACGCCAACAACGTGTGTCGTTCCCTGGCCATCGCCGGGGTGATGTCCGGGATGCACGTCCGGGTGGCTTCCCCGCCGGGCTACAGCCTGAGCCAGGGCGACCAGGACCGAGCCACGGCCCACGCCTGCCCCGAAGGCAGCCCCGAAGGCGCCGAGGGCGGGACCCTCACTGTCTGCGCACGGCCCGAGGAGGCAGCGGAGGGTGCCGACGCCCTGGCTACCGACGTGTGGGCGTCGATGGGCCAGGAGGGCGAGGCGGACGCAAGGAGGCGGGCGTTCGAGGGATACTGCGTGGACGAGCGCCTGGTCGCGGCGGCCGCCCCCCACGCGGTCGTCCTTCACTGCCTGCCGGCCCACCGGGGCGAAGAGATCGCCGCGGCAGTGATCGACGGCCCTCAGTCGGTCGTGTGGCGTCAGGCTGCCAACCGGCGGCACGCCATGCGGGGGCTGCTGGCGTGGCTCATGGGCACGGGCCGCCCCGAAGGCGGCGGAGCGTGAGGCTGGCCAAGAACCGGCGCCAGCACAGGGTGGCCGCGCTACTAGAGGAGCACCAGCCCTCCAGCCAGGCCCAGGTGGTCGAGCTGCTGGCTGCCGAGGGGATCGAGGCCACCCAGGCGACGGTCTCGCGCGACCTGGAGGAGCTGGGGGCGGTGAAGGTGCGCGCCGCAGGCGGCGAGTCGGTCTACGCCATTCCCGAGCTGCCGCGGGACCAGCTGGCCCCGGAGGACCACCTGCGCAGGGTGATGGGGGAGTGGGTGGTGGAGGTGGCCCACTCGGCCAACCTGGTGATCGTGCTGACCCCGCCGGGATGTGCCCATGTGGTGGCCTCGGCCCTGGACCGGGCTGGCCTGAGCGAGGTCATAGGTACGGTCGGGGGCGACGACACCGTCCTGGTCGTGGTCACCGAGTCCGCCGGGAGCGCAGCGGTGGCCCGCCACCTGTCCGACCTAGCCGGCCTCTGAGCCGGCCTCTGAGCCGGCCCCTGAGGCCCCCCAACAAGAAGGAGTAAGATGGCAAAGAGAGTGGTGCTCGCCTACAGCGGCGGCCTCGACACGTCGGTGGCGGTTCGCTGGATGACCGAGGAGATGGGGGTGGAGGTGATCGCCCTGGCTGCCGACGTCGGCCAGGGCGGCGACTGGGAGGCGATCCGCTCACGTGCTCTGGCGGCCGGGGCCGTGGAGGCGCTCGTCGTGGACATGCGCACCGAGTATGCCGAGGGCTTCGTAGGCCCGGCGATCTGGGCCAACGCCCGCTACGAGGGCAAGTACCCCCTGGTCTCGGCGCTGTCCCGCCCGGTCATCGCCAGGCATCTCGTCGCCGCGGCACGGGCCCATGGGGCGTCAGCGGTGGCGCACGGGTGCACAGGCAAGGGCAACGACCAGGTCCGTTTCGAGGTGTCGGTGAAAGCGCTGGCGCCGGACCTGGAGATAATCGCTCCCGTGCGGGGTTGGGGACTGAGCCGGGAGGAGTCGATCGGCTACGCCGAGCGCTGGGGCATCCCGGTGCCGGTGACCAGGGCCAGCCCATACTCGATCGACCAGAACCTGTGGGGCCGAACCATCGAGTGCGGCATCCTGGAGGACCCCTGGGCACAGCCCCCCGAGGAGGTCTTCGAGCTGACCACCCCCACGGCGACTGGCCCGGTGGAGATGACCATAAGCTTCGCAAATGGGCTCCCCGTCGCCCTCGACCAGCGCCCACTCGCCCTCGGTGAGCTCATCGGCGAGCTCACGCGGGTGGTCGGCTCCTATGGCTGGGGACGCATAGACATGGTGGAGAACCGGCGTGTGGGCATCAAGAGCCGGGAGGTCTACGAGTGCCCGGGAGCGCTGGCCCTCCTTATGGCGCATTCGGACCTGGAGGACCTCACCTTGGAGCGCGACGTGGCGCACGAGAAGGCGCGCCTGGAGCCCCGCTGGGCCGAGCTGGTCTACGACGGCCTGTGGTTTTCGCCCCTCAAGGCCGCGCTCGATGCCTTCATGGCCGAGACCCAGCGCAACGTGACCGGTGAGGTGAGGCTGCGGTGCGAAGTGCCCGGCCGGTGTTTCGTCGCCGGACGGCACAGCCCGCTCGGGCTCTACGACTACGGGCTGGCCACCTACGAGGCGTCCGACACCTTCGAGGCATCCATGTCTGAGGGCTTCGTGAGGCTTTGGGGCCTCGGCGTGCAGACCTGGGCCGCCCGCCAGGGAGGCGTGGGTGCGGCGGCCCCCACCGCCCCGGCGGCCCCCACCGCCCCGGCCCCCCCGACCCCCACTGCCGGCCCGGGCTCGTGACCCTCTGGCAGGGCCGTTTCGGGGAGGGTTCAGCCCCTGAGCTCGCTGCCCTCACCGAGAGCCTTTCCTTCGACCGCCGGCTGGCGGTGGACGACCTCACCGCCTCCCGGGCCCACGTGCGGGGCCTGGTCCGGGCGGGGGTGCTGAGCGCCGAGGAGGCGGCTGTGCTCGTGGCGACGCTCGATCACGTGGGAGAGGAGCTGGCGGCGAACGAGCTCAATTTCTTGGAGACCGACGAGGACATCCACACGGCCATCGAACGCCGGGTGACCGAGATCGCGGGCGAGGTCGGCGAAAAGCTCCACACCGGCCGCAGCCGCAACGACCAGGTGGCCACGGCCCTCCGGTTGTGGTGCCGACGGGAGCTGGCTGGGGTGGCGCGGCTGATCCTGGGGCTCCAGGGGGTCCTGCTCGCGCGGGCGGAGGAGGTGGAGGATGCGTACCTGCCGGGCTACACCCACCTCCAGCGGGCGCAGCCGGTCCTGCTGGCCCACCACCTCCTGGCCCACGGGTGGGCTCTGACCCGCGACGTCGACCGCCTCCTCGCCACGGTGAACCGCCTGGACGTCTCCCCGCTCGGCGCTGGCGCCCTGGCCGGGTCCTCGCTGGCCCTGGACCCCGACTGGGTTGCCGAGGAGCTGGGGTTCACGGGCCGCTTCGAGAACTCCCTCGACGCGGTCAGCGACAGGGACTTCGTCGCCGAGGCTTGCTTCGACCTTGCGCTGTTGGGCGTGCATTTGAGCAGGATCGGAGAGGAGGTCGTCTTGTGGTCCAGCGCCGAGTTCGGCTTCATGCTCCTCGACGAGGCCTGGTCAACCGGCAGCTCGATGCTCCCCCAGAAGCAGAACCCGGACGTGGCCGAGCTGGCCAGGGGCAAGGCCGGCCGCCTCGTCGGGCACGTGACCGGGGTGCTGACCACCCTCAAGGGGCTCCCGCTTGCCTACAACCGCGACCTCCAGGAGGACAAGGAGCCCCTGTTCGACTCGGTTGGCCAGGTGCGGCGCGTGCTTGCTGGGCTGTCGGGCCTGATTGCCACGGCGACGTTCGACCTGGACCGGATGCGGGACGCGGCCGACGAGCAGGCGACCGCGGCGGTCGACCTGGCTGAGTGGCTGGTGGGGAGGGGGATCCCATTTCGTCAGGCGCACGCGACCGTGGGGGGGCTGGTGAGGGATTCCCTGCAGCGCCACGTCCCGCTTGCAGAGCTGGTGGAGGCCCACCCCATTCTTGGGCCCGAGGCCCTGGGCCTGTTGGAGCCGGGCGTGGCGGTAAGGCGGCGGACAACGCCCGGGGGCGCCGGGCCGGCGCCGGTGGCGGTTCAGCTGGAGCGCTTCCGCCGGCGGGTCGAGATCGACGCAGAGCGGGTCGGCGGTGGGTAGGTCCGTGCTGGCTGCCGGGTTGGCCACCGTTCCCAGGGAGATGTGCCGCCGTGATGCCCTGGACGTGGCTCCCGAGCTGCTCAACAAGCTCCTGGTGTTTGGGGAGCGGGTGGGCCGGATCATCGAGGTGGAGGCGTACAGAGGCCCGGACGACCCGGCGTCGCACGCCTACCGGGGACCGACCAGGAGCAACGCCACGATGTGGGGCCCTCCGGGGCACCTCTACGTGTATTTCACCTATGGAATGCACTGGTGCGCGAACGTTGTTTGCGGCGAGGAGGGCGTTGCTCACGCGGTGCTCATCAGGGCGCTGGCACCCGTCGCGGGCATCGAGGCCATGCGGGCGGCTCGCCTGAGGGCCAGCCGGCTGAGGCCCCTCAGGAACAGGGACCTGATGAGCGGCCCGGCCAAGGCATGCGCTGCGCTGGGGATCTGTGGGGAGCACGACGGCGCCGACCTCGAGTCGGGAGACCGCGGGATTCGCCTCGTGACCGACGGGATGCCACCACCGGCACGGCTGGGGAACGGCCCTCGCATCGGGGTCAGTGTCGCCACCGACTCCCCGTGGCGTTGGTGGGTCCAGAACGACCCCAACCTTTCCCGGCCTGGCTGAGGCCCCCGGCCTGGCTGAGGCCCCCGGCCTGGCTGAGGCCTGGCGGGCTCCGACCCAGCGGGGTTGACAGCACTCAGGCGACCGGGTATACTGGTCCTTCCCGAGCGGCAGGTAGCAGCCGGGGCGCTGGCTAAGCTGGCGGAACCCGATGCGAAGGACCGAACAGGGTCCCGAACCACCGGCTCAGACATCGGCACCGCCTCCCATGTACGGGTGCGTGCCTGCTTCGCTCCTTGAAAACGGAACAGAGATAGCCAAAAACCAGTGCGGGCGACCTCGCGTGGGTCGAGGGGCTTCGGCTTCCCGACGAACGTGAGTTCGCCAAAGTCAATGCACTGAATGACGGACAACACAACATCCGTCCTAGGTGCCAGTCGGTCGAGGGGGTCAGTGCCCCCGACGCCGGCTCTCCGATCTGCGGGGGACGACCGACCGGTCGAGCTCAGCACGATCTTGATGGAGAGTTTGATCCTGGCTCAGGACGAACGCTGGCGGCGTGCTTAATACATGCAAGTCGAACGGGGTCCAACTGGTGGCAACACCGGTGAAGACCTAGTGGCGAACGGGTGAGTAGCACGTGAGCAACCTGCCCCGAAGTCTGGGATAACACCGGGAAACCGGTGCTAATACCGGATGTCCCCACCGGATCGCATGGTCTGGTGAGGAAAGGATTCTGCTTCGGGAGGGGCTCGCGGCCTATCAGCTTGATGGTGAGGTAACGGCTCACCATGGCGACGACGGGTAGCTGGTCTGAGAGGACGATCAGCCACACTGGGACTGAGACACGGCCCAGACTCCTACGGGAGGCAGCAGTAGGGAATCTTGCGCAATGGGCGAAAGCCTGACGCAGCAACGCCGCGTG
>JBOGGU010000060.1:0-2991 GCA_050744085.1 Acidimicrobiales bacterium
GGACCGCCGCTGCCAGGGAACCGATCAGGGAGATGAGCGCTACCAGGGTCGTGGCACGAAGGATCAGGCCACTACTGGCCCGAACGCCCCCCCCCGCTTCCTCGGAGCAATCCCCGAGCGGTCCTTAGGATTCGTCATGACAGGCCACCTTGCGTCGTGATCCTGACCCTATGGCCCGGACCGGGTGTGGGAGTGGGAGTGGAGACTAGCCACGATATGTTACGTGTCAAGTCGGAGTGGCTGATTCGGTGTACCAGGTAGCGACCGAGCGTGAGCCGCTCAACCTGCTTGGGCCGGGTCATTCCCCCTCGCTCGGCCAAGGTGACGAATGCCTCCAAGGTCACTTTAGTAAGCGGTGACAGTGGCGGGCGCCACCACGCTCACAGAACGCGTGAACTCCTCGAGCTCCCAGGATACCCACGCGACGGTAGTGGTCAGCCCCGCTGCCCAGGCTCGGGGCCGGGACCATCTCGAAGCGGTGAGATGGCAGGCTATCCTCGTCGTGTGCCTGCAAGCGCCGACCGGGACGTGGTAGCCGAGCTGGCGGCCAGGCTGGAACGCGGCGAGGAGGTCCTGCTGGCGACGGCGGTCCGCACGGATGGCGCACCACCCTGCCAGCCCGGCCAGAAGCTCTTGCTGTCCGCCAAGGGCCCGGTTGCGGGGACCCTCGGCTGCTCCGAGCTGGACGCCCAGGCAGAAGCCCTCGCAGGCGAGGTGCTGGCGGGAGGCGCGCCAGCCGTGCGGATCCTCGACCACGACCTGGGCAAGGTCGAGGCGTATATGGAGCCCTACCCTGCGCGCCCCTTGCTGGTGGTCCTAGGAGCAACCCCGGTCGCAGAGTGGCTCCTCCGCTGGGCCCCCAACCTGGGCTACGAGACCTCCCTCGTGGATCCCAGACCCGACCGGATCACGCCTGAGCTGCGCTCCCTGACCCGATCCGTGCAAGGCTCGCCCGCGGCGCTACGGGCGCTTGCTCCGGGCGCCAGCGTCGCTCGCGTAGTCGACGCCGTCCACACCGACCACGACGCCCCCGATATCGCTGCACACCTGGCGACCCTGCTGACCGGTCGAGCCCGCTTCGTGGGGGTCATGGGTAGTGCCCGTCATGTCAGCGGCCACCTCGACGATCTCCGCCGACAGGGCTTCTCCGAGTCAGACATCGCCCGTGTTCGCTCCCCCGTCGGCCTGAACATCGGGGCGCTGACCCCGGCCGAGATCGCTCTGTCCATCCTGGCCGGGCTGGTCGCCGCTCGCCAAGACCGCGATGGCGGCTGGCTCGACGAGGGCCGTGCTGGCGGCCACGAAAGCCGGGCAACATCGGCTGGCTAGGGCCGCCGAGCGCAGCACCAGGGCACCAGCACTGACGGCTCACTCACCGCAGGGCGGCAGCCCGCTCTGCCACGTCGGAGAGCGCCGGATCCCGGGATGCAACTCGGTCGAACAGCTCCCTTGCCCGGGCCAGGTCACCGGTGCGTTCGAACAGGTCGGCCAGCGCATACCACTGCCGAAGGTGATAGTCCCGGGTGACCCGGCCCCTTCGTAAGGACCGCTCCAGGAGTGCGATGGCTTGGCGGGCCTCTCCCCGCTCCGCGAGCGACTCGGCCATCACGATCCGACCCTCGGCCACCAGCTCCGGGCTGGGGGAAGCTTCGCGAAGCTCGTCCCACAGCTCCCTAACGGCAGCATTGTGGCCGAGCGCCCGGTGACAGTCTGCCAACACCGGGTGCTGGTCCATCGAGCGTGACAACCTGCGGAACTCGTCCAGCTGGCGGATCGCCTCGCCCCACTTACCCTGCCTGTAGAGGCACAGGCCAATGAGCTCCCGCAGCACCGGGGCCTCGGGTGCGGCGCGAATCAACGGGACCAGCATCCGCTCGGCATCCTGGTAGCGCTCCCGATCGTAGGCAGCGGCGGCATCGCCGAGCCGGCGAACCACACGGGCAGCCACACGACCTTCAACCTGCGAAGCGACCTCGCCCACCACCGCCTCCGGCAGCCGCTTCGCCCGGCGAGGCGACACGCCGCCCGACCGCCCCGCCCCACCGCCAGCCGACCGACCAACCTCCTCGGCGACCCGCTCAACCGTCGCCCACTCCACCACGCTCCCGGTGGGCCCGCCCCTCCTGGTCGAGCGCTCTGGCTCCCCGGCTCGACGCCTCGCATGCTCCCGATCCTCGCCGACCACAGCAGCCCCGCGCCTGGCGACCGACCCCCAATCCTTGCGCACCCCCCGCGGCGCCGTTGCCTTCCGACCACCTGTATCGCCCATGCGCAACACAATACCCGCCTGCAACAGGCGCACCGACGAGTCTGCCACCGGCGGCCATTCCTTCGGCCGACGGTGGCAACATTCCGTCGGAGCGCCCGTGACCGGCCAACGTCGACGCACCGATGCGAAATCAGAGAAGGCCCGCCCGCAACAGCGGGGGGCCTTCTCAGGTACAAAATCGGCGGCGACCTACTCTCCCAGGGGGACTCCCCCCAAGTACCATCGGCGCTGGCGGGCTTAACTTCCGTGTTCGGGATGGGAACGGGTGTGACTCCGCCGCCATAGCCACCGAAAACCAACACTCGGCGGGCTGCCCACCGAGCACCCCCCGAAACCGGCAATCGGGGGGCGTTGAACCTGTCAACAGGGGCTGGCCTGACGCCCTGAGACCTCCATAGCGAGCACGAGTATATCTTGCCTTTAAGCCCTCGGCCGATTAGTACCGGTCGGCTGCACACGTTGCCGTGCTTGCACCTCCGGCCTATCAACGTGGTCGTCTACCACGGGCCTTACCAGGTTATCCTGTGGGAGATCTTATCTTGGAAAGAGCTTCGCACTTAGATGCCTTCAGCGCTTATCCCTTCCGTAGGTCGCTAATCAGCGGTGCCCTTGGCAGGACAACTGACACACGAGAGCTACGTCCGTCCCGGTCCTCTCGTACTAGGGACAGCCTTCCTCAAATCTCCTCCGGCTGCATCGGATAGGGACCGAACTGTCTCACG
>JBOGGU010000061.1:0-3043 GCA_050744085.1 Acidimicrobiales bacterium
CTCCATGCCCAGGGCGGGGCCCTCTTGCCCGTGGCAGCGACCAGATGCCTCCGAGTCGTCCAACAGGGCGGCATCCACGTGGATGACCACCTCGTGGCACTCGGCTGCAAGCCCGGACCTGGTCGCATGACTGGCAGCCAGGAGATGGCCACCAGGGCGTCCGCACGGCGCTGGGACACACCCCCCGCCTCGTCGGGTACAGGCTCGGCCTCGGCCACCGACGATTCCGCGGAATCGTCGTCGTCGTCGTCGGCTGGCTCGGCGTCTCCACACGCTTCCGCGGAAGCGCCCTCGGCTGCCTCGGACCCTCCCGACGATTCCGCGGAATCGTCCCGGGAGTGGGAGCGGGCCTCGTCGCCGACGGCCGCGCTTAGCGCGCCCAGCACTACAGCTCCCTGGCCGGGGCTCAGCCTGGCTCGCAGGACCACGGATCCATCCTCTTCGGTGTAGGTGTCCAAGTAGCGCCGCTCGAAGGAGGCTCGCTCGGCTTGGGCCTCGTCCTCGGCTGGGATGGCCCGGCGGTAGCAGCGAACCAGGCGCTCCAGCTGGGAGGCGGTGGTGGCCTTGGCCAGCTCAGCCATGTCGGCCTCAGTGGCAGGCAGGGCAACCCTGCTCAGCGCCCGCACCTTGGCATAGGACAGCTCCCCGGAGCACAGTGCGGCGCAGATCACGGGCAGGTTGCGCAAGGCCCTGGCCACCCGCACGTGCTCCCTGGCGGCTTGGAGGCCATAGCCACAGCGCCACGCCAACCAGTGCGCACAGCTCATGGTCCCGGTCCCCGCCCAGCCCTCCCGCACGTCGAAGTCGCCCAGCATCACCAAGAATCGCCCCCTGGCGGCGTCCAGGTGCGCAGCCAGCTCACAGATCTGGGCTTCGAGGTCCTCGATCGCCTCCTCCGCCACCGCTTCGGGGCTCGCCTCCAGCATGGTCATGACCCACCTCCTGCAATCGTACGTATGTTTGCATTATACCACGGCTCTGTACTCCCTCCGGACGATTCCGCGGAATGTGCGTCACGAACGCTGATGGAGGTGTCATGTAGGAGACAACTTTCGTAAGCGGTGCTTTGCGAGAGATGGAGGCTTGCTGGCCTCCGGCGTCGGTCTTCAGGGACGGGCGTCAAACCACCCTGTGCTGCGTTGGCTGAAGACCGTCGTGGTGAGCGTCAGGGAAAAGTCGTGACGTGATCGCGCCAGGTGGGGGACCGGGAAGACGTACCAGAGCACCCAACCAGGCTGTTGCCCCCGGTCGCCAAGAGGGAGCGTGGCGAGCAGAAACCGAAGCCACGGAGTACCGATGCGTCGTTCGCTGGCGGACCGGCCCGTAGTAGCTGTGAAGCCCCTGCTGTCTGGAGGTGGGGGTGGATCCAAGGGGCCGGCTCATCGAGGAGCGGTTCGATCAACCGGGGCGAAGGTCCTGAGAGGAAGCGAGGAGAACATGCCAACGTCGCAAGTCAAGCCGTTCGACATTCCCAAGCAGCAAGTGTGGGAGGCGAGCGGAACCACGGTTCCATCCCGATTCCTAATGGCTATCGCCCGAACAGGTCGGCTCTCAATGCAGTGGGGGTGTGCCGGGTTCGTTGCTGGAAGTACGACTGGGTCATCGACCTCGATGTCCATGTCACGGCCGCAGCTCTAGCTCGAGCGGCGGGCTAGGAGGGAGCGCAGCTCCCGGGCTGCGCGAGCTCGGGAGCTGCCCGGCTCCAGGTGCAGTGACAGGTACGCCAGGGCACCGACGGGGATCGGAAGCCAGAAGTTGACCAGCCGGTAGGAGATGACCGCCAGGATGGCGATTCCGCGGGGCGTCCCGAATCCGACGAGTGAGGGGATCAGCACCCCTTCGACGATGCCGAGGCCGCCCGGAGTTATGGGGATGGCGGCGAGCACGTTGGCCAGGCCGT
Organism: Acidimicrobiales bacterium; assembly: GCA_050744085.1. Taxonomy (GTDB): domain Bacteria; phylum Actinomycetota; class Acidimicrobiia; order Acidimicrobiales; family JAJPHD01; genus JAVKSL01. The sequence goes on from JBOGGU010000061.1 coordinate 1,901, forward strand.
AGGCGACGAGGAGCGCATCGGGGCCCACCGCATGGTGGAATGCCAGCAGGAACACCCACAGGGAGGCGGCATCGAAGAGCCAGTTGGCCGCGGCCCAAGCCACGGCCCGGCGGAGGAGTTGCCGGTCAGCACCGAGCTCGCGCAGCCGCACGGCGAGCCGGGTCACCAGGGTGGTCACCGTCTCCTCCTTGAGAAACGGTAGGCGCCTTGCCAGTGCCGCCAGGATCGTTGCCGAGCGCTCAGCCCCCCTGGTGAGGGCGAAGACCAGGGCGCCGAAGCCGCTGAACAGGACAACACCCACCAACGCGGCAGTCACGTAGATGGCGTTGAAGCCCTGCACCCCGATGGACACGATCAGGGCAAGCCAAAGGATCACGTTGAGGACGAGCGCGGAGCCGATACCCTGGGTGGCGAGGCCGAAGCCGGCATCGGTCCCGCTCACACCGCCCTCGGTGAGGAGCCGGTAGGCGATCCCGGTCCCTGCGGCCGTCCCCCCGGGAATCACGTGGTTCACCGCCACGCCGGAGAGCTGGATCCGGAGGAGTCGGGCCAGGGAAGCGGAACCCTTTGGGAGCACCGACCTGGTGAGTGAGGCATATGAGACCAGGGCGGCGACCTCGAGGGCCACCCCGAGCAGGGCGTATCCCAAGTTGAGCTGGCCGAGCAGGTGAAGGTCCTTGTTGACCCCGGCGATCTGGGGGAGCACCAGGTACTCGATGACCAGGGCAACCAGGAAGGCTGTGACCCCACGCCGGAAGATGCGCTTGAGGAGGCGCCAGGTCTGGATCCGGAGTCGCAGGTCGAGCCGCCACCATGGAGGAGCATCGCGCCAGGCTCTCTCGGCCCCGGTCTCCTCAGCCCCGGCCTCCTCGGCCCCGCCCCGCTCGGCCCCGGCCCGCTCGGCCAGCGCGCCCTGGGGGGAGGCCTTGTCTCCTTGGCCCCCGTGGTCCGGGGCGACATCAGTACCCACCGGGGACATCGTAGGCTCAGCGCCGTGCTGCCCCGTCGGAGGACTACCTGGCCGGCGACGCCGCGGGATGCACCCCGCACCGAGTCGGGTCACGCTCCCGCCGATCAGGCAGCTCTCGGCCGGGGCGGGCACTGCCTCGTCGTGCTGCCCACCTACGAGGAGGCGGCCAGCAT
>JBOGGU010000062.1:0-44019 GCA_050744085.1 Acidimicrobiales bacterium
CGCGGCTCGCGTTCGACGTCCAGGAACTTCTGGCGGTGCACCTCGGTGTTGACCAGCACGTGGGCGTCGTCACAGTCCACCCACATGATGTTGGTCTGGGGCTGGCCGTCCGGCAGCAGGGTGGTCAGGGCTGCAAAGTTGGGCGCCTGGGCGAGGGCCTTCACGTCGTCGTTGATCATGCCAGTAGGGTATCGGCTCGTGTGCGGGCGCTTCGCTGCCAGCTCGTCGAGCGACCGGTTAGCCGAGCGCTTTGCGGTGGACGATGTGGCGCCGGAGGCGTCAGGTGTCGGCCCCAGTTGGAACGTGGCCCCCACCGCATCGGTCCTGGCCGTGCTGGGCCGTCACGGGGCGCGCTCCCTCGAAGTTGTGCGCTGGGGCCTGGTGCCCTCGTGGGCCAAGTCCCCCGCAGTCGGGGCCCGGATGATCAACGCCCGGGCGGAGACCATCGCCACCTCAGGCGCGTACCGGGGCGCCCTGGCCAGCCGGCGGGGCATCATCCCGATGGACGGCTTCTACGAGTGGCGGCGCCAGCCGGGTGGTGGCCGCCAGCCGTTCTACTTCAGCGCAAAGGGGGGAGAGGTGCTGGCCGTGGCCGCGCTCTGGGAGCTTTGGCGTGACCCCGCAGGCGTCTGGCTGGTGAGCACGACGATTGTCACCACCGCCGCACGGTCGCCGGTCGCCGGCATCCATGACCGGATGCCGGCAGTGCTGGGCCCGACACAGGTCGCGCCCTGGCTGGACTCGACATCGGTCGGCCCCGGCGAGGCGGTCGCCATCGCCACCTCGGAGTCGGGGTCGGAGCCTCTCGAGGGCTGGCCGGTCGACCGAGCTATCAACAGGGTTGCAAACGACGGCCCAGAGCTGGTCAGGGTCCTTCTCACTTAGGTTAGGTTGGCCGCCACATGGTGGTCCTCGCCCTCGTGCTCCTTGCGCTTGCCGTGGCGGGTGCGGTGGTGAGGCCCTTCGGCCTGGCCTCGTGGGTGGCGCCCGTTGCGGCGGCCGCCGTCGAGCTGGGCATCGGGATGGTGGCGCTCGGGAAGGCAGCGACAGCGCTGAGCCCCCTGGCCCCGGCTCTCGGGTTCCTGCTGGCGGCGGTTCCGTTGGCGGTCCTGCTGGACGGCATGGGGTTCTTCGAGTCCCTGGCGATGCTCATGTCCCGGGGTCGTCACATGGTTGGCTGGCTCTGGGTGCTGGCAGCCGTGGTCACCACCGTTCTCAACCTGGATGCGTCGGTGGTCCTGCTCACCCCCCTGTACGTGAGGGTTGCCAGGCGCAGCGGCCTTGCTCCCCTCACGCTGGCGTTCCAGCCGGTACTCCTGGCGATGCTGGCGTCTTCGGCGCTTCCCGTGTCCAACCTCACCAACCTGATAGCGGTGGGCAGGACCGGGGCGAGCCCACTCCAGTTCCTCGTGCACCTCGGCCCACCCTCCCTGGTCGCATCGGCCCTCGGCTACTGGCTCTACAGGCGAGCGCTGAAGCCCGGCGCCCCGACCCTGGCACAGGCCATGCCCCCCGAGCGCAGGCCGCTGGTCGCGGGGGGTGGCGTGGTCAGCGCGGTGCTGGTGGGTTTCGTGCTCGGGCCCACCTACGGGGTGGAGCCGTGGATGGTAGCGCTCGGCGCGGACGTCGTGCTCCTGGGCATGGCGGGCAGCGCGGGCCCCAGGTCCTCGCCAAGCGCACAGCCGGGGCTGGCACTGCCGGGGCTGGCACTGCCGGGGCTGGCACAGCGGGCCTGGCGTGGCCTGGCGACGGTACCGTTGGGCACTGCCGTGCTGGCGGCGGCGCTGGGGGTGCTGGCGTACGCTTTGAGCTCTGCGCTCCCAGTGGCCCAGTACCTGCGCGGGAGCGGGCCCGGGGCCCTGGCGCGTACCATCGGCCTGGCGGCCCTTGTCGCCAACGGGGCCAACAACCTTCCAACGCTTCTCGTCGCGACGCCAGCCTTGCCGGCACACGCCAGCCCGCAGCTGTGGGCGGTCCTGCTGGGGGTGAACATGGGCCCGGTCGTGCTGGCAACCGGCGCCCTGGCGAGCCTGCTGTGGCTGGATACGCTACGCCGCCTCGACGTGCAGGTGAGCGCGTTGGACTTCTCGCGCACGGGCGCCAAGGTCGGCCTGCCCGCCCTGGTGGTCGCCACAGGTGTGCTGATCGGCTTGGCCAGCCTCGTGGGTGCCTGACGCCTCGTGGAACTGCACGAGGAAGCCCGAGCAGCCCACGACTGGCAATGCCAACACCACCGCGGCCGGTGCCGCTACGATTAGCAGCTGTCGTGAGCGCCATCACCCGGTCCCTGGGGATCCCTGCCCGCCTTCTCGTGCTGGTCATCGCCGGAGGGCTCACCTTGGGCTTGCTGGTGTCCATCCTGCTGCCGATCGCGTCGTCGATGGGAAGCGTGCTCAAGGTGAACACCTCCATCCCTGTCCAGCTCAGCCCTCTGGCAACCCCGTCCAAGGTCTATGCCGACAACGGCTCGCTCATAGCGGTCCTCCAGGACTCCGACTACCGGCGACCGGTCACGCTGTCCGAGGTCTCCCCTATAGCCGTAAAGGCCATCCTCGACGTCGAGGACCGCAACTTCTACAGCCATGGCGCCCTCGACTACTCCTCGATCCTGCGGGCGGCCAAAGCAGACCTGAGCGGAGGAGGTTCGCTCCAGGGGGGCTCCACGATCACCCAGCAGCTCATCAAGCAGACAGTCCTGACCTCCCAACGGACGTTCGCACGCAAGATCAAGGAGGCGATCCTGGCGATCCGGCTCCAGAAGCAGATGACCAAGAACCAGATCCTCGAGCGCTACCTCAACACCGTCTACTTCGGGAACGGCGCCTACGGGATCGGCGCTGCGGCGAACACCTACTTCAACGAGCCGGCCAGCCAGCTGGACGCATCCCAAGCAGCGCTCTTGGCTGCCATGATCGAGAATCCGGGCTCTTACGACCCGATCACCCACCCCGAGAACGCCCTACTGCGGCGAAACGTTGCCCTCAACCAGATGGTGGCCAATCACGACCTTTCGGCATCCCAAGCCTCTGCGGCGATGGGGGAGACCCTCCCAACCGAGCTGCACCCCCTCCAGGTCCCCAACACCCAACCCGGCCAGTCGACCTTCCTGGAGGAGGTGATCAACGCCCTGGAGAACGACCCCCGGCTCGGAGCCACCTCCGAAGCCCGTTACAATGCAGTGTTCAAAGGCGGGCTGTCGATCTTCACGAGCCTGGACCCGACCATGCAGGCTCAGGCCAATACCGCGGTGAGCAAGGGCCTCCCCAACACCGGGGGGAAGTTCACCGCAGCGCTGGTGGCGCTGGACCCGACCAATGGCGAGGTCCGCGCCCTCGTCCCGGGCAACAACTCCCCGACCGCCGGCTTCGACGTGATCACGGGCCTGGGCGGTGGGGGTGGCCGCCAGCCAGGCTCGTCCTTCAAGCTGTTCACCCTGCTTGGCGCCATCACCTCTGGCTACAGCATCAACGACACCGTTGACGGGAGCGCCCCCTGCTACTTCAGCGACCCGGCGCAGACCAAGGGCAAGATCCCTGGCGTCTACGAGGCCACCAACGCAGAAAAGGTCCTCGGATCCGACATCATGTCGCTCACGACAGCCACAGTCGACTCGATCAACTGCGCCTACCTGCGAGTGGGTCTGGATCTGGGCCTGCCGGCGGTGGTGAACCAGGCAGCGGTCATGGGCGTCACCCTGCCCAACCCCACCTTCCCGTCCCTGGTGATCGGCGGCGAGGGGGTCCAGCCGATCCAGATGGCCGGCGCCTACGCGACGGTGGCCGCCGGTGGCCTGTACCACAAGCCCACCTTTATCGACCACGTCACCGACTCCCAAGGGAAGGTGTTGATACCACCACCAGGACCAGGAGCGCCCGTCGTGTCGGCCCAGGACGTGGCCGTCGCGGACAGCGTGTTGACCCAGGTGGTCAACTCGGGCACCGGCACCGGCGCCAAGCTCGCCGGGCGCCCAGCCGCCGGTAAGACCGGGACGACGGACAACTACACCAACGCCTGGTTCGACGGGTACACCCCCCAGCTGGCCACCGTCGTGTGGATGGGGGACCCCAAGGGGAGCTCGAGCATGCAGCCCCCGGCCACCCAGGAGATCGTCTACGGAGGGACCTACCCGGCGACGATCTGGCACGACTTCATGACCGCCGCGCTTGCGGGCAAGCCGGTGCTGCAGTTCCCGTCGGTGCCCGCTGGCGCGATCGGCCCCGGCAAGTACCTCAACCCGCCCGGGCCGCCCTTCACCGACGTGTCGGGCAAGTACGGCCAAGGCGTACCGACGAACGTGGCGCCCCCTGCCCCGACCAAGACCGTCTGCACGCCCGTCACGACGCCATCGAGCGCCAGCACCGGCCCGGGGGCTGTGCCGGGCTCCTCGACCACGCCAGCCACCACATGCAAGACCGTGCCGGTGACAACCACCACCTCCTCCACGTCCACCACGGTCCCCACGTCCACCACAACCACCACCTACGCGAGCCCCCCGCCCTGCAGCCCGACCGGCCTGCCTGGGTACCCGCCCTGCACCATCCCCACTGTCCCCCTCTCGCCCGGCACCACGGCGACCACGTTCCCCGGGTTCCCGTCGGGCACAACCCCCCCCACCGGTTTGGGCTCCGGAACCCCAACCAGCACCACACCCGCGTCAGTGTCCGGGCAAACGTGCACCTCGACCAGCTCGGGGATCTACTGCAACGGTGCGTCAGCAGCCAACCCCGCTGCGGGAGGTGGCTAGGTGGGGAGCCTCGACACCCTGCTGGTCGTCCAGCAGCACGACCTGGCGCTGGACCGCCTTGCCCACCGGCGGGACAACCTGCCCGAGCGCGCAGCAATAGTCGCCCTCATGTCCGATCTCGCCATGGCGCGCATGGCCGAGGGCATGGCCCGCATAGCTCGGGAGGATCTGGCCGGCCTTCAGGCACGCCTTGAAGCGGATGCCGAGGCCATCGGGGTGCGCATCGCCGACATAGAGCAGCGCCTCTACGGGGGCAGCGTATCCGCCCCCCGGGAGCTGTCGGCCATGGCCGCCGAGGTCGAGTCGCTCCGCCGGCAGCGATCCGGGGTGGAGGACCGGTTGCTGGCCGCGATGGAAGAGGCCGAGCCCATGGACGCGGAGCTGGAGGAGCTGGTCGGGAGCCTGGCCGGGATGGAGGCCGAGCAGGCCCGCCTGATGGATGCCCTTGCCGACGCGGAGACGGTCATAGAGGCCGAGGCCGCAATCGAGCGGGCCTCTCGCCAGGACCTGGCTGCGAGCCTGCCTGGAGCCCTCAGTGAGCGTTACGAGGGGCTGCGGGTGCGCCTGGGGGGCATCGGGGTGGCCAAGCTGCACAACGGGTCGTGCGACGGTTGCCACCTGGCTCTTCCGGCGGCGGAGCGGGAGCGCTTGCGCCGCCTCGGCCCCGACGAGCTGGCCACATGCGACCAGTGCGGCCGGATCCTGGTTCCCTGAGCAGCCGGCTGCGCTCAGCGTGGCCATTGGCGACGAGGCCCGCTCCCGCAGCGGCGGCGATTCCGCTAGCGGGTGGGCTTGAGGACCTTGCCGGCGCGGATGCAGGAGGTGCATACGTTCAGGCGGCAAACCGAGCCATTGACCACGGCGCGCACCCGCTGGATGTTGGGGTTCCAACGGCGCTTCGTGCGGCGGTGGGAGTGGCTGATGCTCATGCCGAATGACGGGTGCTTGCCGCACACCTCGCAGACAGCTGCCATCGCATGAACCTCTCGCTCGCGGAACTCAGAAGCCAACGAGGTTAGCATCCGTTCTGGATGAACGCGCTCGAGCGGCTGACGCCTGGTGACCTGCGGGAGGTGCTCCGCCGCTACGGGGAGGCCCTGGATGCCCACCGGGAGGCCATCAACAGGCTCAACGTCTACCCCGTGCCCGACGGCGACACCGGCACCAACATGGCCCTGACCGTGTCCTCGGCGCTCGCAGCCATGGGCGAGGCGGGCATGGGCGAGGCAGGAGATGCCACTATGGCGGCGACTTGCGAGTCCATCGGCCACGGGGCGCTGATGGGTGCCAGGGGCAACTCTGGGCTCATCTTGTCCCAGTGCCTTCGAGGGATGTGCGAGCGCTTTGCTGACGAGCACGAGGTCGGGCCCGTGGCGTTTGCCGAGGGTTTGGCCAATGGCGCCGACACGGCCCGCTCTGCTGTGAGCAAGCCGGTGGATGGGACGATCCTCACGGTCGCGCGGGCTGCGGCAGATGGGGCCGGCCGCGCCGTCGCCGACGACCTTGCCCTGGCCGCAGTGGTCGAAGCAGCGCGCCAGAGCGCCGCCGACGCCCTGGCCGCCACGCCCGACCAGCTCGAGGTGCTGGCGAGGGCGGGAGTGGTGGATGCCGGTGGGGCCGGGTACGTGCTGATGCTCGACGCCTTCTTGGCCGTGGTGGCAGGGCGCCCGTTGCCGCCTGCGCCGGACGGCCCGCCGGGCTCCCCGGCGAAGGCCACAGCCACCGAGGCGGCCACGGGGAGCGCGGTGCTCACCGGGGACGTGGCAGGCGATTTGCGCTACGAGGTCATGTACCTGTTGGAGGCACCCGAGGAGCTCATCGGCGCGTTCAAGGAGTGCTGGGCCGGCGTTGGCGAATCGATCGTCGTGGTGGGGGCCGGCTCCCTGTGGAACTGCCACATCCACACCGACGACATCGGGGCCGCCATCGAGGCGGGGCTGGACGCCGGGCGCCCACGCAACATCAGGGTCAGCGACTTGACTGAGCAGGTCGAGGAGGAGCGCTGGGTTCGCGACGCGGCCATCGAGCCGGCCGTAGGGGAGGCGCCCGAGACCAGGAGCGATTACGTCACTGCTGTGGTGGCCGTTGCCAACGGTCAGGGGATCAGCCGGATCTTTCGCTCCCTCGGCGTGGCCAAGGTGGTCCTGGGTGGCCAGTCGATGAACCCGTCGACGGCCGAGATCTTGGAGGCTATCGACACTGCTCCCGCCGATCAGGTCCTGGTGCTGCCCAACAACGACAACATCGAAGCCGTCGCGCGCAGCGCTGCTGACATGTCGGACAAGTCGGTGGTAGTGCTGCCAACCGAGGGCGTGGGCGAGGGCTTTGCCGCGCTGATGGAGTACGACCCCTACTCGGACGCCGAGGCCAACGTTAGGGCGATGGGCGCAGCGGCGGCGAGAGTTCTCACCGGCCAGGTGACCCGCGCGGTGCGCAGCTCGGGCTGTACGGCAGGGCCGATTGCCGAGGGAGACTGGCTGGGAATGTCCCGAGGCCGGATCGAGGTAGTCGGCGGGACCATCGCCGAGGCGGCGATCGCCCTCCTGGCGAAGCTGTGCACCGACGACCACGAGCTGGTGACCCTAATCGAGGGCGAGGGCGCCCGGCCGGCCGACACCCGCCAGATCACCGAATGGCTCGGTGAGCAGAGGCCCCGTGTCACGCCAGAGGTCCACCACGGTGGTCAGCCGATGTACCCTTACCTGATAAGCGTGGAGTAGCCCTCAGGTGGCGCGAAGCCTGGTGTCGCTCGACCGGATCGGGGTCGAGCGCCTCAACGGAGTCGGCCCAGCCAAGCTCAAAGCACTTGACGCCCTGGGGATCCGCACAGTCCTCGACTTGCTCACCCACTACCCCCGCCGCTACGTGGACCGCACGGCCCAGGCCGCTATCGGCCAGATGGCCCTCGGAGAGGAAGCCACGGTGCTGGCGAGCGTGCGCCGTGTCAGCTCGCGGCGCACCCGCCAGGGCCGGGCGCTTGTCGAGCTCGACGTGTTCGACGGCACCGGCTACCTGGGAGTGACCTTCTTCAACCAGCCCTGGCGGGCAAAGCAGCTGGCGATGGGGCGCCAGGCGCTTTTCTTCGGGCGCCTGGAGGCCTTCAGGGGGCGCCGGAGGATGACCAACCCGGTGGTGGACCTGGTGGAGGGCGACCCCGACCCCGACGGATCGTCTCGCACCGGCAGGGTCGTAGCGGTCTACCCCCAATCGGAGAAGTCCGACCTGAACAGCTGGGAGCTCGGCGCCTGGGCCCGCGAGGCCCTGGAGCGGGCAGGAGAGCTGGCGGACCCGGTGCCCCGCAGCCACCTCCGGGAGCTCGGCCTGCTCGACCGGACCACCGCCATGCGTCAGATCCACGTTCCCGACAACTTGGAGCGCAAAGACGAGGCCCGCCGCCGGTTGGCTTTCGACGAGCTGCTCCGCCTGCAGGTCGAGGTGGTCGGGCGCAAGCGGGCAGCCGAGCGCGAGGCCCGAGGGATTCGTCACGACGTGGGAGGCGGGGGCGGAGGGGGGTTGGTGGGCACGGCGGGTGAGGCGATGCTCGGCAAATTCCGCGAGAACCTTCCATTCACCCTCACCCAAGCGCAAGAAGCGGCCCTGGCGGAGATCCTCGGCGACCTGGGCGGGCCACACCCGATGCACCGCCTGCTGCAGGGGGAGGTGGGCTCGGGAAAGACGGTCGTGGCCGTCGCTGCGCTGCTGGTAGCGGTGGCAGGGGGGCACCAGGGCGCCCTGATGGCCCCCACCGAGGTACTCGCCGACCAGCACTACGTGGGGGTCAGGGATCTGGTGTCGGGCCTCATCGTTCCCGACCCCGACACCCTTGGTGGGGAGCGGCCAGTGCGAGTCGAGCTGGTCAGCGGCCGCAACACGGCCTCTGGGCGGGCTCGGCTGGCCGCGGAGCTGGCGGCTGGGCGCATCGACATCGCGATCGGGACCCACGCGCTCCTCACCGGGTCGGTCGCCTTTGCCTCCCTCGGCGTGGTCGTGATCGACGAGCAGCACCGCTTCGGCGTGGAGCAGCGGGACCAGCTGCGGGCGAAGGGACGCGACCGGGGAGGAGCCGACCCCGACGTGCTGGTGATGACGGCCACGCCCATCCCCAGGACCGCCGCGATGACCGTGTTCGGCGACCTCGACGTGAGCGTGATGGCGCAGCGCCCACCGGGACGCCTCCCGGTGACCACGCGCTGGGCCCGGGGCCCGATGGAGGTGGCGGCCGCGTGGGCGCAGGTGAGAGGGGAGGTGGCCGCTGGGCACAAGGCCTACGTCGTGTGCCCCCTCGTCGAGGGCTCGGAGCGCATAGAGGCGGCCTCCGCCGTGGAGCAGGCCGAGCGGCTGGGTCGAGAGGAGCTCGCCGGGCTGCGCCTGGGGCTCCTGCACGGCCAGCTGCCGGCGAAGGACAAGGAGTCGGTGATGGGGGACTTCCGCGCTGGTCGCCTCGACGTGCTGGTCGCCACCACGGTGATCGAGGTGGGGGTGGACGTGGCTGACGCGACGGTGATGGTGGTAGAGGACGCTGCCCGCTTCGGCATGGCCCAGCTGCACCAACTCAGGGGCAGGGTGGGCCGGGGGGGTGACGCGTCGTGGTGCCACCTGCTGGGCGATGCCAGCACGCCGGAGGCGGCCGAGCGCCTGGCAGCCCTGGAGGCTCACGACGATGGGTTTGAGCTCGCAGAGATCGACCTTGACCTGCGGGGAGAGGGGACCATCCTGGGCGCGCGCCAGCAAGGGCGCAGCGACCTCAAGCTGGCCTCGCTGCGTGACGATAGGGAGCTGGTGGGCCAAGCCCGGGAGGTGGCTTTTGCCATGGTGGACGGGGAGGGGGGCCTGAGCGAGCACCCGGTGCTCGTGGAGGAGGTGGCGTTCTTGCTGGGTGCGGAGGAGGCAGGGTACCTTCTGAAGAGCTGAGCTCCGGTCCGGGGACGCCGACTGGTTGTTAGCCTTTGGGCGTGAGCGGCGTCCTGAGAGTGGTGGGGGGCGAGGCACGCGGCCGGCGCCTTCAGGTGCCTCCTGGCCGGTCGAGTCGTCCGACGCGCTCCTTGGTTCGCGAAGCGGCCTTCGACATGGTGGCCAGCTCGGGGGGCGTCGAGGGTGCGCGAGTTGCCGACCTGTACGCCGGGAGCGGCGCCCTCGGGATCGAGGCGCTGTCGAGGGGCGCGGCGAGTGCAACGTTCGTGGAGGCGGACCGAAGGGCCGTAGCCACCATCCGGGCCAACCTGGCTGCCCTGGGCCCCATGGCTGGTCGGGGCGAGGTGGTGTGCTCCGACGTGATCGTGTGGCTGCGAGGGGCAGCGCTGCGCCCAGACGTGGCGTTCGACCTGGTGCTGTGCGACCCCCCCTATGCTTTTGGGGACTGGGCCAGGCTGTTCGGCCACCTGGCCGGCGTGGCCGCCCCAGGGGCTTTGGTGGTGGCCGAGTCAGGCGGCGCGGTCGAGGCGCCACCCGGATGGGTGTCCGCCCGGAGCCGCTCGTACGGGGCTAGCGTGGTGAGCCTGGTCAAGCTCGCTGGCCAGCCAAGGCCCAAGTCAGGATTCTCCCAGAAAGGTCCCCCATGAACGGGTACCAGTGACGACCGCCCTGTTCCCGGGCTCGTTCGACCCGTTCCACGACGGCCATGCGGAGATAGTCGAGCGAGCGCACTGCCTCTTCGATGCCGTGGTCGTGGCGGTCCTGTTCAACCCGGCCAAGGGCGCTCCGTTGTTCGAGCTGGACGAGCGCAAGGCGATGGTGGCGGAGTGCCTGGCGCACCTCGAGCGGGTGAGGATCGTGTCGATGGACGGGCTGGTCGCGTCACTGGCGCGCGAGGTCGGGGCCGGGCTCATCGTAAAGGGCCTGCGGGCGGTCTCGGACTTCGAGTACGAGATGCAGATGGCGCAAATGAACCGGCACCTGTCGGGCATCGACACCCTGTTCATCGCGTCGAGCTCCGAGCATTCGTTCATCGCCTCCCGGCTGCTGCGCGAGGTTGCGCGCCTGGGCGGCGACGTCAGCGCCCTAGTGCCACCTCCCGTGGCAACCCGCATCAAGGAGAGGTTCCCAGTCCGATGAGCTACCACCCAGACACCCAATCGCCACGGTCCGAAGCGTCGCGCCAAGAGAGCCACAGACAGGAAGGCCAGAGACGGGATAGCCAGAAGCACGGCTCGAACGAGATCGACGTCGAGGTGCTGTTGCGCCGCTTGGTCGACGTGATCTCCAACGCAAAGTCGATGCCGCTGTCGACGTCGGTCCTGATCAGCAAAGACGAAGTGTTAGAGCTGCTCTCCGAAGCCGTCCTTCGCCTGCCCGAGGACCTCAAGAATGCCAGGTGGGTCCTGCGCGAGCGCGCCGAGGTACTGGACAAGGCTGCCAGGGAGGGGGAGGAGATCGTGGAGGCGGCTCGGGGCCGGGCCGAGCGGATGGTCCAGCGGACACAGGTGGTGCGCGATGCCAAGCGCGCGGCCACAAGGGTAGTCGAGGACGCCGAGGAGGAATCCAGGCGCTTGCGCCACGAGGCGGATCAGTTTTGCGACCGCAAGCTGGCCAACTTCGAGATCGTGCTCGAGCGCCTCACCAAGATGGTGCAGGCCGGGCGCGAGAAGCTCCAGGGCGGCCCCCCAGACGAGTCCGGCAGGGCTCGGAGCCTGGGTGGCCCGGGCAACGTCGGGGGGCAGCTGCCCATCGACATCGCGGCCGAGGATGCTTTCTTCGACCAGGACCGGTGAGGCGCCGACCCTTTGCGGTCAGTGTCGCCCCGATCCTTCGGCACTCAGTTTCGCGCCAGCACGAGATCTTGCGGGGCCCGATCCCCGATCTCAGCGTTTGCGGGACAAACGTACCGGAGGGGGCCGAGGTCGGCATCGACGTGGTATTGGAGCCCGCTCACCCAGGAGTGCTGGTCAGCGGGGTCGTCAGCGCACCATGGGCGGGCGAGTGCCGGCGCTGCCTGGGCGCTATCGGCGGGCAGCTCGCAGTGGCCGTGCGCGAGCTCTACGAACGAGCGGGCGACCCAGAGACCAGCTACCCCCTGGAAGGCGAGCAGGCGGACCTCGAAGCCATGGCGAGGGATGCGGTGTTGTGTGAGCTCCCGCTCGCTCCGCTGTGCAAGCCGGGCTGTCGGGGGCTGTGCCCAGCTTGCGGGGAGGACCGCAACCTCGGCGAATGCCGGTGCCCGATTGACTGACCCCGATTCGGACTGACCCCGATTCGGACTGACAGGGAGTGAGCTGGGTGGCGGTAGGCTGCCATGCATCTGAGTGGCCTCGAACGCGTGGCTCTGCCGCCCAGGTGGCTCTCGAAGAAGGCACCCCTGAACACGAAGGTAGGCAGCGATGGCCGTACCCAAGAAGAAGACATCCAAGGCGAAGAGCCGCAGCCGGCGCGCATCCAACTGGGTGCTTGAGGCTGCTCCCCGAAGCCTGTGTCCCCAGTGCGGCCAGGTGAAGGTACCCCATGTGGTGTGTCCCGCCTGCGGCTGGTACCACGGTCGCCAGGCTGTCGAGGTCGACTAGTGACGCTGCACTAGCGCTGTGTCCAACGCCAGTGCCGAGCGAACAGCCACCTGCAGGCCCACGATGAGCAAAGCGCTGGGTCTCCCCGTCGCCGTCGACGCAATGGGAGGGGACCGCGCCCCTTCGGATGTGGTTGCCGGCGCGCGCCGGGCCGCCGCCGACCATGCCGTGCCGGTCATGCTGGTGGGCCGGCCAGACACCCTGGGCGAGACCGGCGAACTGGAGGTTCTGCCCGCCAGCGAGGTGATCGGTATGGACGAGGACCCCACCCAGGGAGTTCGGCGCAAGAAGGACTCCTCCTTGCTGCGCGCAGCCGAGGCGGTCCGGGACGGCCGAGCCTGCGCCATGGTGAGCGCTGGGAACACCGGGGCGACGATGGCGAGCGCCCTGCTGCGAATGGGAAGGCTTCCTGGCGTGGCCCGCCCTGCGATTGCCACGCCGATCCCCATCCCCGGGTCGACACCCCTGGTCCTGCTGGATGCAGGGGCCAACGCGGAGTGCGCTGCGGCCTGGCTCGTGCAGTTCGCGCAGATGGGGACGGTGTTCGCCAAGCGCCGCTACGGGGTTGCCGAGCCCAGGGTTGCTCTCCTGTCGATCGGCGAGGAGCCCACCAAGGGGACTCCGCTGGTCAAGGAGGCCCATGCCCTGCTCGCTGGTCGCTCCGACATCAACTTCACGGGCAACGTCGAGGGCCGCGACCTGATGAACGGCGTGGCGGATGTGGTGGTAACCGACGGCTTCACCGGCAACGTGGCGTTGAAGACCCTGGAGGGCGGGCTGCGCTTCTTCGTCTCGACGATGACCGCTGCCATGGCAAGCACCGAGGAGACGAGGAAGGCCTCTGAGATCCTCATACCCGTCCTGGCGCCGCTGGCCGACGAGCTCAACCCCGACTCCCAGGGGGGGGCGATGCTGCTGGGAGTGGACGGGGTGTGCATCATCAGCCACGGCTCCTCGTCGGTCGAAGCGGTGGCCAACGCGGTCCGAGTCGCCCACGAGCTGGCGACGGGGGGAGTCCTGGAAGACCTGCGCCGGGCCGTGGCGCGCACCTAGGGCAGTTACGATAGCTGCCGTTCTCCCCTGCCCTAAAACCACGTATGGAGCGCCACGTGCCAGCTGACCTCGACCAGGCCCCCCTCGATCGCAAGGGGGTCTTCGACCTGGTCAGGACCCGGCTTGGCGACATCTTGGAGATCGATCCCGACGGGATCGCCGAGGGTTCCTCGTTCGCGGAGGACCTGGACGCGGACTCGCTGTCCCTCATCGAGCTCGTCGAGGCGCTTGAGGAGGAGCTGGGGGGGCGAATACCGGGATTCCGAATCGAGGACGAGGATCTGGAGGACCTGAAGTGCGTGCGCGACGCCGTCGACTACGTGATGGAAAGGCTCCAGGATTCCTGAGCTTTCCAGCGTTGTCGAGTTCGGACCTCTCGAGGTCCTGGCCAAGCGTCTGGGACACGCCTTTGGGACGCCCGATCTCCTGACTCGAGCCATGGCGCACCGCTCCTGGTGCGCCGAGGCGGGTGGGCAGGAGTCGAACGAGCGCTTGGAGTTCCTCGGCGACGCGGTCCTGGGCCAAGTGGTAACCGACCACATCTTCAGGATGTATCCCCAGCTCCCGGAAGGCGATCTGGCCATGATCAGGGCGACGGTGGTGAGCTCCGACGCCCTGGCCGAGGTGGCAGCCGAGCTGTCGCTCGGTCCGGCCCTGCTGCTCGGCAAGGGTGAGGATGCCTCCGGGGGCAGGCAGAAGCCCTCGATCCTGGCGGACGCCGCGGAGGCCGTCATAGGGGCCGTGTACCTCGACGGGGGCTGGGCACCGGCCACTAAGCTGGTGATGAGGATGCTGGGGGACCGGATCCGGGAGGCCGCTGAGGGCCCCGGCGGGCGGGACTACAAGACCAGACTGCAGGAGGTGGTGGTCCGGCGCATGGATCAGTTGCCGCGCTACGCGGTACGCGACGAGGGCCCCGATCACGCCAAGCGCTTCTTTGCCAGCGTCATGGTCGACGGGGTGAGGGTCGGCGAGGGCGAGGGCCGCTCGAAGAAGCAGGCAGAGCAAGCCGCGGCCCAGGTGGCATGGTTGGCCCTGTCCGATCCCTCGGTTGCCTGAGCTGGCCTCGGTTGCCTGAGCTGGCCTCGGTTGCCTGAGCTGGCCTCGGTTGCCTGAGCTGGCCTCGGTTGCCTGAGCTGGCCTCGGTTGCCTGAGCTACCGGAGGTCGAGACCCTCCGGCGTGACCTCGAGGCCAGCATTGTCGGCCGGCGCATCGAGGCAGTCGCCGTCACCGGCGCCCGAACGGTCCGGCGCTACGGCCTGGCCTCCGGCTCGGGCCCCGGCGCCGTATTGGCATCCGGGCTGGAGGGCAGGGTGGTGGTCGGGGTGGGGCGCCGCGGGAAGTACCTGTTGTGCCACCTCGGCGGGGGCGACGTGTGGGTGGTCCACCTGGGGATGAGCGGTCAGCTCCTGCTTGCTCGAAGCACGCTCGACGTGGAAGCGCCTCATACCCACGTGAGGGTGTCTTTCTTCGATGGCGCAGAGCTGCGCTTCGTGGATCCGCGGACCTTCGGTGAGTGCTGGGTCACTCGGGTCGGCGGCGACGGCGGCGGTGGCGGCGACGGTGTGCCCGAGCTGGCGCACCTCGGCTTCGAGCCGCTGGACGAGGCGCTGAACCCGTCCCGGCTGGCGGACGCGCTGGCGCGTACGCGCAGGGCGCTGAAGCCCTTGCTGTGCGAGCAGCGCTTCATCGCCGGGATCGGGAACATCTACTCGGACGAGATCCTCCACGCGGCACGGCTCCGGTGGGACCGGCCCGGGTCCTCCCTAGTTCACGCAGAGGTCTGCCGCCTCCACGCGTCGATCGTCGAGATCCTGACCGCGGCGATCGACGCCCGTGGCTCCTCGCTTGCGGACTCCCAGTACCGTGACCTCGAAGGCCAGGTGGGCGGGTACCAGCTGGCCCACCGCGTGTACGCGAGAGAGGGCCGGCCCTGCCTGGTTTGCGGGACGCCGATTGTGAGGATCAGAGTCGCCGGCCGCAGCTCGTTCTTCTGCCCCCGCTGCCAGGCTTGACTGGGGTCCGCGCCCTGGAGGCGTCCAGGTCGTAGCGTAGGGGCGCCGTGCACTTGAAGACGCTGACACTCAAGGGCTTCAAGTCCTTCGCTGAGACCACCGTCTTGGACCTCGAGCCGGGGATCACTGTGGTCGTCGGCCCGAACGGCAGCGGCAAGTCCAACGTCGTCGACGCGGTGGCCTGGGTGCTGGGAGCGCAAGGCCCGAGCACGTTGCGCTCGGTGAAGATGGAAGACGTCATCTTTGCAGGGTCGGGTCGGCGTGCTGCCCTGGGCCGCGCCGAGGTGTCCCTCACCATGGACAACACCTCTGGGCGCCTTCCCGTCGGTTTGGCCGAGGTGACGGTGACCCGGACTCTCTGGCGCTCGGGGGAGAGCGAGTACGCCATCAACGGGGCGCCCTGCAGGCTCCTCGACATCTCCGAGCTTCTGTCCGACTCGGGTGTGGGGCGCAGCCAGCACTTGATAGTGAGCCAGGGCCAGCTCGACGGCATCCTCTCGTCCCGACCAGAGGAGCGCCGCCTGATGATCGAGGAGGCTGCGGGGATCCTCAAGTTCCGCCGGCGCAGGGAGCGAACCGAGCGCAGGCTCGCTGCCACCGCCGGCGACCTGGCACGTCTCGAGGACCTGGTGCGCGAGGTCCGCGCCCAGCTCCGGCCGCTCCAGCGCCAGGCAGACGCGGCCCTTCGCCACGATGGCCTGGTGGCCGAGAGCCGGGCGATTCGCCTTTACCTGGCGGGTCGCGAGCTGCGCGACACCCAAGCGGTGGTGGATACCGCTTCACACAGCGTGGAGGAGCAGCAAGCAAGGCTCTCCGCGCTGGTTGACCGGCTTGCGCTGCTCGATCAGGAGCTGGGCGCTGCAGAGGTCGCGCTCGACGGCGAGCGGGTGGAGGGCCACGATGCCGAGATCGGAGAGCTCGAACGCCTCAGGGAGCGGGCAAGGGGTTTGGCGGCGCTTGTGGGGGAGCGGCGGCGGTCCCTGAGCCGATCCCTGGAGTCGATGGTCGACGAAAGTGTGGTCGCCGCCCTCTCGGCCGAGGCCGGCACCCTGCGAATCGCCCTGGACGGCGCGAACCTGGCGGTAGCTTCGCTGTTGGGTGAGCAGGAGCTTCTCGAAGTAGAGGTGGCAGCCCTGGAGGAGGCTCGCGAAGCGGAAGGAGCCGTGGGGTTCCCGCAGGGCGCGAGCGCCCTCGTGGACGGCGAGGTGGCAAGCGTGGACGAGTTGCGCGGCCGGCACGGCGCACTGGGGTCGGCCCTGGAGCGTGAGCGTCAGGAGCTGGCCGGGGCCCAGGGCTCGATGGCCACGATAGAAGCGCGAGCGCAAGAGGCGGCTCAAGCCCTCGAAGTCCATCGCGCCAGGGTCTTGGAGTGCGAGCAGGCGGCCCGTTGCGTGGCTGCTGCCCTGGCCGACGGTGAGGCCCAGCTGGCGGCTGCTGAGCACGCATCGGCCCTGGCGGAGTCCGCGGTGCGCTCTGCTGAGGTTGACCTGCATACCTGGGCAACACGTGCGGATGCGCTGGCAATGGCCCTGGTCCAGCTGCGGGCACGGGGCGGGGCTGGGCAACTCGTGGGGCTGCCGGGCGCGTTGGGCACACTTGCCGAGCTCGTGGCTGTGGACCACGGCTGGGAGCTCGCCTTCGAGGCGGCGCTTGGAGACGCCGTAGCCTCTGTTGTGCTGGCGGATAGCGATCAAGCCCTGGCAGCACTGGAACGGCTGGCGGCTGACGGCGCCAGCGGGTGCGTGATCACGGCGCCAGGGCGAGCGGCGGCATATTCTGCGCCCGAGGCCCATCCCCCTGCGCCCGAGGCCCATCCCCCTGCGCCCGAGGCCCGTCCTCACTTGAGCGGTACGGGCGGGCTCCTGGCACACGTGAGGACGGCTGACCCGGTGGTGGGCGCGATCATGGCCGACCTGCTGGCTCCGGTCGTGAGCGTCGATGGCGGGTGGCGTGAGGGGCTGGACCTTGCGGTCGCGAACCCGGGGACCGTCCTGGTCACCCGTGCCGGCGACCGCTTCGGGCCTGATGGCTGGAGGGTCGGGGCTCCCGGCTTGGGCGCCACGGGGGCTGCCCTCGACGAGGCCCGGGCCCGCGCCGTCGAGGCGGCCGGGCTCCTGGAGGTCGCCAACGGGTCGCAGGCCTCTGCGAGCGCCGAGCTCGCGCTGGCCGCCCAGACCGTCGCGGGGCTGACCCGCGACCGAGAGTCGAATGGGGCAAGGCTTGCGAGCGCCGGGGCCGCGACGACACAGTCCGAGTTGGAGCACGACCGTGCCGCGGCAGAGGCTGGGACGCTAATGGAGCGGGTCGAGGCCCTGGCCCGCCGAGTCGAGCGGGACGCGATGGAGGTCGCCGAGCTGGAGGGCCTGGTCGTCACTGCAGAGCTGGCGGAGGCCGCTGCCGCCGAGAGCGATCGGCAGAGGGCCCAGACACAGGAGCGACTGGAAGCCCAGGCAGCGAGCCTCGGCAGCCGGCGCCAGGAGCTCGAGGTGA
Organism: Acidimicrobiales bacterium; assembly: GCA_050744085.1. Classification (GTDB taxonomy): domain Bacteria; phylum Actinomycetota; class Acidimicrobiia; order Acidimicrobiales; family JAJPHD01; genus JAVKSL01. Next base: position 17,797 of record JBOGGU010000062.1, read on the forward strand.
GGGCTGCCGGGATCGAGGAGCGCACCTGCATGCTGTCGGCTCGACTCGCCGAGGTCGAGGGGCGACTGGCCCGAGCATTGGACGCTCCCAATGGGCTCGGAGGGCGCCGCCAGCACCTCGAACGAGCGGAGCTGGTAACGCGCAGGCTGGCGCTGGTCGTCAAGGCAGCCCAGGGGCGCGTCGAGTCCGAGCTGGCCGAGATGCGTAGGGAGCGAGCCGGCAAAGCCGCCCGGCGCGAGGAGCGAACCGCCGTCATCAGGCTGCTTCGCGCCGATCGCTCCACCGTCGAGTCCGGTCTGGGCGAGGCTCGGAGCGAGGTGCACAGAGCCGACCTTGCGCACGCGGAGGCCAGGTTTCGCCACGAGGCGGCCCTGGAGTCCCTGAGGCTCGGCCTCGATGTCGCCCCAGAGGTCGCACTGGCGGCCAGCTGTCCGGAGCTCCCGGCTGGAGTGGCCCCGGATCAGCGCGCTCTTGACCTGGAACGCGAGCTGCGCCGCGCCGGGCCGGTCAACCCCCTGGCCATCGCTGAGCTGGAGGTGGTGAGGCAGCGCTGCGTCTTCCTCGACAGCCAACTGGCAGACGTCCAAGCGGCCAGGGCAGACCTGGCCAAGCTCCTGCGCGCCATCGACACCGAGATGGTGGGCGTGTTCGAGACCGCCTACCAAGACGTTGCCCGTCACTTTGCCCAGCTGTTCGCCACCTTGTTCGCTGGCGGGGAAGGCAGCCTGTGCCTCACCGATCCGGACAACCTCCTTGAGACGGGTATCGAGGTCATGGCGCGTCCGGCAGGCAAGAAGGTGCGGGCGATCTCTTTGCTCTCGGGAGGGGAGAAGTCGCTCGTCGCCCTGGCGTTCCTCTTCGCGATCTTCCGGAGCCGGCCGTCGCCTTTCTACCTCCTGGACGAGGTCGAGGCAGCGCTCGATGACGTGAACCTGCAGCGCTTCTTGGACCTGATCAACGAGTTCCGCGCTGACGCCCAGCTCATAATCGTCTCCCACCAGCGGCGGACGATGGAGGTCGCCGACTGGCTGTACGGCGTCAGCATGGCGTCAGGCGGATCCTCCCGGGTGGTCAGCGAGCGTACGACCTCCTCGGCATAACGGGTTGGCCCGGGTGCGGATGGCATGGGTATGGGTGGCCTGGGTACGGGCGGCCTGGTTGCGGGTGGCATAGGCTGCGCATGAAATGACCGTCCTCGTGATCGTGCTGGCACTCCTGGTCTTCGTGCTGTTCGTGGCTTTGGTGGGAGTCTCCTCGGCGGTGACCGTGCGGCTCAGGCGGCGGCGGCAGGATGACGACGCAGCGACTTCTTCGGCTGATGGCCAGCCACCACCATCGTCACCAGGGGCCGTCACCGACGTCGAGGAGGTCGACGCGGACCTGATTGCCCGTGTCGAGGAGGCATTCGCTTCCCCGGGCCTGGAAGCCCCACCCGAGGCAGCGCCGGCGCCCGAGCCGGCGCCGGCGCCCGAGCCAGCGCCCGAGCCAGCGCCGGCGCCCGAGCCAGCGCCAGGGCCAGGGCCAGAGGCAGCGGCGCCCGAGCCAGCGCCAGCGCCGCGCCTGCGGGACAGGCTGGGCAAGGCAAGGTCGCTGTTCTCGGGACGGATCGGTTCGGTGGCCGGCAGGAGCCGAATCGACGCCTCGACCTGGGAAGACCTCGAGGAGGCCCTGGTCTTGGCGGACGTCGGCGTGGCACGGACCGCCGCGATGATCGACCGACTTCGCGGACGTGTCAGCAGCGGAGAGATCCGCACTGCCGAGGAGGTGATTGCCGGGTTGAAGGCCGACCTCAAGGTGGACATGTCGCAGGGAGATCACGCACTGCACCTTGTTCCTGGCCCGGCAAATGTATGGCTGTTCGTGGGGGTCAACGGGGTCGGCAAGACCACAACCATCGGCAAGGTGGCGATGCGCGAGGCGGCTGCCGGGCGCAGCGTGCTGATGGCGGCAGGCGATACCTTTCGAGCCGCGGCAGCGGAACAGCTCGAGCTGTGGGCCAAGCGCGTCGGGGCCGACCTGGTGAGAGGGGCGGAGGGTGGCGATCCGGGCTCGGTGGTGTTCGACGCCGTCCAGCGTGCAGCGGCGCGAGGCGTCGAGCTGGTCCTCGCCGACACAGCAGGACGCCTCCACACCAAGGTCAACCTCATGGAGGAGCTGAAGAAGGTCCGTCGCATAGCCGAGCGACCCCCAGGCCAGCTCAGCGAGGTGCTCTTGGTCATCGACGCCACCACCGGCCAGAACGGCCTCACACAGGCTCGCCAGTTCACCGAGGCGGTGGGGGTCACCGGCATCGTGCTCACCAAGCTGGACGGCACCGCAAAGGGCGGGATCGTCCTGGCAATCCAAGCGGAGCTGGGCCTGCCGATCAAGCTTGTGGGCCTGGGCGAGACCGCCAATGACCTGATCGACTTCGACCCAGAGGAGTTCGTGGACGCTCTGTTCGAATAGGGGCGTTCGGCGCCCAGCGCCCTGCAGGTGCTGGCCGGTTTCGCCCAGGCCGGTAGTCTCGGCCCACATGTTCGATTCCCTGACTGATCGCTTCGAGGGCATCTTCGGGCGCCTGCGCGGCCGGGGCAGGCTGAGCGACGAGGATGTCGACGCCGCCCTGCGCGAGATCCGCCTGGCGCTCCTCGAGGCCGACGTGAACCTCGGTGTGGTGAAGACCCTGGTGGCAAGGATCCGGGAGCGATGCGTGGGCGCCGAGCTTTCCAAGGTGCTCTCACCCGCCCAGCAGGTCATCAAGATCGTGAACGAAGAGATGGCGGGGGTGCTCGGCGGGGAGGCGCTACGCATAACCTACGCGCCATCCCCGCCCACGGTCGTGCTGTTGGCTGGCCTGCAGGGGTCCGGCAAGACGACTGCCTCGGCAAAGCTTGCCAAGTGGTTCAGGGGCCAGGGTCGCCAGCCAATCCTGGTCGGTGCTGACTTGCAGCGGCCAGCGGCTGTCGAGCAGCTCCGCGTGCTGGGCGCTCAGGCCGGGGTGCCCGTTTGGAGCGAGCCCACCGACGCCGTGGCTGTGGCCAGGGGCGGGGTGGCTGAGGCGATACGTCGCGGCCGCGACGTGGTGATCGTAGACACCGCAGGGAGGTTGTCGATCGACGCTGCCCTCATGGAGGAGGTCCGCCGGATCTCCGAGGCCGTGCAACCCAAGTACACCTTCTTGGTCGTCGACGCCATGACCGGCCAGGACGCGGTGACCACCGCCCAGGCGTTCCACGCGACGCTGGCCCTGGACGGGGTCATACTCTCCAAGCTCGACGGTGACTCGCGCGGCGGTGCTGCTCTATCGCTGAAGGAGGTCCTCGGCAAGCCGATCGCCTTCGCATCGACTGGGGAGAAGCTGGGCGACTTCGATGCGTTCTACCCCGATCGGATGGCCAGCAGGATCCTCGGGATGGGCGACATGCTCACCCTCATCGAGTCCGCCGAGCGCCACTACGACCAAGACGTCGCGGTCAAGACGGCATCGCGGTTGCAGGAGGGTCAGTTCACCCTGGAGGACCTGGTGGAGCAGCTCACCCAGATGAAGAAGATGGGGCCACTCAAGGGACTGCTCGGCATGATGCCGGGACTGCCCAAGGAGTTGCGCGACGCCGACGTGGACGAGCGTGAGCTGGGTAAGGTAGAGGCGATTGTCGGCTCCATGACCCCAGAGGAGCGGCGCTCCCCGTCGATCGTGAAGCGTTCCCGGCGCCTCCGGATCGCCAAGGGGAGCGGGACGAGCACCACACAGGTCAACCAGCTCCTCAACCAGTTCGAGGAGATGCAGCGCATGATGAGATCCACGGGGATCATGCGGGGGCCCAACAAGAACAAGCGCAAAGGAAAGCGGGGAGGCCGAGTCACAACCCCACTCGGCGATCTTTCGTCGCTAAGGGGACTATGAAGGAGTCATTGACGTGGCCGTGAAGCTCCGCCTCATGAGGATGGGCAAGAAGAAGCAGCCGACCTACAGGGTCGTGGCAGCAGACAGCCGTTCGCCTCGCAACGGGAGGTTCATCGAGATCATCGGGACCTACGAGCCGCGTGCCGAGCCCTCGGTGGTCAAGATCGACAACGCCAGAGCGCTTCATTGGTTGGCCGAGGGTGCGCAGCCAACCGAGACCGTGGCGAAGCTCCTGAGGATCTCTGGTGCCTGGGAAGCCTTTGGGGAGCTCCGAACCCCAAGGGCGGCAACCAGCTCGTGAGCCAGGGAACCCCCCACGACGGCGCCGACGAAGGCGGCGGTGCAGGCGAAGGCGGCGACCTGGATCTCGACCTCGATCTCGACGAGGAGGGCGACAACGGCAACCGCTTGGTAGGCGGGATACCACTCGCCGTCCTCGACTTCGTCGTGCGCTCGATTGTCGATGACGTGGAGTCCGTGGTCATCGATGTCGACGAGCGCCGAGGGCGGGTGGACCTGCAGGTGAGCGTGGCTCAATCAGACATGGGCAAGGTTATCGGGCGGCGAGGCCATGTGGTCCAGGCCATACGCACGCTCGTGCGGGCGGCGGGAGCCCGGGAAGGCGTCGAAGCGTACGTCGAGATCGTGGACTAGGTCTCTCGTGGGTCTGGACGAGACCGGCGTGGGTCGCCAGCAAGAGGTCGCGCTCCTAGAGGTCGGTCGGGTGACCCGGGCTCACGGTCTAAAGGGAGAGGTAGTTATAGAGCTGGTCACCGATCGGGTCGAGCGGATGGCCAGTGGGTCGGTCCTTACCCTGGGCGGCCCGGGTATTTCGAGGACCTTGGAGGTCCTGAGCGCTACCCGTTCCGGCGGGCCGACGGGCTCGGGTCGCGCGGTCAGGGGCCGGTGGATCGTTCAGTTTGTCGAGGTAAGCGACAGGGAAGATGCCGAGGCTCTGCGATCCAGGTCGTTACTGGCTCCGCCCCTGGAGGACCCCGCGGCGCTGTGGGTGCACGAGCTGATAGGCGCAGAGGTGCGCGACATCCACGGCAACGCGCTCGGCATGGTGTCCGCAGTCGAGGCGAATCCGGCGAGTGACCTATTGGTCCTGGATGGCGGCGGCCTGGTTCCGATGTGCTTCATGACCGAAGGGCCGCGCTCGACAACGCCCATCGGGCGGGTCGTGGTGGACATCCCCTCGGGTCTGCTGGAATAGCTGGTGCGCATCGACGTCTTCACGATCTTCCCCGATCTCGTGCGGGGTTACTGCTCCGGGGCCCTGGTCGGCAAGGCGCTCGCCTCGGGGGTCTTCGAGCTGCGGGTCCACGACCTGCGCATGGCCACGACCGATCCGCACCGGTCCGTAGACGACGCTCCTTTTGGCGGGGGGCCGGGGATGGTCTTGGCACCAGGGCCGATCTTCTCTGCTGTCGAGGCCGCGGGACCCCCCCGTCCTCTCTACCTGCTCGGCCCGGCTGGGAAGGTCCTCGACCAGCCACTGATCCGGCAGCTGGCCTCGGGAGAGGGCTTCTCCCTTTTGTGTGGCCGCTACGAGGGCGTGGACCAGCGAGTGTCGGACCATCTCGCGGACGGAGAGCTGTCGATTGGCGACTACCTGCTGGCCGGCGGTGAGCTGGCCGCCCTTGTCGTCGTCGAGGCTGTGGCACGTCTCGTCCCCGGCGTGATGGGCAACGCGGACTCAGCCGCTGACGAGAGCTTCGCAGACGGCCTGGTCGAGTACCCCCACTACACCCGTCCGGCCACTTTCCGGGGCTGGCCCGTGCCTGAGGTGCTCCGCTCCGGGGACCATGGTCGAGTTGCGCGGTGGCGCAGGGCGGAGTCGTTGGCGCGAACCATGGCTCGCCGCCCCGACCTGATTGCCTCGCGCGGCGGCCTGAGCCCCGACGAGGTGCGCCTGCGTGCGGAGCACGGCTATCCTGAGACAGTCCCCGGCACCACTGAGGAGCACCCCGCGCCATGAGCCGTCCCACCAGTTTCCTAGCTGCACCGAGCCCCTCCATTTGCTCCGTCTGGCGGCGCACCAGATGAACCCCACCGACCTCGTGGACCGCGACAGCCTGCGGGACGACATCTGTGAGTTCGCGCCGGGAGACACCCTGAAGGTGCACGTCCGGGTCGTGGAGGGCACTCGCGAAAGGGTGCAGGTGTTCCAAGGTGCCGTCATCCGCCGACAGGGGTCCGGGGTGCGGGAGACCTTCACCGTGCGCAAGGTGAGCTTTGGCGTCGGCGTGGAGAGGACCTTTCCGGTCCACTCGCCGATCCTCGCCCGCATCGAGCTGGTTACCCACGGCGACGTGCGGCGGGCCAAGCTCTACTACCTGCGTGAGCGGACGGGTAAGGCAGCCAAGATCAAGGAGAAGCGTCAGGCTTCCACGAAGTAACGTCCAACCGTCCGGTTGTCAACGATCTGCGGGTCATCATCAACTTTCGACGAGTTCGGTACTGAGCTATCCGGTAGCCAGCCGCTAGAAAAGCCATCCGAGCTGGCGTGCTGCCCATGCGGGCCTGCTCTTTGGCGCGTTAGCTAGCCGAGCGGCGGCGATCCAGCCGTCACCGTCGTGGACTTTGTCCCCGAGAGCGTGCCCGCGACGCTGGCAATCTGCCCGTAGCTCGGCGCAGGCAGTGACCATCTCGTCGTCGGGCTGGATGACGGCAAACTCGGCGATCTTCGCTCGAGGCGTCGTAGCCGGAGCTCTCCCCAACCGGCCCGGAGCGCTCCGAAGCGCAGCTCCATCACGGTCTGAAAGGTGAGGAGCACCGAAGATGGACCCATCAGGACGCGGTAGCGAGCGGCCAGGGGGTTCGGGCGCTCATCTGGCAACCAGCTGATGACCATGGTGTCGACCACGAGCCCTCCGGAGAGGAGCTGGTCACGTGTTAGCGGGTCGCGCCGTAACCGGTGGCCCGGCAGCGGCGTGACGTCCGGTGCTTGAGGACCAGGGCCGGGTGAACAGTTGGTACCATGGCTAACGTGGCTTCCGATCGCCTGCACGAGCAGGGATACGACACCCCTGAGGAGGCCGCCCTCTCGGGATGGGCGCCTGTCTCCCAAGCCAGAGTGGTGAGGACGCGCGTACATCCCTTGGACCCGGATCGGGTGGACGTCATCGTGGACACTGAGCCTTCGCACCTCATGAGGGTGTTCACCGTTCGACACGGCGAGCAATGGATGGATACGGGAGACGCCAGCGAGTAACGGAGCCAGGTACTCGGCACCGGCGAGCTCCGGAATGAAGCCCTCGGCCGGTCGCTCGTGACATCAGGCTTGGCAACTTCGATCATCGCCGATGTCGCATAGAGTTGAGGGACAGGCAGATCCAATTCAAGGAGAAGCGGGCAGCCGCTGAAGCAAATGAGCACCGAGGACCGCAGCATCGGGAACAACCCTACGGAGTGGCTTGCCAAGCCGGCTGTCCAGCCCCGTCGTAAGGCAGACAGGGTGCCAGGAAGCCCGAGCACCCAGGCCGGTTGGCGAAGGACGCTGGGCGCGCAGGGGGAGGCGATCGCGGCTGACTGGTACCAGGCACGAGGCTATGAGGTGCTGGCCCGTAACTGGCGACGCAGGGAGGGTGAGATCGACCTGGTGCTCCGTCAGGGTTCTGCGTATGTGTTCGCCGAGGTCAAGACCCGGACCACCGACGCCTTCGGGGTGCCGGCTGAGTCCGTGAATCGGGACAAGCAGGCGAGGCTGCGCCGTCTGGCGGCGCGCTGGTTGCGTGAGGACTCCCCGGGTCCGGCGAGCGAGATTCGCTTTGACGTGGTCTCGATCCTGGGCGGGCGTATCGAGGTCCTGGAGGGGGCGTTCTGACCCAGGCGGGCCGTTCCAGCTCAGCGCCTGCGCTCGGTTCAGAGAGTGGGCTCAGCCTCGCCTCGGTGGTGGTCAACGCCGGGCGGGGAGCCGATACCCCTGGGGCTCCTGTGAATGCCGTCATCTCCCTCTCCTCCACCTACCGCAGCGGGGGGGAGCTGAGCTACGGCAGGGAGGGAAACGACGCCTGGGCTGCGCTGGAGGAGGTGCTGGGAGCGCTGGAGGGCGGCGAGGCACTGGCCTTCTCGTCGGGGATGGCGGCAATCGCCGCGATCATCGAGACCCTGCCAGCAGGAGCGGTGGTGGTTGTCGGTGCAGATGCCTATGTCGGGACGCGGAGCTTGCTTGCGGACCTCACCGGGCGCGGCCGGCTGTCTCACCGCTTGGTGGACACCACCGACGTTGGCGCCACCCTCGAGGCCTGCAAGGGCGCCACCATGCTCTGGTTGGAGTCGCCGTCCAACCCGCTCATGGCGATCAGCGACCTGGCTCGCCTGGCTGGCGAGGCGAAGCTGGTCGCGCCTGGCCTGGCGGTCGTGGCGGACAACACCTTCGCCACGCCTCTACTCCAGCGCCCACTTGACCTCGGTGTCGATGTGGTGGTCCACAGCGTTACGAAGTACCTGGCGGGACACTCCGACGTGATCATCGGGGCGACAGTCACCAGGGACCAGGGTTGGGCCCGCTCCCTCGCCGCCCGGCGATCCATGCACGGGGGGATTCCGGGGCCACTGGATGCCTACCTGGCCCTTCGCGGCGTGCGGACCCTTGCAGTGCGAATGAGCAGAGCGCAAGAGAGCGCTGCCGAGCTCGCTCGGCGCCTGGTGGCCCATCGGCTGGTCGAGGTCGTCCGCTATCCGGGCCTGCCAGACCACCCCGGGCACGAGCTCGCCAGCACGCAGATGCGAGGCCCGGGCGCCATGCTGTCCTTCGACGTGCGGGGGGGACTCGAGACTGCGGACCGGCTCTGTGCCGCCGTGCGCCTGGCAACCCCCGCCACCAGCCTTGGCGGGGTCGAGACGCTGATCGAGCGCCGAGGGCGCTGGGCCGGCGAGGAAGCTCTCCCGCCCGGCCTTGTCCGGCTCAGCGTCGGCATCGAGGACGTGGAGGACCTCTGGGCGGACCTCGTCCAAGCGCTCGAGATCGCCTCGAACGGGGGCCCTGAGAACCCCCTTGGTGGGCACTGACCGTCACAACGCCGGCTGGAGCACTAGGTTGAGGGCGCATGTCCAACAGCCCGCCCATCGTTCTGCGAGCACCCCGCTACCCCGACATTAGCGCCCGTGCCTTCCAGCATCCCGCGGACCGGGCGGCCACCTCCGCCCTCGGGTCGATCCCTGTGATCCACCAGGTGATCAAGCGCCTCTCCGGCCTGAGCTTCGAGCGGTCGCTCACTCAACAGCTGCTGGGCAACGCTGTGCGCCTGGGGCCCAGCCAGGCACCGGCGGTGTGGACCGAGTACCTCTCGTGCCTGGAGGCCCTGGATATCGCCTCCCGGCCCTGTCTGTACGCAATCCAGACACCCACCTTGAACGCAATGACCTTCGGATCGGTGAAGCCGGTGGTGATGTTGCAGTCGGGTTTGGTCACCGCGCTCGACACCGAGGCGCTCAAGGCGGTCCTGGCTCACGAGGTGGGCCACGTCCTGGCAGAGCACTCGCACTACATGACCGTGCTGATGATCCTCCAAGCCCTCGCCCGAGCACCTCTGTCGGTGGTCGGCGAGCTGCCAGTGCGAGCGCTGCTGCTGGTCATGCTGGAGTGGTATCGCGCTGCGGAGCTGACTGGTGACCGCGCCTCTGCCCTGGTCATGGGGGACCCGATGATCACCTGCCGTGCCTTGATGCACATGGCGGGGGGCTCGCTTCCAGGGATGAGCGTCGATGCCTTCGTGGCCCAGGCCCACGAGTACGCCAGCTCCGACGACGTGCTGAGCAGGCCGTCGCGCTTCTTGTCCGAGATCAGCTCCACCCACCCGTTCCCCGTACGCCGGGTCACGGAGCTGACCAGGTGGGTGATGGAAGGGGACTTTGACCGGATCCGCTCGGGCAGCTACACGAGGCGTGGGGCGGAACCCCCGCCGTCGGAGGACTTCAAGGTTGCCGCACAGCACTACCAGGCCCGATTCGTGGAGATCATCGAGAGCGTGGCTGGCGGCGTGCAGACCGTATCCCGCCAGGTCACCTCCTGGCTGCGAAGCCAGGGAGCGCGATTCGCCAGGGACGACAACGGGGATGGTCCAGGCACCGAGCAGCACTAGCAACCGTCTGGTTTGTCAACTCGGTACTGGGTCGCGCTAACAGTCCGCTTGTCGATGGGCGGTTTCAGCGAGGGGCGGATGTGCAGTGGCGATCGTGGCTTCCCGGCGGTGCTGGCTGACATACGCGACCTCGCCGGTTGGCGGGTCAGGCAACCATGTGCGCACTCGCTCGGTGGGAAGGGCCCGGCGTCCTGCTAGAAGCGAGGTACCCGATCTTGGGCCGTCATAGCTAGCGCAACGTCGGTCCGGGCCCTTGCCATCGATCCCCGGGCACCTGCATGAGTCTTTCTCGTTGGGTCAGTTGTGGGTTGTGTGGGTTGATCCTTTCGGCAAGGCAGGCTGATGGGACGGTGGCGGGCACGTCACGTCGATCTGGTGGGCCTTTGGGTCTTCGCCATGACGGTCGTGCCCGCTGCCACCGAGGCCTGCCAGCGGGCGGAGTCATACGGGCGCTGAGCCCTCAACATGGCGAATGCCAGGCGATGCGCACGGTGTCCAACCGCCACGGCCGCTATGGTCGCCGGCTTGTTGGAATCGAGAAGGCGGCGTCGGTAGGCGGCGAACTCGGCGTCGTGTTGGGACAGGCCGCGACCGAGCTCGATGATCGCGCTTCGCAGCTCGACCGATCCCTCTCGGCTGATGCGCTGGCCCGGCCGGGCTCGCCCCGAGGACTGGTACATGGTGGGCACCAGCCCGGCGGCTCGGTATGCCCCGGCGGCGCTGGCGAATCGGGCCGGGTCGCCGATCCCCGCCCCGTAGTTGGACGCCCGAACCACCGCCACGCCCGGCAGGCTGGTCAAGATCTGCGCTGGGCTGTCGCCAAGCACCTCGCCAAGGGCCGCCTCGGATGCGGTGATCTCGGCTTCCAAGCTGGTGAGGAGGGCCACATCGGCACTCAACACCCGCCCGAGTGTGGCACGTTCTGGGCCGGGCAGGCGCAGGGCCACTCGGGCTGCGGTGACGACCTGGGTTGCTTTGGGCCCCGACAGGGCGACACCTCTGTTGGCCACGAAGCGACGCAGCCCGCCGACGCCCAGGCGGCGAATCTGGTCCGGGTCACAGATCTGGCTCACGATCACCCGAGCAGCCTTTGCCCCCAATACGTCGGCGAAGCACCCGTCCAGGCCCGGGAAGACCAGGTCCAACTGGCCGATCACTTGGTTGGCCAGTGCCACCCTGGCTGCAACCTTGCGACGCCGATGACCCACCCACGCAGCTTGAGTGGCCAGAGCGTCGGTACGAGTCGCGGGCGGGCGGCCACCACCACGGATCATGAGCTCGGCCATCGCCCCCACGTCTCGTGCGTCGCTTTTGAGCCGGGCCAACAGCTGTTGAGAGCGGGCCGCTTTACTGCGGCTGGATTCAGCTCACCGTGCGATCTCGCCGGCCAATAGGCCGAACCCAGACTCGGTCAGGTCAAAGTTGAACGGAGCGACCACCACTTCGCCATAGTGGTCGGCGACCAACGCCATCGCCGCGGACTTGCCGACGTCGATGGGGACCACCAGACACCTGCCCGGATCACAACCTCGAACTCGGGCCATGAACTCGGCTTGCAACACACCACCAACATGAGCCATAACGGCGGGGTCCTCTCTGGATGAGTGACGGATGTCGAACCCATCTTGAGATCCCCCGAATCACAAGTGGGGGACCCTACCTAGATGTGTATCAGCTAGTGCTGCTGAGCGGCACTGCAGGGGCATCCACCACCTCGAGCCTGCCGTGGTCTAGACTCACAAACTAGTGTTCGTGCTCGGTATCGACCCAGGACTGTCACGCTGCGGCTATGGCGCCGTCTCTCGCTCCGCCGGCGCGAAGGCCAGGTTCCACGCTGTCTTGGCAGGGGTGATCGTCACGCCACCCGCTGCCCCGCTCCCGGCGCGCCTGGCCAACCTGGCGAGAGAGCTGCGTGAGCTGATCGCCGAGTTGAGCCCCGACGCCGTGGCCGTGGAGAGGGTCTTCTTCCAGACCAATGCTCGCACCGCGATGTCGGTGGGCCAGGCGAGCGGCTTGGCCCTTGCGGCGGCAGCAGAGGGAGGCTGTGAGGTGGCAGAGTACACCTCCAACGAGGTAAAACAAGCTGTCGCAGGCTACGGGGCTGCCACCAAAGAGCAGGTTGGCCGCATGGTGGCGACGCTATGTGGGCTCGGCGTGCGTCCTCGTCCGGCCGACGCTGCCGACGCCCTGGCTCTGGCAATCTGCCACCTCACCCTCGCACCAGGGCGCCAGCGAATCGCAGCGGCGCTGGGCACAGGGCCGGCTCGGTGATCGGGTCGCTGAGGGGACAGGTGTTGGAGGTGGTGGGCAGCTCGGAGCTGCTGGTGGAGGTTTGCGGGGTCGGCTACCGGGTGGCCGTACCCACGACGGCGATGGCCGGCATCGGGGTGGGCTCGCAGGTATTCCTCCACGTGCATACCCACGTAAGAGAGGATGCCATCGTCCTCTACGGCTTCACCCAACGCGAGGCTCGCGAGTGCTTCGAGGGACTCATAGCGGCCCACGGTGTGGGGCCGGCCCTGGCTCTGGCGATACTCTCGGTCCACACGCCCGGCGCCCTGGCTCGCGCTGTGCTCGGTGGTGATGCCGCGGCCCTGACGCTTGTCCCGGGAGTGGGTGCGAAGACCGCTGCGCGCCTGCTCCTCGACCTCGAGCCACGCTTCTCCCGGCTCGCGCTTGGGGACTCCGACGGAGCTGCCGGCCCAACCTCAGCCCGTCGCACGGACGGGGCCCTGGGTGAGGTCCGAGCCGCGCTGGCCAGCCTTGGCTACACCCCCGAGGAGGTCAGGGCCGGTATCGCCGCTCTCGACGCTCTCGACGCCGAGGCCGGGAACCTCCCCGCAGAGGAGCTCCTCAGGTCGGCGCTGAGGGAGCTGGGGGCGGCTCGTAGAAGGGTGAGGACTTGAGCGAATCGGCGCCCGGCGCCCGGCGCGAAACCCTTGGTCGGGAACCGCATGGACGATCGGGAAACGCCGCCGACGGTCGACCCACGGGGTCGCCCCCGCCATCGCGCCCGCTCGACCCCGTCGCCGACCCATCCGAGGTGCTGGAGGAGGCCAGCCTGCGACCGCGCCGGCTGGAGGAGTTCGTGGGCCAGCGTCAGGTCAAGGACCACCTGGCGATAGTGCTGGAGGCGGCCCGGCGCCGGGGGCAGGCCGTCGATCACATCCTGTTCGCCGGGCCCCCAGGGCTGGGCAAGACGACGATGGCGGGAATCGTGGCGGGTGAGATGGGTGCGGGCTTGCGCATCACGTCCGGACCAGCGCTCCTAAGGGGAGGGGACCTGGCGGCGATCCTCACCGACCTGTCGGATGGAGATGTGCTGTTCATCGATGAGATCCACCGGCTCAACCGGGCAGTCGAGGAGATCCTCTACCCGGCCATGGAGGACTTCGCCCTGGACATCGTGATCGGTAAGGGCCCCACCGCCCGTTCCCTGCGCCTGGACCTCCCCCGGTTCACCCTCGTTGGTGCCACGACCCGCACAGGGCTGGTCACGGGGCCCTTGAGGGACCGCTTCGGCATGGTTGCGCGCCTCGACTACTACGACCGAGCGGAGCTGGAGGCGATAGTAATGAGGGCGGCTCGAATCCTGGGGGTCAGCATCGAGCAAGCTGGAGCGGAGCGGATCGCTGGACGATCACGCGGCACGCCACGGATCGCCAACCGACTCCTGCGCCGAGTCCGTGACTACGTGGAGGTTCGTGGCTCGGGGGTGGTCACCGCACAGAGCGCGACTGCTGGCCTCGACGTCTTCGGTGTTGACGAGCTGGGCCTCGACAAGGTGGATCGGGCGATCCTGAGCGCGCTGTGCCGCGGCAGCAACGGGCACCCGATGGGCCTTTCGAGCCTGGCCGTCGCAGTCGGCGAGGAGACCGACACCGTGGAGGAAGCGTACGAACCATTCCTCCTCCAGCAGGGACTGATCATGCGCACCGCTCGCGGCCGCTTGGCAACTCCGGCCGCATGGGCACACCTGGGGTTGAGCCCGCCACCGGGGACCGACCAGGCTGGCCTCTTCGACCGGTGAGCAGCTGCACGGGTTCAGTGGCCGGCCTGCGCTAACGTCGAGACAGTCCGATCCCTCGGCGAAGGCCCTCCATCCATGCACATCATCCTTACGAGCGCCGTGAACCTTGTCGCTGCCGCTGCCAAAGCCAAGCCTAAGAGTTCCGGCGGCACTCTGCTCATCTACATCATCCCGTTGCTCATCATTGCCTACCTGCTGATCCTTCGTCCCCAACGCAAGCGACAGCGGGCTGCACGCCAGCAGCAGTCCGCGATCGTGGAGGGTGACACCGTCGCCACCATCGGCGGGATCGTAGGCACGGTGATCTCGATCGACAAGGACCGGGCCGTGGTTCGGGTAGGGCCAGACGTGGAGATGGAGTTCCTACGCCAGGCGATCGCCCGAAAGGTGGAGCCCGTCGTTCCCGACTACGAGGACGCCGACACCGATCGCGAAGGCGACGAGGAAACGGACGAGGACGAGGACGAGGACGAGGATCGCGGCTGGCATGGCTACCACCCCGACGACGACCACGAGGAAGACTCAGAGGAAGACTCAGAGGACGACTCAGAGGACGACTCAGAGGACGATGCCGACGCCCTCGCCGAGGCTGAGGCCGAGCCAATCAGCCCCAACGGCGCGGCCCCTGCCGGGGGGGCCACCTCCCCGGCCAAGCCCAGCGGGCAGTCCAACGGCGCGGACGCTGCTGGCCCGACCTCTGCGCCGGCCAAGCCCGGCGGGCAGTCCAAGCCCGCGCCCTCCAACAAGGCCGCCAGGCGACCCAAAGCCGCGCCGCCCAACAAGGCCGAGAAGCCCCGACACCCAGCTCCCCCCGCAGGCGCTGACCTGGGAGCTGCATTCGGCATACCCTCTGGCGCTTCACCTTCGGGACCTGAAGCCTCGGGGCCTGAACCGCCCCCGCCCACGCCCACCAAACCGGAGTCGCCAAGCTCCGCAGTGCCCCTGGTACCGAACCCTCCAGCCGCCCCGACAGAGGCAACGAGCTCCGCGGAGAGAACTGCAGAGTGATCCGCAGCGCCCTTGGTGCGCCTGACCCGACGTCGCGCAAGAGGCGCCAATGAGGCGCCGGCTCTGGGCGTGGGTCAGCGGGACCGTTGCCGTCTCTGTGGCCGCCTTCGTGGCCGTCGTGCTGCTGGGCTGGGCGCCACTGCTCGGCCTCGACCTGCAGGGCGGGATCTCGGTGGTTTACCGGCCGGCCCACCCGGTCAAGCCTGCGGTGATCAACGAGACCATCGCCATCATCAGCAACCGGGTGAGCGGGCTGAGCGGCGGGTTGACCCAGCCCAACATCACCAGCTCCGGGGGCAACATCAGCGTCGAGCTCCCCGGCATCAAGAACCGCGCCCAGGCCTTGTCGATAATCGGCCAGACCGCAGAGCTGTACTTCCGCCCAGTCCTTTGCGCGGAGCCGGTCTACTCCAAGCCCCTGCCCAAGGGCCAGAAGACACCCCCAACGCTGACCGGGCCACCCCCAGCTTGCAATGCCAGCGTCAACTTCGCGGACGTCCCGAGCACCCCCCGAAGCCTCGACACAAAAGGTGCGACCGTGCTGCTCCCGACGGCGCCGGTGAAGGGGGTGGTCCAGGGGCGCTACATCCTCGGCCCCGCGGCGGCAAGCGGGACCATCATCAAGACAGCCACCGCTGCGCTGGGGCAAACTGGCCAGTGGCAGGTGAACTTCATCCTCACCCCCTCCGGGTCCCCCATCTGGGACAGCATCGCCAAGGCCAGCTTCCACAAGCAGCTCGGCATAGCGCTCGACGGCGTGGTCGAGTCTGCGCCGCAGATCCAGCCGAACAACAAGGCCTTCTCCAGCTTCGGGGGCCAGGGACAGATAACCGGAGCGAACTTCACCCAGTCCACGGCAAACACGCTGGCACTTGAGCTGCGCTACGGCGCCCTACCTGTCCAGCTGGTCCGACAGACCGTCATGTCGATCTCCCCGACACTCGGTAAGTCGTCGCTGGTCGCCGGTATCTTCGCGGCGCTGGTCGGGCTTGCACTGGTGTTCGGCTACACGGTGCTCTACTACCGGGGGCTCGGCATCGTCGTGCTGCTGGGGCTGGCAGTGACCGCCGCCCTGCTGTGGGCGATCATCTCCTATCTTGGCCACTCTCCCGCGAACCTGTCGCTCGACTTGTCGGGCATCACCGGGCTCATCGTGTCGGTCGGGGTGGTCGCTGACTCCTACATCGTGTTCTTCGAGCGCCTCAAGGACGAGGTCCGCGCGGGCAAGAGTGTGGGGGCGTCGGTGGACAGGGGCTTTGCAGCGGCGTTCCGCACGATCATCGCCGCCGACCTCGTGTCGCTCATCGGCGCTGTGGTGCTCTACATATTCAGCGTCGCCCAGGTCAAGGGGTTCGCCTTCTACCTGGGGCTATCCACCCTGCTGGACATGGTCACCGCCTGGACCTTCACCCGCCCGCTGGTGATCCTCTTGGGTCGCAGCAGGACCTTCACGGAGGCCCGATTCATCGGGGTGGCCCGCGGGCTGGCAAGGGCGGACGGCGGCGAGCGCCCGTCCCGGTCCGAGCGCCGGGCCGCCAAGCGCGCCCTCCCCGAGGTTGTACAGTGAGCGCCGCCGCGGTCACGGCTAAGTCAGTTCAGCGCAAGCGTGGCCCCTGGAGCCGCCTGTACCGCGGCGAGACGGCCGTCGACTTCGTGGGCCGCCGGCGGCGCTGGTTTGCCATCTCGGCGATCGTCATCATCGCGGGGATGACCGCCCTCGGCATCCGGGGCCTCAACTTCGGCATCGACTTCAAGGGGGGTACGTCCTGGCAGGTCCCGTCCCACGGGGTGACCGTGTCCCAAGCGCGCACCGCGCTCGGGTCGCTCGGGACCAGCGCCACCATCGCCGAGCTGGGGAATGGACACAACCAGACCCTCCAGGTGCAGACCCAGCTCAGCGGCACCGCTGCCTCCCAAACGGCCGCCCAAGACTCGGTGACCAAGACCCTTGCCCTGCTCACCCACGTGAACCAGAGCGTGGTCACTGTGAACTCGGTGGGCCCCTCCTGGGGCGGGCAGGTCACCAACAAGGCGGTGCGGGCGGTGATCATCTTCTTCATCGCCATCGCTCTGTACATCACCATCCGCTTCGAGTGGAAGATGGCGCTGTCTGCCGTCGTCGCCGTGCTCCACGACCTAGTTGTGACCGTGGGGATCTACGCGTTGGTCGGCTTCCCGGTGACCCCGGACACCGTGGTGGCAGTGCTCACGATCCTCGGTTACTCGCTGTACGACACGATAGTCGTGTTCGACAGGGTGAAGGAGAACGCCAAGGGCATCGGCACGTCGGGCAAGCTGACCTACTCGGACACGGTGAACCTGTCGATGAACCAGGTGCTGATGCGCTCCCTAAACACCTCCGTGGTCGCGATCCTGCCCATCCTGTCGATCCTGGTCATCGGGGCCGAGGTGCTCGGGGCGACCACCCTCCAGGAGTTCGGCCTGGCCCTGGTCATCGGGCTCACCAGCGGTGTCTACTCCTCGATCTTCATCGCCTCCCCACTGCTGGCGATCCTCAAGGAGCGAGAGACCCGCTACCGGACGATCCGTTCACGTCTCGTGGCGCGGGGCCAGGGCCCGCTGGTCATGACCCCCGCAGCCATGCTCGCCCTCGTCGGGGGATCCAGCCGGTCCGCACCCGGCAGCGCCCGCAACGCTGGCATCCAGGCAAAGGGTGCGCTGGGCTCGGGCGGCCTGCCCCGCCTGACCCCCCGCCAGCGCGCCCGGATCGCTTCCGAAGCCCCCCGTCCTGGCCCTCAGGCCCCATCGGAGGCCCCCCAGGCCGGCAGCTCGACGGCCGCTCCACGAGCCACCGCCCCAGAGCCGCCTGCTCCCCGAGCCACCGCCCCAGAGCCGCCCGCTCCCCGAGCCACCGCCCCCGATGCGGCCACCGACCAGTCCACGGCGCCCCCCCGGCTCCGACCGAGCCGCGCTCGGTCCCCAAAGGCGGCGAACCCTCCGGCCTCCACCCCGCCCGCCTCGGCGCCCTCCGCCTCCCCGCCGGCCAAGCCAGGCCAGCCGGGGGCGCCCCGCAAGCCGCCGGTGCGAACCAAGTCGGCCAAGCGGCGCTGAGGGCCGGGGCGGGCGGGCAGGCCGTGAGTGGGCACGGCGGGTCGGCGAGCTGAGGCAAGATTCCTCCAAAGAGAATCCGGCGCACGGCGGCCGAGGGGTAGTGTGTTCGGGGATGGCGAACGACGCCGACCGGCTGAGGGCCTGCATCAGGGACGTGGCCGACTTCCCGCGCCCCGGCATCGTCTTCAGGGACATCACCCCGCTCCTGGCGGATGCCGGCGCGTTCGCATTCGCGGTCGCACAGGTTGCCGGGCGCTTCAGCGCCTTCGGAGTGGACAAGGTGGTCGGGATCGAGGCACGGGGCTTCATCGCCGCAGCACCGGTCGCGCTGGCGATGCACGCAGGGTTCGTCCCGATGCGCAAGGCCGGCAAGCTCCCCGGTGTGTTGGAGGGCGAGGACTACGCCCTCGAGTACGGCGTCGCCCGCCTCGAGGTCCACGCCGACGCCATCAGCGCGGGTGAGCGCGTCCTGATCGTCGACGACGTGCTTGCGACGGGTGGCACTGCGCTGGCGGCGACCCATCTCGTGGAACGCCTCGGGGGCAAGGTGGTGGGGCTCGGCTTCTTCATCGGGCTCGGCGCCCTGGGTGGCCGGGATCGGCTCGGGGCCTACGAGGTGGCCACCCTCGTAGATTACGGGTAGGGCGAGGACGTGGAGAGGGTCCTGTCCTGGCGCCGCCAGGCCCCACCGCCCGGAGAGGACGGTTCGCTGGGGCCGGTGATCGAGGCGCTCCGGGACCGAGCCGGGGGCGGTAGTGGCCGGGGCGGGAGGGCCAGGGCCCTGGCCCGCTCCGAGGCCAAGGTGGACCTGGACATGGTCAGGCGGGCGTACAAGGTGGCCGAGGCGGCGCACGAGGGTCAGGCCCGGCTCTCGGGGGACGCCTACATCACCCACCCGCTGGCGGTCGCCACGGTGGTCGCCGAGCTGGGCCTCGACGACGTGAGCGTGGCGGCAGCGCTGCT
Source organism: Acidimicrobiales bacterium (assembly GCA_050744085.1). Taxonomy (GTDB): domain Bacteria; phylum Actinomycetota; class Acidimicrobiia; order Acidimicrobiales; family JAJPHD01; genus JAVKSL01. Next base: position 36,845 of record JBOGGU010000062.1, read on the forward strand.
TCACGACGCAGTCGAGGACACCGGCTTGGCGCTGGCGGAGGTGGAGGTGGGTTTCGGCCCCGAGGTGGCGGCGATAGTCGACGGGCTGACCAAGCTGGACCGGCTCAGGTTCGACTCCAAGGAGGCCCAGCAGGCCGCCACCATGCGCAAGATGCTGATCGCCATGGCCAAGGACTGGCGGGTCCTGGTGATCAAGCTCGCGGACCGGCTGCACAACATGCGCACGATCGCAGCCATGCCCGAGCACAAGGCGAGGCGCACCGCCCAGGAGACCCTGGACATATACGCACCGCTGGCGCATCGCCTCGGGATACAGGAGCTGCGCTGGCAGCTCGAGGACCTCGCGTTCGCGACCCTTCACCCGAAGCGCTACGCCGAGATAGAGCAGATGGTGACCACCAGGGCGCCGGAGCGCGAGCTCTACCTCGAGCAGGTGCTCGGGGCGGTGAGGGAGCGCCTCTCCGAGCTGGGTGTCGCCGGGGAGGTCACCGGGCGGCCCAAGCACCTTTGGAGCATCTACGAGAAGATGGTGATAAGGGGCAAGGAGTTCGACGAGATCTACGACCTGGTCGGCATCCGGGTCCTCGTGGAGAGCGAGAAGGACTGCTGGGCCGCGCTGGGCTCCATACATGCGATCTGGAGCCCTGTCCAGGGTCGGTTCAAGGACTACCTCAACACTCCAAAGTTCAACCTTTACCAGAGCCTTCACACGACTGTGGTCGGGCCCCAGGGCAAGCCCCTGGAGGTCCAGATCCGCACCAGGGAGATGCACCGACAGGCCGAGTACGGCATCGCCGCTCACTGGAGCTACAAAGAGGGTGCATCCCCCGCCGAGATCGGCTGGCTCCAGCGGATCGTGGACTGGCAGGCCGATACCCCAGACCCGGTCGAGTTCCTGGAGACCCTGAAGGGCGACCTCGAGATGGACGAGGTCTACGTGTTCACCCCAAAGGGCGATGTGGTGACGCTGCCGGTCGGCGCCACCCCGATCGACTTCGCCTACACGATCCACACCGAGGTGGGGCACCGCTGCATCGGGGCCAAGGTGAACGGGCGCCTGGTGCCCCTCGACTCCCAGCTGCGCTCGGGCGACAGCGTCGAGGTGTTCACGTCCAAGGCAGAGAACGCCGGGCCTTCGAGGGACTGGCTCAAGATCGTGGCCTCGCCCCGGGCGCGCAACAAGATCCGCCAGTGGTTCAGCAAGGAGAGGCGCGAGGACGCCATCGACACCGGGCGCGAGGAGCTGGCCAAGGCCCTCCGCAAGGAAGGCCTCCCGGTCCAACGCCTGTCCAGCTCGAAGCCCCTGGCGACGCTCGTCGAGGCAATGGGCTATTCGGACCTCGAAGCGCTCTACGCGGGGATCGGCGAGGGCCACGCTTCCGCTCGGACCGTCGCGCAACGCCTCGGGCGTGAGCTACGGGGTGGGGCACACGAGGAACAGCTGCCGACGACGGTGCGCGAGCCGGTCCGGCCAGGGCGCCGTCGGGTGAGCTCAGGCGTCTACGTAGAGGGCCTCGACGACGTGATGATCCGGCTTTCGCGCTGCTGCACGCCGGTGCCGGGGGACGCGATAGTGGGGTTCGTGACCCGGGGGCGAGGGGTCTCGGTGCACCGCGCCGACTGCGCCAACGCCATCTCCCTGGTGGCCGGGCACCGTGAGCGGCTCATCGAGGTCGAGTGGGACCGGGACACCACCGGCGTCTTCGAGGCTGCGGTAGAGGTGAAGGCGCTGGATCGCTCCCGCCTCCTCGCCGACGTGGCCCGGGTGATGTCGGAGAACCACTTGAACATCCTGGCCTGCTCGACGCACACCGGGGCGGACCGGGTGAGCAGGATGCGCTTCGACTTCGAGCTGGCAGATCCCGGCCACCTGGACTCGCTGATCGGCTCCATAAAGTCACTCGACAGCGTCTTTGACGCCTACCGCGTCCTGCCCGGAGGCGGTAACTAGTGTCGCGCCTGTCGAGCCCGCTCCCGGCCCGCCCGCTCCCGCCGAGCCCGCTCCCGCCGAGCCCGCTCCCGCTCCCGCCGAGCCCGAGCCCGCTCCCGCCGAGCCCGCTCCCGCCGAGCCCGCTCCCGCCACGCAGACCCAGCTGAGCCCCTTTGGCGCCCACCGACGCGTTCGAGGACGAGGTGAGCGCTCTGGCCAGGCGCATTGCGGAGCTCGGGGGCAGGGAGGGCGCCGGGGTCTTCTCGATGGGCTGGTGGAGCGAGCGAATGCTGGCCTGGGCGATGGCCGACCCGGCGTTTGCCACCCAGCTCTTCCGCTTCGTCGACGTGTTCCCGGCCACGACCGGTGACGCCGAGGCCCTCCGGCACCTCCACGAGTACTTCAGCGGGCCGGACGCACCCAGGATGCTGGACCTGGGTGTCGCCCTGGCTGGGCACCTGCCGGGCGGGGCCAGGGTCTCCTCCGCGGTTGCCAGGCGCAACATCGACCGCATGGCGCACCAGTTCATCATCGGCGCCAACCCGGCCCAAGCCGCGGCCAACCTGGAGGCGTTGTGGCGGGCCGGCAGCGCGTTCACCGTCGACCTGCTGGGAGAGCGGACCCTCAGCTCCGACGAGGCAGACGCTTACGCGGCGAGGGTTGCCGATCTGATCGTCGTCCTGGCAGAGGCGACCGAGGGATGGGCCCCAGACGACCACCTCGAACGAGACGACCTCGGGTCGCTCCCGAGGGTCAACGTGAGCATCAAGCCGACCGCGCTGGCGCCGCTGCTCGCCCCCCTCACCTGCGAGGAGGGCAAGGCCCAGGCCGCCTCCCGGCTTCGCCCGCTTCTCGCCCTGGCAGCCGAGCGCGGCGCCTTCGTCTGGCTCGACATGGAGCACTACGACGTGAAGGACCTCACCATCGAGCTATTCCGGGAGCTCCTGGACGCCCCTGAGCTCGCCGGCCTGGATGCCGGGATCGTCGTCCAGTCGTACCTGCAGGACAGCTGGGCCGACCTCACCGACCTGATCGCGTGGTCTGCGGCCCGGCGGGCGCGCGGCGCCAAGCCGATAGGGGTCCGGTTGGTGAAAGGTGCCTACTGGGACACCGAGGTGGCCCTCGCCCGGGCAGAGGGCTGGCAGGTCCCCGTCTGGGTCTCGAAGGGCCAGACCGATGCCAACTACGAGCGCCTGACCCGGCTGCTCCATGCCCACCACGGCGAGGTGAGGGCGGCTTTCGGATCCCACAACCTGCGCTCGATCGCCTACGCGGTCACCTGGGCCCGCCACCAGGGGATCCCAGACGCAGGGTACGAGTGCCAGATGCTCCTGGGCATGGCCGAGCCGGTGCACGCTGCGATCCGCCGGCTGGGCATGCGCCTTCGGGTCTACGCGCCGATGGGGGATCTCGTGCCCGGCATGTCCTACCTGATCCGGCGGCTCCTGGAGAACACGTCCCAGGACGGCTTCGTGAGGGCCCGCTTCGCGGAGCGGAGGTCGCTGGACGAGCTGGTTGCGGCACCCTCGGCGCCACCTGCGACCACCAAGCTGCCAGGCCCGCAATGGGTCCCGCCGGCTCCCAGGGCTACCGATCCCGCGGCGCCCGGGCCCTACGTCCACGAGCCAGGGAGGGAGTGGCGCTCTGGCCGGACCAGAAAGGATTTCTGCGGTGCGGTGGGAGCGATGGCCGAGCGCCTGGCTGCGGGGCCGCTCGACGTCCCTGCGGTCATCCACGGCCGGCAAGTCAGGACCGGGGCCACCCTGGACTCGGTCGACCCCGGCGAGCCCGACCGGGTGGTGGCCGTTGCCCAGGCTTGCGGGCCTGGCGAGGCCGACGACGCGGTGGCCGTAGCCCGAAGGGCCTTCGAGGGCTGGTCGAGGATGCCCGTTGCGGACCGCGTCCGGGTGGCCTTCCGGACTGCGGCGTGGCTGCGGGGGCACCGGGCGGAGCTGGCCGCCCTGGAGGTGTTCGAGGTGGGCAAGCCCTGGGCCGAGGCAGATGCCGACGTGGGCGAAGCAGTGGACTTTTGCGAGTACTACGGGCGGGAGATGCTGCAGCTGGGCCGGGGTGGAGCGGTCTCATCGCCGCCAGGGGAGGCGAACTCGCTGGGATACTCGGGCAAGGGTGTCGCCGTGGTCATTTCCCCCTGGAACTTCCCGCTGGCGATCCCGACCGGGATGGTGATGGCCGCCCTGGTTGCGGGCAACACCGTGATCCTCAAGCCTGCTGAGCAGGCGCCAGCGGTGGCCTCCATGCTGGCTCGGGCGCTCGGGGAATCGGGCCTGCCCCCCGGCGTGCTCAGCCTGCTCCCGGGAGACGGAGCGCTCGGCGCCCACCTGGTCCGCCACCGTGACGTGGCCGTCGTGGCCTTCACCGGCTCGCTTGCCGCCGGCCTGGACGTGAACGCGGCCGCCGCGGCGCATCAGCCGGGGCAGCGGCACGTGAAGACGGTGGTAGCCGAGATGGGGGGCAAGAATCCCATCGTCGTGGACTCCGACGCCGACCTGGACCAGGTGGTGCCCGCCGTGGTGGCATCCGCGTTCGCCTACGCCGGCCAGAAATGCTCGGCCTGCTCCCGGCTGGTCGTCCTCGACCAGGTGCACGACGAGGTTGTCCGGCGACTGGTCGGGGCGACCGCTGAGCTGGTGGTGGGACACCCTCGGTCCATGGGCGTGTCCTTGGGACCGCTCATCGACGCCGACGCCCACGCCCGGGTCCTGGGGTATCTCGAAAGGGCGCCCAGCGAGGGGAGGCTCGTGCTCAGCCGCCAGGACGTGCCCCCGAAGGGCTGGTTCGTCGGGCCTGCTGTGGTGGACGGGGTGGGGCGGTCTGCAAGCGTGGCGCGCGAGGAGGTCTTCGGGCCGGTGCTGGCGGTGCTCCGGGTAGCAAGCTTCGACGAGGCGCTGGAAGTAGCCAACGACACCGACTTCGCCCTCACGGCGGGCGTCTTCTCCCGCTCGCCCTCGCGCATCGCCGTGGCCGCCGCCGAGCTTCGGGCGGGCAACGTCTACGTGAACCGGGGGATAATCGGCGCGGTGCCGGGCCGCCAGCCGTTCGGCGGCCTCGGGCTGTCGGGGGCGGGCCCGAAGGCAGGCGGCCCCAGCTACCTGCTGGCCTTCACGGAGGAGAGGGTGGTCTCGGAGAGCACCCTCCGTCGGGGTTTCCTACCCGCGGGTTGAAGCCCTTCGGCGAAAGATGTCCAGTTACGCCGCGCCTCCGTGTCCACTCCCGACCAGGGCTGCCCCCGCCGGGGCTACCCTCGGGACGGTGACCCCCTCAGCGGAACCCACCCCCTCCGCCGGCATGCGCAGCGCCTGGTGCGGGGAGCTCTGCTCGGCAGACGCCGGGCGGACCGTGTCGGTGTGCGGCTGGGTGGCCCGGAGGCGCCAGCACGGGGAGCACCTGGCTTTCGTGGACCTGCGCGACAGGACTGGCATCGTGCAGTGTGTGGTCGACGGGGCTTCGGACCTGCGCTCCGAGTACGTCCTGCGAGTCAGCGGAGTCGTGCGACAGCGCCCCGAGGGGACGGTCAACCCCGGATTGGCCACCGGCGAGGTGGAGGTGGGGGATTGCACGGTGGAGGTCCTGGCGGATGCGGAGCCCCCCCCGTTCCCGGTGACCGACCGGGTGGATGCCGACGAGGCGACCAGGCTCCGGTTCCGCTACGTGGACCTGCGCCGGGACCGGATGCAGTCGAACCTGGCGTTGCGGGCCCGGGTCAACTCGGCGCTCCGAGCGGCGATGGACCGCCAGGGCTTCACCGAGGTGGAGACCCCTTTGCTGTGGACACCCACCCCCGAGGGCGCCCGGGAGTTCACAGTGCCCTCCCGCCTGCACCGCGGGTCGTTCTACGTGCTGCCGCAGAGCCCGCAGATCGCCAAGCAGCTGCTGATGGTGGCGGGCGTGGACCGTTACTACCAGATCGCCCGTTGCATGCGAGACGAGGACCTGCGCGCCGACCGTCAGTTCGAGTTCACCCAGCTGGACGTGGAGGCATCCTTCGTCTCGGCGGGCGAGGTGATGGCTTTCGTCTCGGAGGCGGTGCTGGATGCCGCGGTGGTCGCGACGGGGGAACGGCCTCCGCCGATCGAGTCGATAACGTGGGCGGCAGCCCTGGACCGATTCGGCACCGACAAGCCGGACCTCCGCTTCGGGATGGAGCTGGTGGAGCTGACCGGGGCATTGGCGGGTTCGGCCTTCAAGGCGTTCCATGCACCGGCGGTGAAGGCGCTACGGGTGCCCGGCTCTGGTGGGATGGGTCGCGCCTCCCTCGATCGTCTGATCGACAGGGCCAAGGAGCTGGGTGCCAAGGGCCTGGTGTGGCTCCGGGTGGTGGCGGCGCCAGGCACTGCTGGTGCGGCCACTGCTGGTGGTGCGGGGACCCAGGTCGGCGCCTTGGGCCTGGAGTCGCCGGTTGCCAAGTTCCTGTCCGAGGCGGACCGAGACGCCATCTGCTCCGCGACCGGAGCCGAGGCGGGCGACTTGGTCCTGGTAGTTGCCGACGAGCACCGCCTGGCCTGCGAGGTCCTGGGCCAGCTGAGGGTCGAGCTGGGGCGCCCGCCAGTGGGGGAGGGGCCTCACCGCTACGTGTGGGTCACCGACTTCCCATTGTTCGAGGGGCTGGACGAGGCCGGCAGGCCGATTGCCGCCCACCATCCGTTCACCATGCCCAACCCGGACGACTTGGGCCTGCTGGCCACTGACCCGCTGGCAGTGCGCTCTCAGTCCTACGACCTGGTGTTGAACGGCTGGGAGCTGGGCTCGGGGAGCATCAGGATCCACCGCGCGGATGTGCAGGCCCAGGTGTTCGACGCTCTCGGGATCGAGGAGTCCGAGGCAGAGGCCCGCTTCGGGTTCCTGCTGGGAGCGCTGCGTTACGGTGCGCCCCCCCACGGCGGGTTCGCCGTGGGCGTGGACCGGCTGGTCGCCGTGCTCGCCGGAGAGGAGAACATCCGCGAGGTCATCGCCTTTCCCAAGACCCAGTCCGGCTCAGACCCGATGACCGGGGCGCCCAAACCCCTGCCCCCCCGGGTGCTTCGCGAGCTGGGCCTGTCCGGGCCCCGGGCGGGGGCTCGGATCGGGGACGGCCCGGCAGGCCCGCGCGGGGGCGGCGGGGGTGGCCCGGCTGGGGCTGGCCCGGCTGGGGCTGGCCCGGCTGGGGCTGGGGCGGCTGGGGCTGGCCCGGCTGGGGCTGGGGCGGCTGGGGCTGGGGCGGCTGGGGCTGGGGCGGCTGGGGCTGGGG
>JBOGGU010000063.1:0-7042 GCA_050744085.1 Acidimicrobiales bacterium
CGGATTTCACTCGGCAGAGGCCGCGATTGGACTCGTCATGCTGAGCCTCGGGCCGATTACCCACGTCCTGCCTCACGAGCGTACACCTGTTCCCACCGGCTGACCCACATCTATGCCTGGAGGCCCATTTACTTCTCAGGAGACTCAACCAACATCGTGTCCGGCATTAAGTGGTCATACTGGAACCCCGCCGGAGCAGTGGGCCACGGCATCTGGACAAAGCTCAGCTGCATCCCCGACTGCGCCCAAGGAAAATCAACACCCGAGCCAGCAACTATCACCATGTCCCACCCAACCGGAGGACAGTTCACGCAGCTAGTCGAACAGACGCCTAGCTTCACCAAGACCTACCAGCTCCCAGTTGGCACTCCCGGAGCACTTCCAAGCGGGAGCTAACCTCCCTCTGTCGCGGAGGCCCGACCGGGGTTGGTTTTGAGGGGTCCTGACCGTCACGTAGGGTGACGGTGTTGCTCCGGGTTTTGGCGGCGATCTGCAGTCGTGGCTCGGCCTCCGCACCCTCCAGCGCGATCCCGTCATCCGGCCGGGCTGGAAGCCTCCCTGCGGCGGGACGGGGGCGCCGGGCAAACTCATCGGAGGAGCTTGCTACAGGTCGGCGCCCTCCTGCCGATAACCGGAAGGTGGGCAGCACAAGGACTGGCCACACCTGCAACCAAGGAGGGCGTTGCCATGTTCGGATGGTCGAGACGTGCGAGGTGGTGGGCGGTAGGCAGTGCAGGAACGGTGAGCACCCTTGGGGTGGCTGCCGTCCTGGTCGTGCTCGCGAGCGGGACCACTCCAGTCCGAACCCTGGCCACCGCATCGGTCAGGCCTCTCGCGTCGGCCGCGCCCCGCGCGCTCGAGGGGGCGCCGACTCCGTCGACTGCCGCTGCCAGCCCACCTCGGGCCCGGGCCAACACCGCCCCCAACAACACCGGCGTCACGGCTGGCCCCGCGGGCTCCAGCTCTTCGTCGCCCCCAACCAGCTCGACGTATTCCCCGCCGGTCGCCACCGGCCCGTCGAGCCCCAACCAACCAACGCTCACCACCACGACGACACCGACCACGACGCCGACCACGACGCCGACCACAGCTCCCACGACCACCCCGGGCATCGCCCCGGCTGCCAGGACCCAACCCTCTGCGGCCGCTGTCCAACAGGCAATCGCCGGGCTTGGCTCTTATGTCCACTCACCCATCAAACCCACGGTGGCTCAGGTGAACGTGCTCGGCGACGACGTGTGCAGCGCCTTCGACCAGGGGGCGAGCGTCTCGCAGGTCGAGGCGGCGCTGGTCCAGAAGCTGGGGAACATCCCCTTCACCAAGGTCGGACCGGGGGCAGCCAGCTACGTGGTCGACACGACAGTGTCTCTCTACTGCCCGGGCTACTCGAGCAAGCTCGGCTGAGCGCGGGCCAAGGGGAGGGTGACGAGAGATGACAGCCACGATGAAGCTCGTCGGAGCCGGACCGAGTTGGCCGAGCGCCCGGCTTGCCGAGTGGGAGCCATCCGACCACGTCGGCTCGCTCCCGGTCCTCCAGGTCAATGGCCTGAGCGCCACCGCACCTGACGGCAGCCGACTCCTCGACGACGTGAGCTTCTCCGTCCAGAAGGGGTGGCTGGTGGCTGTTGCAGGACCTACCGGTGCCGGCAAGACCAGCCTCCTGCGCGCCCTCGTCGGCAGCCTGACCCTGGATGCGGGCGACATCCGTCTCGACGGCCAGGACCTGGCCTCAGGGAGCCCGGAGCTGCGGCGCCGGGTGGGCTACGTCCCACAAGAGGACCTCTTGCACCACCAGCTGGGCCTCCGCCGCACCCTTGAGTATGCAGCCTCGTTGCGCCTGCCCGGCGTCACCGGCGCCGGCCAGCGGTCGGCTCGGGTCCTCAGCGTCCTTGCCGAGCTGGGCCTGGAACGCCAAGCCAGGCTGGCGGTTGGCGCCCTCTCCGGGGGGCAGCGCAAGCGAGCGAACCTCGCCGTCGAGCTGCTCGCCGAGCCCGACTTGCTCGTCCTCGACGAGCCCACGACTGGCCTCGACCCAGGCCACGAGCGCTCGGTGATGGCCACGCTGCGCCAGATCACCGACCGGGGCCGGACCGTGTTGACCGTCACCCACAGCATGCACGCCCTGTCCTTGTGCGACCGGGTCATCTTCCTTGCTGCTGGTGGCCAGGTGGCGTTCTTCGGCACACCTGACGAAGCGGTGGCCTACTTCGAGCTGACCGACGCTGCCGAGGTTTTCGCGGCGCTCAACTCGGCGTCTGGGAGCTGGAAGGAGCGTTGGAAGGAGCAACCCGCTCGAAGCCATCCCGACCAGCCGGCACGCTGGACGACCAGCCTGGGCAGGGCGCAGGGCGACTGGACCCTGGCGCTGGCCCGATCGGGCCTGGCGACGCACGCCGCCAGCCCCGCGCTGCCCGGGTCGGCGGCGCAGCTGCTCACGTTGGTGCAGCGCTACCTCGACCTCATCCGCTCGGACCGCCGGCACGTGGCGATGCTGGCCCTCCAAGGACCGGTGCTGGGCCTCTTGCTCTGGGCCGTGCTCAGTCCAAGTGGCCTGTCCCCCTTCTTCGTGGGGGGCGGCGTCGCCGCTATCGCTCCTCCACGCACCGTGAACGTCGCAGTCTTCCTCGCCATAAGCGTCACTTGGCTCGGGACATCCAGCGCGGTACGCGAGATCGTGAAAGAGCACTCCATCCTCCGACGGGAGAAGGGGGCAGGCCTGTCGGTCAACGCTTACGTCACCTCCAAGGTCGTGGTGCTCGGCTCGTTCATAGTGGTCCAAGCGGCCGTCTTCACTGCGATCTCCTGCATTCGCCAGGCGCCGCCCGCTCACGGAGCCGTCCTCGGATGGGGCACTGGCGAGCTGATGGTCACCGCGGCGTTGGTCGGCCTGGCCGCGGTTGCCCTCGGCCTGCTCCTGTCGGCACTCGTCAGCACGCCAGACAAGGCCATGACCGTACTGCCAGTAGCCCTGGTCGCCCAGCTCGTCCTCTCGGGGGTTTGGGGGTCGGTCACCAGCGTTCCGGGGATAGCCCAGCTCAGCGACCTGACCGGGGCTCACTGGGGGGTCAAGGCAATCGAGGCGACCGTCGCCGGCAACGCGCAGGACTGGTGGTCGGCCGTCATCACCCTGGCGTGCCTGACCGCTGGAACCCTGGTGGTCACTGCTTTCTTGGTCCAGCGCCGGCTGCATCCCGAATGGGCCCTCGCGTGGCGCGGGACCAGCGCCCCCGCTCGACTGCTCCCCCACCGCCAGGCGATGATCGCAACCACCTTCGCCGTATCCGCGCTCGTCGCCCTGACCGGAACGGCCGAGGCCGGCCAACACCTCACCAAGCTCGGTTCCACAGAGCAGGTCACCGCTCTGGCCTCGAGCCCGCACAACGCTTCCCCCCCGGTGAACCCGCCGAGCCGCCCCAGCTCAGCGGTGAAATCGTCCGGCCACCCAACCCCCAGAGCGGCGGGCCACCCGCCCGGCGCGTCGAGGGCCGTCCGGGTCAGCCAGCCGTCGAGCGCATCCGGCGGGCCAGTCGCCACACCGGCCCAGGGCGCACCCCCGGCCCCCCAGAACGTCACCCCGCCGGCCGACACCGTCCCCACCACACCCCCGACCACACCGCCCGCCACCGGGTCCGACAAAGCCGGGGCGACCACCACCGGAGCGACCACCACCGGAGCGACCACCACGGGGTTGACCACGGCCAAGGCTGTGGCCACAGCGCCGGCGGCCACTACCAGCGCCACCTCCCCGGCAGACACGAACGGCACTGCCGCCGCCACCTCCCCGGCGCGCTCTACCGGCACTGGCGCCACCTCCCCTGCTGGCACGACTGGCGCCACCTCCCCTGCTGGCACGACCGGTACGTCAGCCTCAGCCTCCTCCTCCCAGTCAGGATCCTCGCTCGCATCCCTGATCCAGACTTGGGCTGCGCTGTCGGCCCTGTCCGGGCACAAAAGTTGGCCCGGCGGCGGCGGGACAGTCGAGGGTGGGCACTGGTCGCCGGCGGGCTGAGGTATATTTCGCCCAAAGCTGGCAGCAGCGGGCGTAATGTCGGGGGTTGATGCCCTCAGAAGTCGTCCCCGCCTCCACCGACCGTGCCCTCCGGGCGGACATCCGCCTGCTCACCGAGCTCCTCGGCAACTCGATCCTGCGCCAGGAGGGCCAGGCCTGCTTCGACCTGGTCGAGCGCGCACGAGCCCTCACCCGCCGGACGCGAACCTCGAGGACCGGGCCCGCCGCCCACGAGCTCGACGGGCTCCTCTCGAACGTCGACCTGCCGATGGCCGTCTCCCTGGTCCGGGCCTTCTCCTCGTACTTCCACCTGGCCAACATCGCCGAGCAGATTCACCGGGCGGACGGAACATTGCGCACAGAGGCGGAGGGCGGGTGGCTGGGCGCGACGGTCGATGCGCTCGCCGCCGACAATGTGGCCAAGCGCGAGATCGAGGCGGTGATCGCGAAGCTCGAGATGCGGCCGGTCTTCACCGCGCACCCCACGGAATCCGCCCGCCGCTCGATACTCGCCAAGCGACGGCAGGTGGCCGAGCTGCTGGAGCTGCGCTCCAACCCCCGTGCGTCCGCGGCGGACCGCTCCCGCGCCAAGCGGCGCCTGGAGGAGGTCATCGACCTCATCTGGCAGACCGACGAGCTCCGCCGGGAGCGCCCGACCCCGCTGGACGAGGCCACATCCGCGGTGAACTACCTCGACCAGCTGTTCACCGACGTCGTTCCCGATGTGCTCGAAGATGTTGCCGACCAGCTCGAGCGGCTGGACATCGAGCTCCCCGCGCGGGCCAGGCCGATCAGGTTCGGGACCTGGGCGGGCGGTGATCGGGACGGCAACCCCAGGGTGACACCAGAGGTGACGCTGGCGGTCCTCGCCCTCCAGCACGAGCACGCCCTGGCCAACCTTCTCGCGGGCATCGAGCAGCTCATCAGCGAGCTGAGCTCGTCCACACGAGTAGTGGCAATCTCCGAGGCGCTGGCCGCGAGCCTGGCCGCCGACCAGGAGGTCCTCCCCGAGGTCTTTACCCGCTACGGCAGGCTGAACGCCGAGGAGCCGTACCGGCTCAAGTGCTCCTACATCCGCGAGCGGCTCCTGAATGCCCGCCAAGCCCTGACGTCCGGGGGGCTGACGTCCGGGGGGCTGACGTCCGGGGGGCTGGCCTCGCGCCCTGGCGGGCCGGCCGCCTATACCCGCACGGACGAGCTGCTGGACGACCTGGAGGTGATGAGGGACTCGCTGGCGGCAAACGGGGGTGGGAAGCTGGCCCGGGGGAGCCTGGACCGCTACACCCGTACGGCGGCTGCTTTCGGGCTGTCGCTGGCGACGATGGACGTGCGTGAGCACTCCGAGCGCCACCACGCGGCGGTCGCTTGCCTGCTGGGCGGGGAGGTCGCGTACCTGAGCCTCTCGCGTGCAGAGCGAAGCCGAGCCCTGACGTCTGCTCTGGGGGGTGGTCTCACCCTCGCCACGATCGAGCCTGGGCTACAAGGCGGCGCCCGGCCAGCACTCGACATCTTCGTGATGATCCGGACCGCTCTCGACCGCTACCCCGAGGCCATCGAGAGCTACATCGTGTCGATGACCAACGGCGCCGACGACCTGCTGGCGCCGGTGGTGCTTGCCCAGGCGGCTGGGCTCGTGCGCCTGCGCGAGGGCAGCGCAGACATCGGCTTCGTCCCCTTGTTCGAGACCATCGACCAGCTCCGCCGGGCCGGGATGATTTTCGACGAGCTGCTGTCCGACCCGTCCTATCGGCAGTTGGTGGCGATCAGGGGGGACGTCCAGGAGGTCATGCTCGGCTACTCGGACTCCAACAAGGACGGGGGGATCACCACCTCGCTCTGGGAGATACACCGAGCTCAGCGGGCCCTTCGGGACTGCGCCCGGCGTCACGGCGTCCGGCTGCGCCTGTTCCACGGCCGGGGAGGCACAGTAGGGCGGGGCGGCGGACCGGCGGGCCAGGCGATACTCGCGCAGCCCAACGGAGCCCTCGACGGGTCGATCAAGATAACCGAGCAGGGCGAGGTGATCTCCGACAAGTATGGACTGGCCGAGCTCGCCCGGCGCAACCTGGAGATCTCGGTTGCCTCGGTGCTGCAGGGCTCCCTCCTGCACCGCGAGGCCTGCCAGCCGCCCGAGGTGCTGAAGCGTTGGGACCAGGTGATGGACTGCGCGTCAGAGGCTGCGTTCGCCGCCTACCGAGCGCTCGTCGACGACCCTGGGATGGCCGAGTATTTCGCTGCGTCCACGCCCGTGGAGGAGCTTGCCGGCCTGAACATCGGATCCCGTCCGTCACGGCGCCCCGGACACAGCTCTGGTGCCACCCTTGACGACCTACGGGCCATCCCGTGGGTGTTTGGCTGGACCCAGTCCCGCCAGATCGTGCCCGGATGGTTCGGCGTGGGCACCGGCCTGGCGAGCGCCCGCGCCGCTGGGTTCTCCGAAGAGCTGAGCCAGATGCACAAAGCTTGGGATTTCTTCAGGGCCTATCTTTCCAATGTCGAGATGGTCCTCTTCAAGACCGACCTGGCGATTGCCCGGCTCTACGTCGAGCGCCTAGTGCCGCCCCGGCTACACCATCTGTTCGAGACAATCGAGGCCGAGCACCGCTTGAGCGTCTCCCAGGTGCTGGAGCTGCTGGGTGAGGATCGCCTCTTGGCAAACCACCCGAGCCTGCGGCGGACCCTCGAGGTCCGTGACAGCTACCTCGACCCGATCAGCTTCATGCAGGTAGCCCTGCTGGCCCGATCACGCGCCGCGGCCAGCTCGCCCGACTCGGCGGGTTCGGCGGCCGGCCCGGCTGCCGAGCGCGACCCTTTGCTGCACCGGGCCCTGATGCTGACCGTCAACGGCATCGCCACCGGCCTGCGCAACACCGGTTGAGACCGCCGCGGCTGGCAAGTGCTGCTGAGCGCTAATGGGGACCGATCAACCTCGTGAGCCAAATGAGGGAGGCTGGTCACCGAGCCGCCAGCTGGTGAGCACTTTGCAGCGCAGGGCGTTCAGCCCTAGGACTAGATCGTGCCCCAGTTGGTCGG
>JBOGGU010000064.1:0-35979 GCA_050744085.1 Acidimicrobiales bacterium
GTGGCGAGAGTGGCGCGGGCCTTGGCCAGCTGGGACTTCACGGTGCCGGGCGCGCACCCGAGCGCAGCGGCCATCTCGGCCTCTGACAGGTCCGCGTAGTAGCGCAGGACCACAGCCGCTCGCTGGCGGGGGGGAAGCTCCCTCACCGCCTCGAGCACTGTCGAGGCGAGCCAGGCGGCCCCACCTGCCTCCTCGGGTTGGTCGCCCGGTCGGGGGCGGTCCGGGCGAACCGAGACCGCCGCGTTGCTCCGTTGCTCCACGTTGCGCCGCCGGATGCGCGTGAGGCACATGTTCACCACGCCCGAGCGCAGGTAAGCACCGGCACGCTCGGTGTCGCGCAGTCGGTGCCAACCGGTGAAGGTGCGAAGGAAGGCCTCCTGCACCACGTCCTCCGCCAGATCCCGGTCCCCCAGTATCAAGAAGGCCAGGCGTTGCAGCGACGTGTAGTCCCGCTCGAAGCAAGCCACGAGCAAGGTGTCGGCTCGCGGGGCCGGCACGGCGTCGGGCGTCACCAGCCCCGCCCTGAGCCTGCCGCTGGTCATGGCCATCATGGTATTGACGTGCGAGCCCGTCCGGAGGTTGCCCCGGTATCGTGGGGCTGCATCGACCCGCTCATCCCCAAAGGTCGGTCGGGATCGGAGGTATGCCGTGTTCGGGGTGGTCACCATCGAGACACCCGAGCTGGGGGATCGCAGCTACCTGGCCCACGACGGCGACGTCGCTATCGTGATCGACCCGCAGCGAGACATCGACAGGGTCGCCTACGCCGCCGGAGCCGCCGGGGTGCGCATCGTCTGTGTCGCAGAGACCCACCTGCACAACGACTACGTGTCCGGCGGACTGGCACTTGCCCGGCTCACCGGGGCCGACTACCTCGTCTCGGCGGCTGACGAGGTGGGTTTCGACCGCCACGGGGTTGTCGGAGGGGACCAGGT
Organism: Acidimicrobiales bacterium; assembly: GCA_050744085.1. Lineage (GTDB taxonomy): Bacteria > Actinomycetota > Acidimicrobiia > Acidimicrobiales > JAJPHD01 > JAVKSL01. The sequence continues at coordinate 936 of JBOGGU010000064.1, forward strand.
GACGGTGGGCTCTATGACCCTGAGGGTGATCTCCGCGCCAGGCCACACCGAGCACCACTTGGCCTATGTGTTGTCCGACGCCGAGGGGCGGCAGCGGGCGCTGTTCAGCGGGGGCTCGATGCTGTATGGCACCGTCGGGCGCACCGACCTCGTGGGGCCAGAATCGACCGACGGCCTCACCCGTGCCCAGTACCGCAGCGTCCGGCGCCTGGCCAGCGGGCTCCCCGCCGACGTGGAGGTGCTTCCCACCCACGGCTTCGGCAGCTTTTGCTCCTCGGCCAAGGCCTCCGGGGCGACGGAGAGCACCATCGGCGCCGAGCGCTCGGCCAACCTTGCGCTGGTCGGCGGCGACGAGGACGCTTTCGTCGAACAGCTCCTTGCTGGCCTCATGGCGTACCCCCGCTACTACTCGCACACCGGCGCCCGCAACCGCGCCGGAGCCTCCCCGATCGACCTCTCAGCACCGAACCTCCTCCACCCCGAGCAGCTGTCGAGCCGGATCGACGCCGGGGAGTGGGTGGTCGACTTGCGCCAGCGGCGAGCCTTTGCCGCGGCCCACGTGAAGGGGGCGATTGGAGTGGAGCTGGCGTCAGGCTTTGCCACCTACCTCGGGTGGGTGATCCCATGGGGCACGCCGGTGACCCTCATGGCGCAGTCCCCGGCGATCCTGGTCGAGGCGCAGCGATGCCTGGCCCGCATCGGCATCGACCGTCCCGCGGGCGGCGCGATCGGCGAGCCGGCCACGCTGGCGGGCGACCGCAGCCTTAGCTCCTACCCGGTCAGCGACTTTGCCGGCCTTGCGCTGGCCCGGTCCCAGCCCGACACGGTGATCCTCGACGTCAGGCGGGACGACGAGTGGCGGCTCGGCCACCTGGCTGGCGCGGTCCACATCCCTCTGGCGGACCTGGTCGAGAGGCTCACTGAGATCCCGTCGGGGACCCTGTGGGCACACTGCGCCAGCGGCTACCGGGCGGCCATCGCGGCCAGCCTGCTGGACCGGGCCGGCCGGGACGTGGTGCTGGTCGACGACGAGTGGGCCTCGGTAGGAACGAGTGGTCTCGCACTTGTCGATACCCCCCAGGCTCCAGCCCCCGCGTGAGGCCTGCCTGGCGCCGCATGGGGCGAGTGGGCACGGCGGCCCGGTGAGCGAAGGCATATTTCGCGAAGCTGGGCGGGACGAGGATGGAGCCATCCGCTCGGTGCTTGCCGAAGCCTTCCCCGACAACCCCAAGGCGCGCCCGGAGATGACCGCCTGGCAGTACTGGGACAACCCGTTCGGCGAGTCCCGCACCTGGGTCTACGAGGACGAGGGGCGGGTGGTGGCCGTCTACACGGGGGTGCCTGTCCCCGTGCTGCTGGGTGGACGGCCGGGTCTGGCCGCCCTGGGGATCGACGCCGCGGTCGCACCCTCCCACCAGGGCCGGCGCCTGTTCAGCCCGCTGTCGCGGGCGCTGTACGAAGACCTCGGGCGCCACGGCATGACCTACACCCTCGCCTACCCGAGCACCGCTTCGTACAAGGGGATCACCCGGGCGGGGTGGCGCGAGCTGGCACAGCTTCGGGTGAACGTCCTGCCCCTGTCTGCGGAGTGGGTGGCTGACCGATTCCGCCTGCCCCGAGGTGCTGCCCAGGTGGGAGTCGCCGTGGCGTTTCGCACCCCCCGGGGCTCCCTGGGCCAGCGCTGCACGGGCGTCCCGAGCGAGGTGGACCAGCTATGGGAGCTCTGCGCGTCACGCAACCACGAGAGCGGGGTCGTGCGCGACGGCGCGTGGTGGCGCTGGCGGTACGGGGGGAACCCGGACCAGCCGTACCACTACTACGAGACCCGCTCTGGCGGCTCCCTCACGGGCGCCGCGGTCACCAGGGCTGTCGCTGCCTTTGGGGGCCGCTTCGCTTACGTGCTCGAGCTGCTGGCGGCCGACCAGGAGGCGGCGGGTGGCCTGGTGGGGGCTATTGCCGCTGGCGAGGGGACCCCTGGCGGGGGGGGCACGGGGGCTGTCGGGGGCGCCGACGGGGTGGCGCTGGTAACCCTCGCTGGCAGCGCCATGGACCGGTTCAGCAGGGTGGCGGGGTTCCGCCGGCTCCCCCGGAGGCTGGAGCCTCACCCCCAGTACTTTGGCGCCGTGCCCAACACGCCAGACGCGCCCGACCCGACAGTGCTCACCTGGTCGGTGGCCTGGGGCGACCTCGACCACCTCTAGTAGGGGTGTATTCTCGGTCACGCTCTGATTGCCCAGAAGCGCCCCACGACCTTGCCCTCGATGATCATGGACTGGTGTCGGTACTGAACCTGTGGGTGGGACCCACTCGATGGGGAACTCGACGTAGGCCCTGAACGCCTGTTCGACTGGGACGGGTCATGGTGACGGCCTTGGGCACGTCGCGCATGGGCTCGACGGCGATACCGGAGGGGCGTGCGCGGGCACGGTGGTTGCCCGCGCGACGGTCACTCTCGGCGCCCTCAAGCCAGGGCTGGTGGTCGGGGACGCCATCGGCGTGCGGGTCCCCCGGGTGCCGAGGCAAGGGAGCGATCGCCCGGCCGGGGCGTCGTGCCCAGCCGCTCATCCCGACGACGGCGGCTCCAAGGCCGAACCCCCGAGCTGAAGCCTCGAAGCCGCTACCACCCGTCGTCACCGCCCGATTCGGGACAATGAGGTTGGGTTCGTTGCCGCATGGCGGTCAACGGCTGGCATCGTGTCACAGCATTGCGCTATCCTGGTTACATGGTTGCAATTAGCCGGGCCAGGTTGGGTTGGCCCCCAGGTGAGGGAGGTCTGTACGAGGGGTGTCGGAGCGAGGCACCCCTCGGGGGGCCGGCGGACCTGAGCGCCTACCGGGGCCTGCTCGGCCGGCTGGAGCAGGGTGAGGCGCTCCAGGCGGGCCAGTGGCCGCTGGTGCAGGGGGCGGTCAGGGTGTGGTCCAAGCCGGGCTTCGACACGTTCATCTCGCTCCCCCACCTTCGATTCGAGCCGTTCGCCCACCAGTTGGGCGCCGCCGAGCGCGCCCTCCGGCAACTGCGCGGGAGGGCGATCCTGGCCGACGAAGTCGGCCTGGGCAAGACCATAGAGGCCGGCCTGGTGCTCTCCGAGCTGCGCCAGCGCGGCTTGGCCGACCGGGTCTTGGTACTGGCCCCTGCGGGACTGGTGGACCAGTGGCAGGAGGAGCTGGAGACCAAGTTCGGTCTGGCGGTGGCGCCTGCCCGGGGCACAAGCCGTCGAGCCCTGTTTGCCGAGGCGGGACCGGGGCCGGTGGTCCTGGCCTCCCTGGCCTCGGCCAGGAGGGAGCCGCTGAGGGGGATCCTGACCGAGGTGACCTGGGACCTGGTGATCGCCGACGAGGCCCACCGCCTCAAGGCCCCCAGGAGCGCATCCGGCCGCCTGGCACGAGCCTTGCGGGCACGACACCTGCTGTTGCTCACCGCCACGCCGGTGGAGAACCGGATCGATGATCTGTTCCAGCTGGTGAGCCTGGTGACCCCCGGCCTGCTGGGCACCCCAAGGCAGTTCCGCAGCCGCCACCGCGAGCGTCCCGACGGGGGGGTCGACGACCTGTCCCAGCTCCGGGCGGGCCTGCGCGACGTGATGATCCGTCATCGCCGCAGCCAGGTCGACCTCCTCCTGCCCCGGCGGGTAGCCCGGACAGTGCGGGTGGAGCCCGGCCCCGACGAGCGAGCCCTGTATGCCTCGGTCTCCGAGCGGGTGCGCTCGGAGGGAGCTGGCGCCAGCTCGGCACGGTCCATGGCCTTGCGCAGCATCCAACGCCTCGCCGGCTCTAGCCCGGCTGCAGTGACCCCGACGCTGGAGAAGGTCGGATGGGACGACCTGGCCGGCCAAGCCCGCGCGATCACCCATACCAGCAAGTCCAAGGCACTGGTGGAGCTGCTCGGGGCCCAGACCGCGGGCGGGGACAAGGTGATCGTGTTCACTGGCTTTCGCCAGACGCTGGCGCTCCTGGACCACGCCCTGGCAGCTGCCGGGATCGACCATCGCTGCTATCACGGTAGCCTGTGCCGGGCAGACAAGGAGGCGGCCATCGGCGAGTTCCGGGACGGCTGCGGGGTGCTGCTGAGCACCGAGGCGGCAGGGGAGGGCCGTAACCTGCAGTTCTGCCACCAGATGCTCAACTTCGACCTGCCCTGGAACCCGATGCAGATCGAGCAGAGGCTGGGCCGCTTGCACCGCATCGGCCAGACCCACGACGTCAGCCTGGTCAACCTGGTGACCCGGGGCACGGTGGAGGACCGGATCCTGGAGGTGCTGGAGGCCAAGATCAACCTCTTCGAGCTGGTGGTCGGGGAGCTGGACATGATCCTGGGGCGGGTGGGTGACGAGTTCGACTTTGAGCAGGCGGTGTTCGACGCCCATGTGAGCGCGACCCATGACGAGGAGCTGCAGGCCAGGCTGGAGGGCCTGGGAGACGCTCTCGCCCAGGCCCGATCCGACTACCGAGAAAGCCGGGACCGCCAGGATGCCCTGGTCGGCGACGCGGAGGGCGACTCGTGACGGCGGCGACCCTCAGCCGCTCGGAACCGCCCCGCGCCCGCGGAGAGGAGTCGGGCCTGTCGTTCTGGCTGGCCTTTGTGGAGAGCGAGGGCGGGTTGTGTGAGGACGTGGGCGACCACAACCTGGTGCTCCTTCCGCCGGCACTGCGCCAGGCGATGTCGCTCCCCGAGGAGATGGTGGTGACAGCGGACCCCGGGGTGGCCCGCGAGGACGGGGCCCTGCTGGTAGCCCCCGGCCATCCCCTGCTGCAGCGGGCGGCGGACGCGGTCATCGAGCGAGGCGACGTGGGCTGGGCGCACCTGCCCTGGCCCGACGGGCCGCCCCAGGTGGCTGCGGTCATGGAGGAGCGGGCCCGCGAGCTGGTCGAGGTGGGTCACGGCAAGTTGGAGGTGGTGGGTCAGCCCGTGCCGGCGTACCTGCCTGTCCTGCGTCTCGGGGTCCTGGTGACATACCGGGTGTCGCTGGAGGACAGCTTCCTGGAGCGAGAGGAGGTGATGGTGGACGCCACCACCGGCCTGCTGATCCCTCCCGCAGCGGCTCGATCCCTCGTGGGAGGTGGTCTGGAGCCGGCGGCAGCGCGTGACCACCGGACGCTGGCCGCCCGCGCAGAGCAGGCGCTGGAGAGCGCCCACCGGCTGCTCGAGCCGCGGCTGGCCGCCCGGTGCCAGTCCCTCGGGCGCCAGAGCCAGCCCCGCCGCCGGGAGGAGCTGGACCGGGCAGAGGGCTACTTCCAGGCGGCGCTGGAGTCCATCGCCCACCGCCGGGCACGGGCCACCGCCGAGCGCCAGGCGCTGCTGGACGACCAGGCCCGGGCGACCGAGCAGGAGAGGCAGCGCCGCATCAGCGAGATCTACGAGAGCTTTCGTCCCAGCTATGTCCTGCGACCCTTCCGGCTGCACATGCTGGGCCTCCCCGTCGTGGTGGTCCCCGTCGACGTGCGACGAGGGCAGCGGCGCTACCCCTTCAGGCTGGTGTGGGTGCCTACTGCCCGCACCTTCGCCGCGTCGCGCTGTCCGGCATGCTCGTCCGTCGAGCGCCTGGTTGCCGGGAAGGGCCTCCTGGGCTGCCGGGCCTGCCTGGACACTTCGATCGCGCCACCGGTCGCTGGCCCATGACAGCCATCCGAGACCTCCAGCCTGTGACCTGCGCATTTACCGGCGCCCCCAACGAGATTTGGACCCGTGCTGCCGCCTTTAAGCAGGGCGCTGAGATGTGCGCTGGGTCTATTTACACCAGCTTGCCCGATCGGCATGCCACCCGGACAACCATGGGCCTCGGCGCCTCAGCTGCTCTGCACTGAATGGAACCGCTCACACTAGAGGGCATGCCGCCTCGCACCTGATGTTCGTATCCAGGGCATTCACCGGCATGGCCCGAGCTGACGCTTCGACCTGGCACCAAGTCGAGGACCGCATCACGACGGCCCCTGCCAACGAGCGAGTGGCCCAGATCAACCGCATCATGATGCGCTTGGCCGGCCTGCTGAGCAACCCTTAGGGAAGGCCTGATGGCTACTTTGGTCTTCCTCCACGCCTCATCCGGTGCGGGCGGGGAGACTCGAACTCCCATCCCCGAAGGGACCGGGACCTAAACCCGGCGCGTCTGCCAGTTCCGCCACGCCCGCGAGCACAGCGCTCACAGGGTAGCCGTGTCCCGGCCCGGATTGGGCGACTACCGTGTGGGCCATGCCCCGCACCCAGATCCCGTCCGATCCTTACCAAGTCCTGGCCCAGGGCGGCTCGGGCGACAAGTCCCCGGACGTCTACCAGCGCCTGCTCAAGGAGCGCATCGTATTTCTCGGCACCCAGGTGGACCACAACTCGGCCAACCTGATCAGTGCCCAGCTCATCCTGCTCGAGTCCGAGGATCCCGAGAGGGACATCTCGCTGTACATCAACTCCCCGGGCGGGTCGGTCACCGACGGCCTGGCCATCTACGACACCATGCAGTACGTGCAGTGCGACGTGGCAACCATTTGTGTGGGCCTGGCGGCGTCGATGGGCCAGTTCCTGCTCTGCTCGGGAGCGCCGGGCAAGCGGTATGCCTTGCCTCATTCCCGGATCCTCATGCACCAGCCTTCGGGCCAGATGCAGGGCCAGGCATCCGACATAGCCATCCAGGCAGAGCAGATCGTGTACCTCAAGCGGATGATGGCCGAGCGGATTGCCTTCCACACCGGCCAGTCCGTCGAGCGGATCGAGACAGACTCTGACAGGGATCGGTGGTTCACCGCGGACGAGGCCAAGGACTACGGCTTCATCGACCAGGTCATCGACCGCTCGGCAACCCGCGTCGGCGGCTGAGGCGGCCGGCGGCAGGCGGCCCCTGACACCTGGCACCTGCCGGCACGGACAGACGGGCGTTGTTTGTGGGTGGCTTGATGGACGACGTGGCCAGGGAAGCCCGCCGGCGCCGGGCGGCCGGTGAGGTGCCCGAGGCACTCGAGCGAGAGGTCGGAGCCGCCATCGAACGCTTCGCCGCCAAGCGCGGCCTCGCAGAGGGCCCAGACGGCTTGTTGGCCGCCCTGGTGCGCGCCTCAGTGATCGATGCCGCCGTCCCGCTCCCAGATAGGGGCGCCCCAGGAGCACACTCAGGGCCTGCCGCACTCGCCAGGCGCCCGCTCCGCAAGTTGATGGCGTGGTACGTCGAGTACCTGGCCCAGCAGTCAGCTCGCTTTGCGTCGGCCGAGGTGGGATCGCTTCGTATGCTTGGCCAGCGGCTCTCGGCGCTCGAGGCTCGCTCGGAAGCCGGCACCCCCGGCACCCCCGGACCCGCTGGGGGCGCCGCTTTGGCGCGGCAGGCCGACATATCGATTTGGCTTCCTCTGGTGCTCGACCGCCTGGGCGAGGCCAAAGGGCGGGTGCTGCACGTGGAGTGTGGGGACGGCTGGCTCTTGCGCGCGCTTGCAGCCCACGGGCTGGACGCATACGGCGTAGACCCAGGCGCCAGTGCCCCTGACCCGTCGGGGCTCGAGTTCTGGCCGGATGATGCCCTGGGGCACCTTGGCGCGGTCGCTGATGCCGGGCTGGCTGGCCTGGTGCTCTCGGGGGTTGTCGAGGACGTGTCGCCAGCGCGGGCGCGGCGCCTGGCTGGCCTGGCTGCCGCCAAGCTCGGCCCAGGTGGTCGCCTCGTGCTGATCTCTGCCGACCCGTCGAGCGACAGCGCCGCACCCAGCCCGGCGGCCGACCTTGCCGGCGGCTGTTCCCCGCACCCCGCGACCTGGCAGCACCTGCTGGCATCGGCGGGCTTGGCCATCACCGTGGCTCACCTCGGGCCAGACTCTTTCGCAGTGAGCGCCAGCGCATGAGGGTCACCGCTGTTCACCAGTTCCTGCCGTCGCTGGCGCCGCGCGATGCCATCGGCACCCATACCCTTGCCGTGCAGTCGATCCTGCGGGCCCTCGGGCTCGAGTCCGAGATCTATGCAGACCTGATCCACCCAGAGGTCGCCACCCTGGCTCGCCCTTTTCGAACGTTTCGCGGGCCCAGGCGGGGGCGCGGGCGGGGCGAGCTGCTGCTGTACCAGTCCTCCATCGGGAGCAGGGTGGCCGACTACCTGTGTGTGCAGCCCCAGCCCAAGCTGGTCAACTACCACAACATCACTCCGGCGGCGTCCCTGACGCGGTGGGAGCCGGCCCTTGCCGACGAGCTCGCTCAGGGCCGGCGCCAGCTCGTCGCGCTGGCCCCTGTGACTCTGCACGCGGTTGCAGACTCGACCTTCAACGAGTCCGAGCTGGGCGCGTCCGGTTACGCATCTACCTCGGTGGCCCCAATCCAGCTCGACCTGGACCAGCCCGACCCGCCAACCGATGGCAGGTGCTTGGCCCGCCTGGCCAGGGCGCGGGCGCGAGCCGGTGGCGGGACAGACCTGCTGTTCGTCGGCAGGGTGGTCCCGAACAAGGCCCAGCACCGCCTGGTTCGCGCCCTGGCCCTTTATCGGCGCCTTTACGATCCGCGGGCCCGGCTGCACCTCGTGGGCGCTGTGACCTCGCAGGCCTACCTGCGCTCGGTGAGGGGGCTGGTGGAGCGCCTGGGCCTGGTGAACGCAGTCGACCTGGCGGGCCCGGTGAGTGCCGCAGGCCTGCTCGCCTACTACCGCAGCGCAGACGTGTTCGTCTGCCTCTCGGACCACGAGGGATTCTGCCTGCCGCTGGTAGAGGCCATGCACCACCGGTTGCCGATAGTTGCCTATGCTGCCGCAGCGGTACCTGAGACCCTCGGCGACGCTGGGGTGCTGATTGGCTCGCGCGACCCTCTCAGTGTCTGCGTGGCTTTGGCCCGGGTGCTCGGCGATGCCGAGCTCCGGGCGTCCATGAGCGTGGGCGCGACCCGGCGCCTGGCCGAGCTGAGCCCGGCTCGGATCCGGGCCGCTTTCGAGGCCAGCCTGCGCAGGGCCATCGCCTTGGCCGAGACGGCCTGAGATGGGGGCCGCCCCGGCGAGCCGAGCCGCCCCGGCCGCCCCGGCGAGCCGGGCCGATCCGGCCGCCACCGCTGCCCGCCCCGTGAGGGCAGTCCACCAGATCTCGCCCGCCTACCTGCGGGGTGACGCCGTGGGAGCGCACATGGCCGAGGTCCGCCGCACCCTCCAGGGATACGGCCTCGCTTCGGAGATCTATGTCGAGAACTTGCACCCGGCCACGGCGGGCGAGTCCCACCCGCTCTCGGAGCTGCCCCCGCCCGACCCCGATACCGTGCTCATGTACCAGCTCGCCATCGGGTCGGTTGCGGCCGACGTGGCCCACGACCGTCCCGAGACCCTGGTGGTCAACTACCACAACTCCACTCCATCGTCGTTCTTCCGGTCCTGGGACCGGAGTGTGGCGGGGGCGCTCGACTGGGCCCGCGCCCAGCTCGGGTTCCTGGGCGAGCGCGCTGGCCTGGGGATCGGGGTGTCGGCGTTCAATGCGGCCGAGATGGTCGAGGCTGGGTACGCGTCGACCGCGGTGGCCCCGATCCTGTTCAACCCTGCCAGCCTGGGCGCCGAGCCAGACCGCGAGACCATGGACCGGCTCGCTGGGGCCAAGTCCGGCGCGGACCTGCTGTTCGTGGGCCGCCTGGCCCCCAACAAGGCCCAGCACGACCTGGTGAAGGTGCTGGCCGCCTACCGCGCGGTCTATGACGGTCACGCCCGCCTCCACCTGCTGGGCCGCCCGGCAGCGCCAGCGTACACAGCCGCCCTCAGGCGCTTCGTCGCTGCCTCGGGCCTCGCCGATGCCGTCGAGATCGCCGACGAGGGGGTCTCCGGCGAGGTCCTGTCGGCTTACTACGCCAGCGCCGACGTGCTAGTAAGCGCATCGGAGCACGAAGGGTTCTGCGTACCCCTCCTGGAGGCGATGCACCACCGCCTGCCGGTAGTGGCCTACGCGGCAGCGGCCGTACCGGAGACCCTCGGTGGCGCGGGCCTCGCCCTGGATGACAAGGCGCCGCTCACCATGGCGGCCGCAATCCACCGGGTGCTCACCGACGACGCCCTGCGAACCGCCCTCGCCCTTGCCGCCGCCGCCCGGCTCGAGGAGCTATCCCTGGACCGCTCGCGGGCCAAGCTGTTGGCCGCCCTGGCGCCGTTGACCGGGATCCCGGCGCCCGAGGATCGAACTTGGAAGGATCAGTGACTCTCAGAGGCATTGATCCTTCCAAGTTCGCCGAACCCGGCCCCACGACCGCGCCCCCCGCGTCCCCCTCGCCTTGAAGCTGGCGTTCGTGGTCCCCCGCTACGGGGCCGAGATCGTGGGCGGGGCCGAGACCGCGGCCCGCAACATCGCCGAGCGCCTCGTCCTGGCCGGTTGGCAGGTCGAGGTGCTGACGACGTGCGCCACCGACGCCATGACCTGGGAGGACACACTTCCCCCCGGCGAGACCACCGAGGGGGGCGTCACCGTGTACCGCTGGCGGTCCAAGGCCGGGCGCGACCCGGGCTTCCATCCATACTCGGGTCGCCTCCTGCGTAGCCCCGAGGCGGCCACGCCCGCCGAGGCCGAGCGCTGGATCGACCTGCAGGGGCCGATCTGCCCCGACGTGGTGGAGGCGGCGGCCCAGAGCGACGCGGACATCGTGGCCTTCTACCCCTACCTGTACTACCCGACGGTCAAGGGGGTTCCCCGGCTGCAGGCCAGGGCGGTCCTGCACGCCGCGGCCCACGACGAGGCCCCCATCCGCCTCCCCGTCTTCAGGGAGGTGTTCGCCAGTGCCGGGGGCCTGGTCTTCCACACCCACACCGAGCGGGCCCTGGTCCAGCGACTGTTCCGCGGCGCCGAAAGGCCGCAGATCGTGCTGGGCCTGGGCGTGGACCGCCTCCCCGGCGACCGAAAAGTGGACCCCGCCAACGGCCGCCCCTACCTGGCCTGCGTCGGCCGGGTCGACGGCCCGAAAGGCGCCGACCTCCTCGCCAAGGCCTTCCTCGCCTACAAGAGCCGCCGCCCCAGTAGCCCGCTGGCCCTGGTGTTCGTCGGCCCCGTGGTCGACGCCCCCCCGAAGCACCGCGACATCGTGGTCACCGGCCCGGTCGACGAGCCGGCCAAATGGGGCATCCTCGAAGGCGCAACGGCCCTGGTCTCGCCCTCTGCGCTGGAGTCGTTCTCACTGGTCATGGTGGAGGCGTGGAGCACGGGCATCCCGGTCGTGGTGAACGGGCGCTGCGAGCCCACCCGGGAGCACTGCCGGGCCTCCGGCGGCGGCCTGTGGTTCGACGACTACGCCAGCTTCGAGGTCATCCTCGACCGCCTCACCGCCGACGAGCCGCTCCGCCGGGCGCTGGGCGAGGCCGGGCGGGCCTACGTGGAGGCCAACTACACGTGGCCGGTGGTGATCCAGCGATACCAGCGCTTCGTGACCCAGGTGGCGGAACGGGCGTGAGTGGGAGCTGGTCTTTGGGCGAAATTGAGCTCATTTTGCCCCAGGACAGCGACCCACTCCCGACCCATGCGCCCACGGCCCCAGCCCCAGCGCCTACGATGCCCAGGTGACCATCACCGAGGAGGCCACGACCGAATCCGACGCCGTCCCCGTTCGGGTCGTCACCGATACCGTCGCCCTCAGGGTCGTCTCAGCCGACGTCAAGGTCCGGGCACGCCTGCGGGAGATGTGGCGCTACCGCAGCCTCTTCCTCGGCCTGGTGCGCAAGGAGCTGAAGGTCAAGTACAAGTCCAGCGTGCTGGGATTCTTGTGGTCCCTGCTCAACCCCGCTTTCACCCTGCTCATCTACTGGTTCGTGTTCACCAAGGTGCTTGGCAACGGGATCCAGCAGTTCGCCATCTTCCTGATGGCCGGGCTGGTGGTGTACAACCTGTTCAACTACGCCACGATGAACGCCACCGGGGCGGTGGTCAACAATGCCTCGATCGTGAAGAAGGTGGCGTTCCCCAGGGAGATCCTGGCCCTGGCGTCGGTCGGCGCTGGGCTGGTGTTCTTTTTCTTCCAGATGGTGATCCTGGTAGGAACGCTGGTGGCCATGCGCTACCAGCCGGTCCTGCACGCCCTCCACTACCTGCCGTTGGTCGTGCCGGCCCTGTTCACCCTTCTGGTCCTGTGCGCTGCGCTGGCGGTACTGCTGGCTGCGCTCAACGTGTACCTGCGCGACATGCAGCACCTCATCGAGATCCTGGTGGGAGCGGCGTGGTTCTGGGCCACGCCGATCGTGTACGCCTACTCCGAGGTCGCCGACAAGCTGACCGCGCACCACATACCCAGCTGGATCCTCACGCTCAACCCGCTGACCGACATCGTGCTGTGCTTCCAGCGGGGGATCTATGCCCAGCCCTTCGGCGGCCTCCCGGCGGCGGCCCGTGTGTCGTTGAAGCCCGGCTCGAACGCGCTCACGACCGCCCAGCTCCTCCCAAACGTGGGGGACTGGTGGTATTTGTGGCACGTGCTGATCGCGCTGGGCTTCTCCGCTGTGCTGCTGTTCGTGGCGCTGCACGTGTTCGGGCGGCTCGAGGGCAACTTCGCCGAGGAGCTGTAGGCGGCCTTGGCGACTCCGGCCGTGCAAATCGAGGGGGTGTCCAAGCGCTTCCGGCTGTACCACGAGAAGTACACCTCGCTCAAAGAGCGCATCATCCACATGAACAACATGCCGTACGAGGACCTCTGGGCGCTGGCGGACATCGACATCGAGATCGGCCAGGGCGAGACGGTGGGACTCCTCGGCCACAACGGGTCGGGCAAGTCCACCCTGCTCAAGTGCATAGCGGCCATCCTGCAGCCCACCTCGGGCCGCATCACCGTGAGGGGCCAGCTGGCGGCCATGCTGGAGCTGGGCTCGGGGTTCCACCCCGAGCTGTCGGGGAGGGACAACATCTTCCTGAACGCGTCCCTGCTCGGGATGGGGCGCAAGGACGTGGAGCGCCGTTTCGACGAGATCGTGGCCTTTGCCGAGCTGGACCAGTTCATCGACAACCAGGTGCGGTTCTACTCCTCGGGCATGCAGGCCCGCCTGGGCTTCGCGGTGGCGGTCACCTTCGAGCCCGACGTGCTGCTGGTGGACGAGGTGCTGGCGGTCGGGGACGAGAACTTCCAGCGCAAGTGCATGGAGCGGATCCAGCTCTTCCAGTCCCAGGGGCGCACGATCGTGCTGGTTACGCACTCGCCGGACACGGTTCGCATCATCTGCGGCCGGGCCTTCGTGCTCGACCACGGCAAGGTCGTGGGGGAGGGGGCTCCAGGCGAGGTGATCCGCACCTACCGGGAATGCCTGCTCCGGGCGGGGGAGACGGTGGAGGGCCCGCTGGACGAGCCGGCGGATGGCGAAGGGGCCGAGGTCGATGCGGCCCCGGTCGGGCCGGAGCGCCCGGTCGCTGGAGGCACCGTTGGGAGGCGCCACCGGGACCGGATCCGGATCGGGAAGGTAGCGGTCGAGCACGCTCGGAGCGTCGAGCGCGCCTACCTGGTATCCGGAGACCCGCTCAGGGTGCGGGTCGGCTACTCGGCGCCGGTGGCGGTTGCGGACCCGATGTTCAGCCTCTCAATCTTCAACGGGAACGGCGAGCTGGTCTACGGGTCGAACACGGACCAGCTGGGCGTGCGGCTGGGCAAGCTGCACGGGAGCGGGGAGGTGGTGTTCGACTTCGAGGCGGTCCCTTTGCTCGACGGGAGGTTCGCGATCACCCTTGGGATCCAGGTTGGGGGAGAGGTGCACGACTGGAAAGAGCAGGAGCACCACTTCGAGGTGATGAACCCCAGCCAGGTGACCGGACAGATGCTGCTGCCCGTGCAGGTCCACCTGGAGGCTGGAGAGCCCCCGGCGGCGGCAGTGGAGGAGCCCCCGGCGGCGGCCGGTGAGCCCCCGGCGGCGGTGGAGGAGATCGGTCAGGGCGCAGGCCGGTGAGCCCTGCCATGTCCCCCGACCACGGCTTGGACCAGGTCCGACGGGAGATCGACCAAGAGGTGCGCAGGCTTCGGTCCGAAGGGGCATTCCCTCCCAGCTTCGAGCGGCGCCTGGAGGACCTGTTCGCCCAAGTGGTCCCCGTCGGAGTGGTCGGGCGCGAGACCGAGGAGGCGCTCCGGCACCTCGAAAGCGTCTCCCATGTGGACGTCGAAGTCCCCCTTGCTTCCAGCCTCCCGGGTGGCAGCTTCGCCAAGCATGTCCTGCGCAAGGCGATGGCCTGGTACCTCGACTACCTGGCTACTCAGCTCAACCGCTTCATGGCCTCCACGGTGCGGACAGTGCGCCTGCTGGAGGAGCGGGTGAGTGCCCTGGAAGCAGAGGCCTCGACTTCGCGCCCCGCCGCTCTCTCCGTTGCCGAGAGGGGCTCGGGCGTGGACCTGGCAGTGTGGGCGGAGGTGGTGTCGGACCGCCTGGCTGGCGTGCCGGGCCCCGTGCTGCACGCCGAGTGCGGCGCAGGTGAGCTCCTGTGGCGCCTGGTGGGCGTCGGGATCGACGCGTACGGGGTCGATCCGCGTTCCGACTTGCTCGACGAGGCGGTTCTGGCCCGAACCGGGGAAGGCAGTGGCCTCGACGTTCGTTGGGCTGATGCGGCTGACCACCTCCGAGCCCTCGATGACGCCAGCCTTGGCGGGGTGGTGCTGTCGGGGTGTGTCGACCGGCTGGAGGCTGGTGCGCAGCGGGAGCTGGCTGCCCTGGCCGCCGCAAAGGTGAGCTTCGGGGGTGCGGTGATCGTGATCGGCGCCACGCCGAGCGCATGGCTCGCCCGCCGCGTCGGCCTCGACGGCAACGGCCCGGGCCTGGTCGAGGCCGACCTCGCGCCCGGCAGGCCGCTGCACCCGGGCACGTGGGCGTGGCTGTTGGGGTCCGAGGGGCTGTCGAACGTCGAGGTCCTGCTTGCTCCGGAGGCAGGGGCCAGCGCCGAGCCCGCCAGCGCCGACACGGCGGCGGCTCCCCTGCCGTCACCGCCCGACCCGGCGCTCGCCCGGGCTGTCGCCATGCTCAGCGGCCCGGCCAGCTTTGCCGTCCTCGCCACCCGTCCCGCCGTTCGCCCCTGGCCTTGACGGCAGCGGTCCACCAGTTCGTCCCGTCGCTCTCTCCCAGGGACGCGATAGGAGCCCACACCCTCGCCACCCAAGAGCTGCTGTTGGAGATGGGCCTGCGCTCGGAGATCTTCGCCGACGAGGTCAGGCCGGGATTCGAGGGGCGAGCCCGGCCGTACCGAAGCTACGGGAAGCCACGCCGCGGGGCAGTCCTGCTGTACCAGGCCTCGATCGGCAGCCCGGTCGCGGACTTCCTGGCCGCACGTCCCGAGCCCAAGTGGGTCTACTTCCACAACATCACCCCCCGACGAATGGTGGAGCGCTGGAGCCCACAGCTCGGCATGGCCTCGGCGACCGGCTGGTCCCAGCTCGCAGCGCTGGCACCGGTGACGGCGGCCTGCTTCGCGGCGTCGCCCTACAACCGCGACGAGCTGGTGAGAGTCGGTTTCGCCGGGCCGGTGGTGGTCCCCCCACTGGTGAAGCTCACCGCTCCGGACTTCGAGGTGGACCCGGCGGCGATGGAGCAACTCGGGTCCACGCGGCGGGGTGCCGAGCTGCTGTTCGTCGGCCGGGTCTCGCCTCACAAGGGCCAGCACCACCTGATCAAGGCCCTTGCGGCGTATCGAAAGGCCTACGATCCCCAGGCTCGCCTGCACCTCGTCGGTGGATCGGCTGGTGACGCTTACCGTGACGCCCTGGTCGGTTATGCCGCCGCGCTTGGCCTCGGCGAGGCAGTGACCATGCCTGGCTCGGTGCCTCCAGGGGAGCTGGCTGCCCACTATCGCAACGCCGATGCCTTCGTGTGTGCATCGGAGCACGAGGGCTTCTGCGTTCCCCTGCTGGAGGCGATGAATCACCGCCTGCCGATCGTCGCCCACGCCGCGGCGGCCGTACCCCACACCGTGGGGGGAGCCGGCCTGGTGCTCGACAGCCCAGCACCCCTCGTGATGGCTGCCGCCATCCACCGGGCCCTGAGCGACCCCCAGCTGCGATTCACTATGGGCGAGGCGGCAAAGGCCCGCCTGGACTGCCTCGGGTTGTCCCGCTCTCGCCAGGCGATGGCGGCAGCTGTCGATGCAGCCCTGTCCAGCCAGCGCTGAGGTACCATGGCCGATGAACCACAGTACGCCGCGGTGGGCCGAAGAAGTCCAAAGAGGAGTAAGTTCCAGGTCACCACGGGGCACCCGCTTGCCGCGTAGGACCGTCACGGCCACCCCGCAACGAGAGGTCCTAAGGACTGTTCCTGCTCCCAGTGGAGTGACAGAGGAGACAGAACTCGGAACGGTAGCGTGCCACTATGTCCGAAGACCCTGAACGGTTTGTGTCGCTGCAGCGTCGCGACGACGGTGTGGCGCTCATCCGTCTGGAGCGTCCCAAGATGAACGCTCTCTCCGCGGAGATGCTCCGTCAGCTGGAGCAGGCCCTAGCCGACATGGTCGGCGACATGCCTGGGGCGGTGGTGGTCTGGGGCGGTGAGCGCATCTTCGCCGCCGGGGCCGACATCACCGAGTTCGGCGCCGTGGGCGAACCCAGCCAGGTTGCTGCCCGATTCCACCAGGTCCTCGACGTTCTGGCCGGCTTCCCGAGGGCGGTGGTGGCGGCCGTGAACGGCTACGCGCTCGGGGGGGGTTGTGAGCTGGCCCTGGCCTGTGACTTCAGGGTGGCCGGAGAGGGAGCCAAGCTCGGCCTGCCGGAGATCGGCCTGGGTATCATTCCCGGCGGGGGCGGGACCCAGCGACTCCCGCGCCTGGTCGGGCCGTCCAAGGCCAAGGACCTGATCTTCTCCGGTCGCCACGTCCGGGCCGAGGAGGCGCTCCGGATTGGCCTGGTGGACCGGGTGACTCCCGACACCCAGGTCCTCGCGCAGGCCCTGGCATGGGCGGGCGAGTTGGCCAGAGGGGCGGTGGTGGCCCAGTCCTTAGCCAAGCGGGTGATTGACGAGGGCTCGGCAAGCTCGCTCGCCGATGGCCTGGCGATGGAGAGCCGGGCGTTCGGCGAGGCGTTTGCCACCGAGGACGCGGCGATCGGCATCCAGTCGTTCTTCCAGCACGGCCCAGGAAAAGCCCGCTTCGTAGGGCGTTAGAGCCCGGACACCCCACGTTCCGCGGCCACGACGTAGTCGGAGAGGCCTCGCTCAAGCAGGTCGAGCGCGGCATCGGTGCGACGCCGCAGCTGGGCTTGGGCTTCGACGAGGCTGCCGCTTCCCCCTGGGGCGACGAAGCGGGAGCGGAGGATCCCGACCAGCGCGACGGCGGCAACGAATGGTTCGACTGCGTGCTGATTGGCTCCGGCTCCTCGGCAAGTTGCCGCGTGAGTGCGACCTCAAAGCGGGAGAACATCTCACGTTGGGCGGCTTGCAGGGTCGGACTTTGCGTGATGACCGCCAAGAACCGAGCCGAGGGTCTTGGCGGGCGTCGGCGCTCCACATGCTCGGGGAGCGCGGCCAGCAGCCCGCGGACGGCGGCGATGGCTGACTCCCCCGGCTCCCGCTGGCGAATGGCTTCCAGGAGCCGGTTGAGGACGGTACCGGATTCATCGAAGAACAGGTCGCCCTTGGTTGGGAAGTAGTTGTAGATGGTCTTCTCCGCCACCTCGGCCCGCGCGGCCACCTGGGCCACCGTGACCCGGTCGAAACCTTCGGCCATGACATGCTTGCCTTTTCCTCACCATCCTGGCGATACCGTTCCGTCGGGGTGATCGGTGGGCCTGGTGGGCTTGTTGGGTAGTGCTGGCCGCGCCGGTGGTCTACTCGCTTACATTTGGGAGGTACGACTCGACGCTGTTGCGCCAGAGCCTGATCGGCGACGTGGCCATCCCGGTCCTACTCGTGGTCTCGATCCCTCGATTCCTGCTCCGGGGCTCGCAGGCCCGCCCCGGTCGGGGCTGAGCCACCCAGGACCGCCAACCGCGTCGCTCTGACGAAGGACTCCTCGTCACCGTGCGTGGCCGCCGCCCAGCGTCGACCCTGGGCCCCGAGGGCGCTCCTGAGGTCGGCGCTCCGGACTCTCTGCACACAAGCGGCCAGCTCCTCGGGGCTCCGGTACCACAGGCCACCGTTGGCGTCTTGGACGTGCCGCCGGGCCGAACCGGAGGTTGCTGGCACGACGACCGGGGTCGAGAGCAGGAGCGATTCGAGGACTTCTCGGGCGAGCAGGCGGGTAGGGCGCAAGTCGAGGGTGGCAGCAGCGCCTGCCACCAGGCGCCACAGGGCCGCCCGATCGACTGGGCCCTCGACTCGGCGGGACCGCCCCCTCACGATGACGGAGTCTCGGGGCCTCACCACGGCCATGGTGAGAGCGGGGAACCGCAACCCCAGATGGGCTACCTCGGGAGCGAGGCAAATCGGGTACAGGCCCGGCCGGCGCTCCGGGTCGTCGAGCACGACCAACCCCGAGGCGGGCTCGATCTCGCCCCCCACGCCCGAGCCCCCCACGCCCGAGCCCCCCTCTCCGAGGGGCAGCTCCAGGGCGACGCCCAGGTTGTGGACCGGGGCGTCGGGCCCCAGCGAGCTCCGGAGCAGGTCGGCCTCGAAGGCGTTGGTGGCACAGATGGCGTCCCAGCCATCCCCCACGCCGTCGGCCAGGCTCAGCCGTAGCGACAAGTCGTCGACCGCCAGCGGGAGCAAGGCTGCGCGCCGGCACCCCGTGACCTCCCCGGCCCGGAGCGCCGCCAGCTCGTGCCGGTGCTCAGCGACGACCACCACGTCGGGAGCGAGGGAGCGCAGCAGCCCAGGAACAGCCGCCGAGCCTCCGCGCAAGCGCCGCAGCTCGGCTCGGACCGGCGAAGGCACAGGCGAAGGCACAGGCGAAGGCAACGGCGGAGGGACCGGCGGAGGGGTCCCGGCAGGCATGCGAGGCCCGGCGCCGGCGGCGATGGCGGCCTCGAGCATGTCGGCCCGACGGCGCTGCGGTGGGCGCGACTCGACCCTCAGCACCCTGAATGCCCCGTCGGCGCATTCGAGGGTCGCCCCCCGGTGGCCGCTGGCCAGGACCACCGTGACCTCGGCCTCCATCGCCAGCGCCGCCGCCACCCTCCGCACCAAGAAGGCAGCCTCGTCGCAACCAGTCTCGTCGCAACCGGTCCACGCCGTGGTGACGAGGGCGACCCGGGCCTCAGCCATCCTCGCTGGACCGACGGCTCTCGAGTCGGGCGGCCAGCTCTACCATGTCGGCGCGCAGCGCGTCCAACTCGGCTGCCTGCGCCTCGACGATCGCATCGCAGCGCCGGGCCAATGCGTCCAAAAGTCGCACCGCGTGAGCCAGCAGCTCCTGCTCCTCGTCCAGGTAAGGCGCCAGGGACCCAAAAGTCAGCCGGTTGACCAGCACCTTGAGCACCCCTCGGGGCCCGGGCGCCGGGATGCGCCTCCGGGAGGGCTCCAGGGTCCGGCGCAGCGCCCAGTGCCGGTGGAGGTAGGCCAAGCCGGGGTCGGCGACCATAGGGCGAAGCTCCGAGGGAGGTCGAGGCGTCGGCGCCCACGCCCGCCCGGCCACCTCGGCCCTCAGCTCCTCGACCATCGCTCGGGCGTCGAGATCAGCTCGTTCCATCGTGCGGCCTCCTCCTCGTTGTCCTCGGGCAGCAAACACTCCGGCCGGAGCCGGCTCATGTGCGGGCTGGAGTACGGGTCCCCGGCCCGGACCACCTCCCCCCATCTTTCAAGGAATCTTGCACCACCTTGCCCCCAACCACTCCCCACTCCCGTCGGTGGGAGGTCCGCCGTCAGCTCGGCGAGTGAGCACAGCACGGTCCGCCGGCCTGCCGCCCCGGCACGCAGGCACAAGTCGACATCCGCCCAGGGCCCCATCTCCTCGTCCAGGTAGCCCAGGTCCGCCAGGAGCTCCCGGCAGATCATCAGGCAGGCGCCGGAGACAGCGCTCCAGTTGCGGGTGACCCGGGCTGCCTCCAGGTAACCGTACTCGGAGGCGGGAAGGCCCTCGAGTACCGGGGCCGCCGGCAGGCCCCCGAGGCCGAGCACGAGGCCGACGTGGCGCACCAGGCCTCCGGGCGTGAGAAGGCGGGCGCCCACCGGGCCGACCTCGGGGCGCACGGCGTGCTCGGCCATCGCCTGCAGCCAGCCGCCGGGAGCGGGGGTGACCCCCGCGTCCAGGAACAGCACCAGCGCCCCCCGAGCCGACCGGGCTGCGAGGTTGCAAGCGATGACCGGGGATGACCCGGTCACCACCCTCGACCCCCGGCGCCGGGTGAGCTGTCCGAGCAGTGCCCGGGCCTCCAGGTCGGGGTGCGCCGGAGCGGCGACGACCACCTCGCCTGCCCCCAAGGCGCCCACCCCCCACTCGGCCGCCCAGCCCGGCACCGCCCCCACCGAGCCCACGACCACCTCTCCCGAGCCCACAAGGGCGCCCATGCCTGCCAAGCCGTCGGCGCAGGTCCGAAGCTGGCGCGCCCCTCCGAAGGCGCACACCACGACGCTCACCGAGACCTCTGGGGCCAGCCTGCGCCGGGCGTTCCACATCCCGGGCATCGGCCCCGGCTCCAGCTGGGCGTCCTCCCCCCGTCTGCGGAGGGCCGAGGTGAGCGCCCTGCCGCTCGCCGCGTAGGCCCAGGGCTTGGCGCTGGAGTCACCCGCAGCAGAGCCGGGCACCACCCGCCAGTGGTAGGCAACCTCGGGGACGTGCAGGACCGACCGGGCCTGCTCGGTGGCCCGCAGCATCAGGTCGTAGTCCTGGCTCCCGTCCATCTTGGCCCTCATCCCGCCCAGCTCCCCCAGCAGGCTCCGCCGGATAACCAGGAGGTGGCCCATGTAGGGAGTGGTCAGCAGGTAGTCGGGGGACCAGTCGGGCTTGAATCGTGGCCCGAAGGGCCGGCCTTCGGCGTCCAGCTTGTCCTCGTCGGTGTAGACGACATCGGCCCAAGGATGGTCGGCCAACCCGCCTGCCACGGCGGCCAGGGCGCCGGGCGTGAGCTCATCGTCGTGGTCCAGCAGGGCCACGAAGTCGGCGGTGGCCATCGAAAGCGCCCGGTTGGTCGCAGCCGAGATGCCCTCGTTGCGCTCCAGCACCGCCACCTTGACCCTCCCGTCCCGAGCAGCCAGCCGGCGCAGGTACCTCGAAAGGTCACGATCCCCCGAGCCGTCGTCGCAGATGCAGCACTCCCAGCCGGCCCAGGTCTGGGCGCGGACTGACTCGACGCAGCGCTCGAGTACCCAGCCGTCGGTCTTGAACACCGGGACCACCACGGAAAAGCTGGGCCCGCCAGTGCCGGCCGATCCCGGCGCACCCCCTGGTCGGTTCGCCAGCCAGGCCCGGTAGCGCTCGTGGTCCTGGGAGGCGTCAGCCGGCCAGGCGTCGGCGGGAGCGCCCGGCCGGTGCCCGCCCGCCTGGTGCCCGCCCGCCTGGTGCCCGCCCCGGTCGCGTTCCCGGTCCGGTTCCGCGGTTGCCTCGGCGAGCCGGTCCACCGCCCACATCAGCCCCCGCCAGGCAACCGCCTCCTGGCCGAGGTCCTGGCCCAGGGCCTGGCCCCGATCCCCGAAGCGGTCCTGTTGTGGGCGGGCGTGGTCCATCTGCTCTCATTCAGCTGGTGGATCAGTTAGGCTATCGCGCTCGTGGAGGCCGCCCCTATGCCGGCTCGGGAGGCACATTCAGGCCACGGGCTGGACGTGTGCATAGTCGGAGGCTGTGGCCACGTGGGGCTCCCTCTGGCGCTCACGATGGCCCGGAGCGGGCAGCGCGTCGGCGTCTACGACCTCGACGAGGCCAAGATGGCCCAGGTGGCGGCAGGCCGGATGCCCTTCATCGAGGTAGGTGGCCCGGAGCTTCTCGCCGAGGTCCTGGCCACCGGCCGCCTGGAGCTGTCGGCAGACGCCTCGATGATCAAGCGCGCCCAGGCGGTGATACTCGTCGTCGGCACTCCTATCGACGAGTTCTTGAACCCGACGTTCTCGGTCTTCGACAGGGTGATCGACGACATCGCACCCTGGCTGGCGCCTGGCAGCCTGGTCATCCTGCGTTCGACCGCCTATCCGGGGACCACGGACTGGGTGAGGCGGGTGCTCGCCGAGCGCGGGGCGCGTGTGGACGTGGCCTTTTGCCCGGAGCGCATCTCGGAGGGCCGGGCCATCGAGGAGCTGACCACCCTTCCCCAGATAGTGGGCGCGGACGACGACGCCACGGCCGAGCGAGCCGCAGCGCTTTTCGAATCCCTCGGCGCGACCACGGTGCGCGTCACCACCAGGGAGGCCGAGCTGGCCAAGCTGTTCACCAACAGCTGGCGGTACTTGAAGTTCGCGGTCGCCAACCAGTTCTTCGTCATAGCCCAGGAAGCAGGCCTCGACTACGACCGGATCCTCCACGCCATCCGGGACGGCTACCCCCGCGCCCAGGACCTCCCCGGCCCGGGCTTCGCAGCCGGCCCGTGCCTGCTGAAGGACACCATGCAGCTGAGCGCTTTCAGCCGGAGCAGCTTCGTGCTCGGCCACGCCGCGATGCTGGTCAACGAAGGCCTTCCCGAGGTGGTGGTCAGGGTGCTGGAGGAGTCCGGGTCGTTGCGCGGCCGATCCGTGGCAATCCTCGGGATGGCGTTCAAGGCCGAGTCCGACGACATCCGGGCGTCGCTCAGCTACAAGCTGCGCAGGCTCCTGGCCTTTGCGGGGGCCAAGGTCGCCTGTACCGACCCCTACGTGGAGGCGCCCGACATCGTCGACCTCGAGACCGCGCTGGCAGGGGCAGACGCAGTGGTGATCGGCGCCCCCCATGCCGTCTACGCAGGCCTGGACCTCTCGGACCGGCGGGTAGTGGACATCTGGGGCCTCACGTCGGGGGAGATCCTCCTCTGAGGCGGGTGCTGCTCACCGGGGCGGCCGGCTTCATAGCCGGCTACCTGGTGCCGGAGCTCCTCGATGCCGGTTGGGAGGTGTTGGGCCTCGACAACTTCTCGAAATATGGCTCCGTCTCGCGCACCTTCAGTGCCCACCCAGCCTTCACCCTTGTCGAGGGAGACGCCGCAGACCCCTCCACCATGCGCGAGCTGGCAGCCGACGTGGACCAGGTCGTGGCCGGGGCGGCGATGATCGGCGGGATCAGCTACTTCCACGCCTTCGCCTACGACCTGCTCGCCGAGAACGAGCGGATCCTGGCCTCCACCTTCGACGCGGCTATCGCAGCCCGCCGAGCCGGGCGCTTGGAGCGGATCGTCGTGGTGTCGTCCTCGATGGTCTACGAGTCGGCCGAGGTGTTCCCGACCCCGGAGGGCGCCCAGCTCGGTTGCCCGCCCCCCCGCTCCACCTACGGCTTCTCCAAGCTCGCATCGGAGTACTTTGCCAAGGGCGCGTGGGAGCAGCACGGCCTGCCCTACACGATCGTGCGGCCGTTCAACTGCGTGGGCGTGGGCGAGCGACGGGCGCTTCGAGATGTCAGCGTCATGTCGGGCAACGTCAAGCTGGCGATGAGCCACGTGGTGCCCGACCTCGTCCACAAGGTCCTCGCCGGCCAGGACCCGCTCCACATCCTGGGTGACGGCACCCAGGTCCGCCACTACACCTACGGGGGCGACCTGGCCAGGGGGATCCGCCTCGCCATGGAGTCCCCGGACGCCCTGAACCAGGACTTCAACCTGTCCACGGCCACCGGGACCACAGTGGAAGAGCTGGCCGAGGCGATCTGGCGCAAGGTCCGCGGCGACGCGCCCCTGCACCTGGTGCACGACGAGCCCTATGCCCACGACGTGGCCAGGCGGGTGCCAGATGTCTCCAAGGCCGCGGAGGTGCTCGGCTTCACCGCCAGCGCCACCCTGGACGAGATGCTGGACGAGGTGATCGCCTGGGTCGACGAGGAGCTGCAGGCTGGTCGCCTGTGAGCAGCGAGGACGGGGGCCCCTCGCCGCTCCCGCTCTCGGTGGTCATCCCGGTGCTCAACGAGGGAGCCACCATTGCCTCGGTCCTGCGATCCATAGAGGCTCAGGTGGCCACTCCCCACGAGGTGGTGGTCGTGTACGACTTCGACGAGGACGACACCGTGCCCGTGGTGCGCGAGCTCCTGGGTGAGCTGGCCTCGGTGCGCCTGCACCGCAACGACCTGGGCCGAGGCGCCCTCAACGCAATACGATCCGGCATAGCGGCCACACGGGGTCGCTATGTCCTGGTGGGGATGGCAGACGGGTCTGACGACCACCGCATTGCAGACGAGATGGTTGCCCTGGCGGAGACAGGAGCGGTGGTGGTGGCAGCGAGCCGCTACGCCCCTGGCGGTTCCCAGGTCGGCGGCCCGCGTGCCAAGGCCCTGGCCAGCAGGGCTGCCGGGATGCTGCTGCACCGAGTGGGGGGCATGCCGATCCGGGATCCGACGAACAACTACAAGCTGTATGCCAGAGAGTTCCTGGACAAGGTGAGCATCGAGAGCACCGGTGGCTTCGAGGTGGCGCTGGAGCTGTCGGTCAAAGCGTATGCAGGGGGCTACCCCATGGCCGAGATCCCGGTCACCTGGTACGGCCGGACGGCGGGGGAGAGCCACTTCGATTTCAGGCGCTGGCTGCCCCTCTACCTGCGCTGGTGGGCCAAAGGCATGGCCGTGGGCCTCCGCCGGGCCCGTTGAGGCGCCCTCCACACGAACTTGGGGCAATAGAGAACGCTCAGCGTTCTCTATTGCCCCAAGTTCGAGCCACAGGCCTCCGAGCTACCATGGGCAGGGTGCTCGTGGTCGCCAGCTCGGACGGGGTGAAGCTGTCCGACGGCCCTGGGGCGTGGCGGACGGAGCTGGGCGGGCACGGGATCGACGCCGTGGTCCCCGATGGCACCACGTTGTGGGCGCTGGTCGATGGCCACCAGGTCTGGCAGCGCTTCCCCGAGGGGGGCTGGGCACTGGCATCCTCGTCGGATGAGCGCCTGACCTGCCTGGCCCCCGCCACGCCGGGTGGCCCCTTGCTGGGCACGGCCGGGGCCTTCCTGGGCCGCATCGACGGAGCGGGCCACATCGATGCGTTCCCTGAGTTCGCGCACGCCCCGACGAGGGAGCAGTGGTACACGCCCAGTGGCGGCCCACCGGACGTGCGGTCGTTGGCAGTGGCAGGCGACGGGACCTGGTTCGTGAACGTGCACGTGGGTGGCATCCTGCGCTCCAGCGACGGTGGCGCCTCCTGGTCGGCGACCCTGGACCTGCACGCCGATGTCCACCAGGTCATCTGCCCCCGGCCCTACCAGCCAGGCCTGGTGCTCGCCGCCTGCGCCGACGGACTGGCAATCAGCAGGGACAGTGGCACGTCCTGGCGCCTTCGGGACGAGGGGCTCCCCACCCCTTACAGCCGGGCCGTGGCGGTCGCGGGCGACACCGTGCTGATGTCCGCGTCGAGCGGGCCGCGCGGGGGCAACGCTGGCCTCTACCGTGCTCCCCTCGACGGCTGGGGGCGCTTCCAGCGCTGCCGGGGAGGGTTGCCAGAGGACCTGGGAGGCAATATCGACACCCGCTGGCTGGCTGTCGGCGGTGGAGAGGCTGCCCTCGTGAGCGCGCTCGGCGATGTCTACGCGTCGTCGGACGAGGGGGTCAGCTGGGTGCTGGTGGGCCAGGGCCTCGTTGGCCCGGCAGGTTTGAGCTGGGCGTAGTGCTGAGCAGCACTAGAGGTGGCGCGCCAGCGCGGGTGGCCCACCCTCTGTATCATCCGGGGGTGCTCGCCACGCGCTCGATCGAACTCCTGGGCCGACGGGTCATACTCCGGCCGCTGGTCGCGCACGACTTCGAACGCTGGAGGGAGGTCAGGCGCCGCTGCCAGGGGTGGCTGGAGCCCTGGGAGCCCACCCCGCCGCCTGGGTCAGGCGACGTCGTCGAGGACCGGCGGGCGTTCATCGCCCGCTGCGGGGTGCGCGAGCGTGAGCGCCAGCTCGGCACCGGCTACGGGTTCGGCATTTTCATCGGCTCCAGCACCCGCGAGCCCCTGCGCCTGATCGGCGAGATCAACTTGTCGTCGGTCCAGCGCGGCCCGTTCCAGAACGCCTACGCCGGCTACTGGATGGACCAGGCCCTGGCCGGGCAGGAATACGCCCCGGAGGCGGTGGTGGTGGTGCTGCGCTTTGCCTTCCAGATGCTGGAGCTGCACCGGGTCCAGGTCTCCATCATCCCGCGCAACGCCTCGAGCCGGCGGGTGGTGGAGAAGCTCGGCCTGCGCGAGGAGGGGCTAGCGCTGCGCTACCTCCAGATCGCCGGGGTGTGGGAGGACCACTTGCGCTACGCCATCACCTCCGAGGAGTGGGAGGAGCGCGCCCCCTCCTACCTGCATCGCTGGCTGCTCCCCGAGCCGGCGTCGCGCTAGCCCTTGTGCCCATCGACCCAGCGGCGGTTGGTGCCACCGGACCTCCCGTGACCTGGAGCTGGGACTTCTCTGCCTGCATCCTGTACGCCCTGGCCGTTGGAGCAGGGACGGCTGAGCTCGCCTTCACCACCGAGGACAGCGAGGGGGTGGCACAGCTCGTCCTGCCCACCTTCGCGGTGCTGGGTGGCCCCCGCCGGCCCCCGCCTTCGGTGGTCGGGAGCTACGACCCGGCGATGCTCGTCCACGGCGAGCAGCACTTGGAGCTGGCAGGCCCGCTACCCGTGGCCGCGACTGTGTCCAGCGCCTCGACGATCGTGGGCATCTGGGACAAGGGCTCCGGCGCCCTGGTGGTGAGCGAGGCGCGCTCGACCGACGCAGCCTCGGGCCGCTGGCTGTTCACCAACCGGGCATCCGCCTTCATCCGGGGCGAGGGGGGTTGGGGTGGCCCCAGAGGGCCATCCGAGGAGGGCGCTGTCCCCCCGGAGGTCCCCGCGCGGCCCCCCGACGAGGTGGTGAGCTATGCCACCAGCCCCGACCAGGCGCTGCTCTACCGGCTCTGCGGCGACCGAAACCCCCTGCACTCGGACCCCGCCTACGCTGCACGGGCCGGCTTCGAGCGCCCCATCTTGCACGGCCTTTGCACGTGGGGGTTCGCAGGGAGGGCGCTGCTGCACACCGTGTGCCGGTCGGACCCTGGACGCCTGCGGGCGATGGAGGGCCGTTTCGCTGCCCCGGTGTACCCAGGGGACACCCTCAGCACCTCGATCTGGGTCGAGGGCGACGGGGCCACGTTCCGGACGGAGAGCCACCGGGGCGACGTGGTTGTCGACCGCGGGCGCTGCGCCTTGGCGTGAGAGCGCGAGACGGGAGTGGGCACGGAGGGGACGGCGAGGAGAGCCATATTCCTCCAAAGATCGATGGCGAAGGGGGCTTGTGCGTGCGCGAGGCCCGCCCCGACGACCACGACGTGGTGGGCGCCCTGACGGTGGAGGCTTTCCGGGACGTCGCCGGCACCCGGCTCGGCGACGACTACGCCGCCGAGCTCGCCGACGTGGCCGGCCGGGCGCTCGGCTCGGTGGTGCTGGTGGCCGAGCGCGACGGCGTGGTGGCGGGCTCGGTGGCATATGTCCGGGACGCGTCCTCGCCTCTGGCCGAGATGCTGCGCCCCGGTGAGGCCGGCATCAGGATGCTGGCCGTGGCCCCCGGTGCCCAGCGCGGTGGTGTCGGCGCCGCCCTTCTGGCCGCCTGCGTCGAGCGCGCCCGTGCGGACGGCCGCGTGGGGATCGCGCTGTTCTCCACCGACGTGATGGTGGCCGCGCACCGGCTTTACCTCCGGGCAGGGTTTCGGAGGGCGCGCGAGCGGGACTGGGAGCCGTCAGCCGGGCTTGGGCTGCTCAGCTTCGTGAAGGAGCTGCGCTAACATCGCCGGGGTTGGGCGTGTGGTGGAATGGCATACACAGCGGACTTAAAATCCGTGGCCTTCGGGCATGAGGGTTCGACCCCCTCCACGCCCACCCAAGTAGGGTCCCAGCTCAGACCCGGCCTTAGAAACCATTAGATGCCGGTCCCGGCGCGCCCGGGCGAGGGTAGGGCTGCATCGCCGACTCGCCGAATCTGACCACCTTCGCCACCGCTGAGGACCCTTGCGCTTGGAGGTTGGGTGGTGCCAAAGGGTATACTTCTGGCATGACCACGCAAATTGCGGTGAAGCTCCCTGATGATCTGATCCACCGGGTAGACGAGTTGGTAGGCACCGGAGAGTTCCCCAGTCGTTCTGCAGCCGTGCGGTACGGTCTCGAGGCGGTGGTCCGGTCCAGGGCTCGCCTGGCCGTGGATCAGCGCTACAGACAGGCGTTCGACATGCTCCCCGAAAGCGAGGAGGAGCTGGCCCATGCTACTCGCCTGGCAGTCCGGTCGATAGAGGACGAGCCCTGGGAGCGGTGGTGGTAGCCCGGGGTGAGCTGTGGTGGGGTGAGGCGCCCGACGAGAAGGGCCGGCCCTACCTGGTTGTGAGTCGCGACGGCGCCAACCAGGTGATGCGGCGGGTGCTGGTGGCCCCAGTGACCACCCGCATCCGGAACCTCCCGAGCGAGTTGCCACTTGGCCCCCCGGAAGGCATCCGATTCGAGTCGGTCGCCAGCTTCGACAACCTGCAGCCGTTCCCGCAGGGCATGCTGGTCCGACGCCTTGGCGCCCTGGGCGATTCACGCATCCACGAGATCTGCGTCGCCGCCGGCGCCAGCCTGGACTGCTGAGCCCCTCCCGGGCCCCGCTGAGCCCCTCCCGGGCCCGCTGGCCAGGACTTGACGCTTGCGCTTTTGGACTGTCTGGTCTATACTTAGACCACTATGTCTGATAGTGAACCAAGCAGTCCAAAGCAGTCGACCTTCATCGAGCAGGCCCGCCGGGCCCAACTGGTTGCCGGGGCCATCGAGACGATCGCCGAGGTCGGTTACGCCCAGGCGTCCCTGGTCCGGGTGGCCGAGCGCTCCGGCACCACCAAGGGGGTGCTCACCTACCATTTCAAGGACAAGCAGGACCTGGTCCAAGCGGCTTGGGACGAGGTGATCAGGCGTGGCGTCGAGCATGTGCAGCCTCTGGTCCTGGCCCAGAGCACCGGAGCCGGCATGTTGCGCACCTACATCGAGGCCAACCTCGACTTCATGGCCCGCTACCCCTCCCACATGATCGCCCTGTACGAGATCTTCGCCAACGCGAGGGACCCTGGCGGCGAGCCGATGTACGACAGCGACACCCTGGACGCCCTCGTGGCCCCGCTGGAGGGCCTCTTGCGGTCCTTCCAGGAGGCAGGCGAGCTGGGCCAGTTCGACCCAGGCTCGATGGCTTTCGCCATCCGGGGGGCGATCGACGCGGTCCCGGTGCGGCTGGCCCGACAGCGAGACCTCGACATCGGCCACTACGCCGCCGAGCTGGCGGCTGCCTTCGACCGGGCCACCCGGCCCTGCCCCGCTGCCGAGGGACGAGGGGAGCGGACGTGAGAGCCCGCCCCCCGAGCTGGAGCGGCCGCCGTGGGTGGCTCCCCACCAGGAGCGGCCGCCGGGGTTGGCTCCCTACCGACGAGGACATCGCCAACTTCCGAGCTGCCCAACGCCTGGCCTACGTGGGTGCCGAGGCGGTGGCGGCCTCCCTGGAGCCAGGGGTGACCGAGCGGGAGGCGGCCGGTCGGCTGCGCAGCTGGCTGGTCGCCCGGGGCGTCGATGACTGGTTCCACGTGCCCTTCGCCTGGTTCGGCGACCGGACTGCCTTCCGGGGCTTTCGCACCCCGCTGGCCTTCTTCCCGACTGGGCGGCGCCTCGAGGAGGGGATGGCCTTCATCCTGGACTGCGCGCCGATCGTGGGTGGGGCCACCGCGGACATCGGCTACTCGGGCGCCCTGGGTGCGAACCCGGTGGTGGCCCAGATGGTCGGCGACCTGGCAGAGCACCGCGACCTGATACTGGAGTGTGTCCGACAGGGGCGAGCTCTGCGCCAGATCTACCTCGAGGTGGACCGCCTGGCGACCCGGCAGGGCTTCGACAACCGCCACCAAGTGTACCCCCGGCGCGTGCTGGCCCACCAGGTGTTCCCCCTGCGGGGCGGGTCCGGCGGCGGCGTGGTCGCCGGATTCGGCACCCGGAGCCTGCAGTCCCTGGTCCGCCGGAGCCTGGTCGCCGCTGGTCAAGGGTGGTCGCCGCTGTGGTCCGACGCCCGGCGCTGCGACCACCCGCCCGTGCCCGGCCTGTGGGCGGTGGAGCCCCACCTGGGTTTCGGCGACGTGGGGGTGAAGTTCGAGGAGCTGCTGGTGGTCACCCCTGGCGACGCCTACTGGCTGGACGACGACGTGCCCCACCTCCGGGGCCGGCAGCAGGCAGCCGGCCGCCCGCCAGAGGGAGTCGAGGCGCCGGCGGGAGCCGACGTCCCGCGCCCGGCCGGAGTGGACGTCCCGCGCCCGGCCGGAGTCGAAGCCACGGCGCGAGCGGACGTCCCGGCGGGCCCGGCGCGAGCCGACGACCCGCCGGCCCTGGCGGGCGAGGTGCCGGCGGCATGATCCACGGTCCCGCAGCGTCGCCCGCCGGGGCGGCCCGCCGGTCCACCGTCACCGGGGACGGTGGAGTCCGGCTGTCCGTCCGCCAGTGGGGAGCGCCCGCAAGCCCGCCGGTGCTGCTGGTCCACGGCTACCCGGACACCTCCCAGGTCTGGGACCGGGTGGCGCCGATCCTGGCCCGGCAGTACCTGGTGACGGCGTACGACGTCCGCGGCGCCGGGTCGTCGACCATCCCGCGCCGGATCGCGGCCTACCGGCTGGAGCACCTGGTGGGCGACCTGCGGGCGGTCATCGACGCGACCAGTCCGGGCCGACCGGTCCACCTGGTCGGCCACGATTGGGGCTCCATACAGGGCTGGGAAGCGGTGACCCGGCCTGACACCTCGGCTCGGATCGCCACCTTCACCTCGATCTCGGGGCCGCTGCTGGACCACGTGGGCCACTGGGCCCGGAGCGCCCCGCTGCGCCACCCGCTCGGAGCTGGCCGCCAGGCGATCCGGTCGTCCTACGTCTGGTTCTTCCACCTGCCGGTGCTGCCCCGCCTGTCCTTCAGGGCGATCGGCGCCGCCCCCGGCCTGTTCGCCCGCAGCCAGCACGTCCCCTCCGGCCTGGGCTGGCCGGCGCCGAGCCTGTCTGCGGACGGGCGCCACGGCCTGGCGCTGTACCGCGCCAACATCTGGCGGGCTATGAGCAGGCCCCGCCGGCTGCGCACCACTGTCCCCGTCCAGCTGATCGTACCGTTATCGGACCCGTTCGTGACCCCGGTGATGCTCGAAGGCCTCGAGGAGGTCGCCCCGCAGTTGCAGCGCCACGAGCTCGCGGGCGGCCACTGGGTCGTGGTGACCGACCCCGGTTCGGTGGCCGACCTGGTCAAGCGCTGGGTGGATGCCGGTCTCGAGGCCAGCCGTGGCTGATGGTCTGTCGAACCCTGACCGGGCCCGGCGGCCGGAGCTGGCGCTGGTCACCGGGGCCGCGTCGGGCATCGGCAGGGCGACCGCAGTCGCGCTGGCCAGGCGCGGCGACCACGTGGTGGCGGTGGACCTCGACGCCTCCGGTGCCGAGCGCACCGCCCGGCTCTGCTCCCTGGCCGGCGCCGCCCACACCCGGGCCGTCGAGGTTGACGTGGGAGACGGCGACGCCATGGAATCACTCGCCAAGACGTTGGACGCCGAGGTCGGCATACCCGACGTGGTGGTGCTGTGCGCCGGCATCGCCCTGGCCGGGCCGATCTTGGACACGACCGTCGAGGACTGGGAGCAGATCCTGGCAGTCAACCTCTGGGGGGTAATCCACGGGGCTCGCCTTTTCGGGCGCCGACTGGTCGAGCGGGGCCGGGGAGGCCACCTCGCCATCGTGGCGTCGGCAGCGGCGCTTGGCCCGTCGAGCTGCTGGGGAGCCTACGCCACCACCAAGTCCGCCACGCTGATGCTGGCCGAGTGCCTCCGGGCCGAGCTGGCCCGCCACGGAGTCGGGGTCAGCGCCATCTGCCCTGGATTCACCGCCACCCCGATCACCCTTTCCACCCGCTACGTGGGTATGTCGGCCGCCGAACAGGCGGATCGGCGCGAATGGGCTGATCGCATCTACTCGCGGCGCGGCCTGACCCCGGCACGGGTCGCCGCCTCGGTCCTCGAGGCGATCGACTCCAACCGGGCGGTGGTGCCGGTAGGCGCCGAAGCCCGGCTCTCCCAGCTGGCAGCCCGGCTGACTCCAGGGGCGGTCCGCCGCCTCGCATGCATCGACGTCCTTTCCCTTATGAGCCTTTCCCTGACAAGGAGGTAGCTCCATGACCAAGACAGTTACCTACCGGCCTCCGTCCGACCAGCCCATCAGGGCGCGCCGGGTCGGGTTCGACTGGGACACCACCCCGCTGCAGTGGATCCCCGGTGACCCGCAGACCACCCATACCATCAACGTGCTCCACCTCTTGCTGCCGGCAGGCGAGAGCTGGTTCGTCGACGTCTTCCGCGAGGTGCTGCCCTTGGTGACCGACGATGCGCTGCGCGCGGATGTCAGGGGGTTCATGGGCCAGGAGACGATCCACGGGCGCTCCCACGACCACGTGCTCGACCACCTGGCCGCCCAGGGGATCGACACCCGGCCCTTCACCCGCCGGGTCGAGTGGCTGCTGTTCCGATTCCTAGCCGCCGACCCTTTCGGCCACAAGCTGGGGGGCTGGCTCCACCGACAATGGCTGCTGTTTCGCGTCGCCATCGTCTCGGCCCTCGAGCAGTACACCGCAGTGCTCGGGATCTGGGTGCTCGACGCCGTGG
Organism: Acidimicrobiales bacterium; assembly: GCA_050744085.1. Lineage (GTDB taxonomy): Bacteria > Actinomycetota > Acidimicrobiia > Acidimicrobiales > JAJPHD01 > JAVKSL01. Next base: position 33,424 of record JBOGGU010000064.1, read on the forward strand.
CCCTCGACCGCGCCGGGGCCGACCCCACCATGGTCGACCTGCTGCGCTGGCACGGAGCCGAGGAGGTCGAGCACCGGAGCGTCGCCTACGACCTCTACCAGCACGTCAGCGGGAGCTACCTGCGCCGCCAGTTCGCGCTGCTCAACACCACGGTCGTGCTGGCCACCCTGTGGGTCTGGGGGGTGCGCTTCTTGATGAAGGCCGACCCCGGGGTGTCCAAGCGGGCCAGCTGGCGGGCCTTCTTCCACGCCGGCAAGATCGGCCGCCTGCCCACATTCGCCAGCCTGGCCGGAGCATTCTTCAGGTACCTCCAGCCCTGGCACCACCCCAGCCGTGAGGGTTCCACTCTCAGGGCCCTGGCCTACCTGGCCACCTCGCCGGCCGCCCAGGCCGCCGCCCGCCGGCAGCCAACCGACTGAGGATCGAGGAGTGCCACCAGGATCGCCGGAGGGCGGCTCATGGCTCCGGTCGCCCGAGACGAACTGTGTCAAGTTTGTATCTCTATGGCATACAAACTTGACACAGTTTGGCCAAGTGCGCCCTCACGGGCCGCAGTTCGGGCATGAGGCGATCCCCTCTACGCCCACCGAGAATTGGGCTCACGGCGCTGGGGAGGCTGGCGAGGTGGTGGGCAGGAGCTCGATCCAGGTGGGCCCCGGCGCGAGCGGGATCACCTTTCCCGCCGCGTCGAGGAGTCGGGTGGGAGCCGCGGGGCTGGGGTGCACCCAGCGGCCACGTATCACGATCCCGTCTCGGGCCACCTCCGCCGGGCCTGACCCGACGACGCCGACGTAGTTCTGGTGAGCGCCGGTGATGTCCTCGACGTAGGGGCTCGAGGTCACCTTCACCCGTTCGACTACCACGTTGGCGGCGTCGATCTGGCCCCCGCCGCCGAGGCGTGCCGGGGTGTTCCCGTAGAACCTCAGGTAGCGGCCGCCGGCGGCGTTCCAGCGCCACCACACGTCAGCAGCGTAACTGAAGTCCAGGTGGATCGCCCGCGCGGCTGTTCCCCCCGGGGGCTTGCCAGAGTAGGTAAATATCGGCTGCGGGGCGCCCTTCGGGTGTCCCGCAGCGGCGAGCAGCGCGGCTGTGGAAGTCTCCACCTGGTGGGGGACGGCCCTGGCAGGGTCCTCTCTGTAAGGGCCGGGGTCGGTTATGTAGTTCACTGTCCTGGCGCCGGACGCAGCGACCGCGTGCACGGATTGGCTTATGCCGCCGGCAAAGCCGAGGACGGGACGCCCGAGTTGGGGCAGGATGAGGGAGTCCACGATGCGCGAGGAGCGCACGGGCTCGATCCGGGCCTCGGGGTGGCACTGGAAGACCGCGATGAAGCGGGTGATGCCGCCTTCGACCGGCTCCTCGTAGACCAGGTCCGTGGCGTTCAAGCCGTACTGGGGCCGGCCCTCCGGCGAGTTCTCCACCTTCACGGCCACCGCAGGATGGTTCGGGATCACGCCGCCAGGCGCCGGCACCCCGCTCAGGGGGCAGACCGGCTTCGAGGGAGGCTGCGTGGTCTGGGTCACGTTGGCCGGGCTGGGCATAAGGGCGACCGGGCCGTCGACGCCCGGTCCGGCTATGGGGTCGGGGATGGCGAGCAGCACCCAGGCGACCGCCGTGAAGCCGGCCAGCGGCCCACCGGTGCGCCCGATGCGGCGAGCCACCCGCAGCACCTTGCGGGCGGCCCGGTTGATCGGATCGAGGAAACTCACCGACACACTGACCGCAGCTACGGGCCGCAGCTACGGGCCGACGGTGCGGAGGATGCGGCGGGCGTGCGGCGGGCGGGCACGGCGGCAACGCTAGCGCGGCGAGTGGCCCTGTGGAGGGACCTGGCGGGGCGGCGCCCAGGCCTCTCGGACACGGGCTGCTTGGACGGGGGTCGTCTCGGCCAGAGCGGCTATGCTCCCTCGGGCAGCCCTACGGCGTTGTATCGAGCTGCGATTTTACCAGGGTCCAAGTGAAGGACCCTGTGGGCACCCAAGGTGCCCAGGCGCCACCCTCCCTCCGCCCCGGCACCTGTCAGGGCTCAACTACAAGGTTCAACAACCAGCAAGGAACACAGTGATATGGCTAACGGCACAGTAAAGTTCTTCAATGCAGAGAAGGGCTACGGCTTCATCTCCCGGGAGGATGGCGAGGACGTATTCGTTCACTTCTCTAACATCCGCAGTGACGGCTACCGCACCCTAGAGACCGGCCAGCGCGTCGAGTTCGACGTCGCCCCGGGCCGCAAGGGCGAAGAGGCGCAGAACGTCCGCGTAGTCTGAGGTACTCCCTCAGCTAGACCCAGCCTGCGGCGCTCAGCTCGGGGGCAGGACGAACACCTGGCCGCTGAAGATCAGCTCAGGTGCATCAGGGCTCGCCAAACGCGAGCGGTTCGCGGCTATCAGCCGGTGCCAGTAGACATCTACCTCGGCGTCGGTCGGGGACCGGCGCCACCGGTTGGCAAGGGTCGCCTCGGCGATGGCCCATAGGTTGTCGCCTGGGGAGACGGTCCAGGTGCTGGGCCCTTCAGGGGCGGGTGGTCGGGCGCGTTCCGGGGTGGGTGGTCGGGGT
>JBOGGU010000065.1:0-23845 GCA_050744085.1 Acidimicrobiales bacterium
CGGATTTCACTCGGCAGAGGCCGCGATTGGACTCGTCATGCTGAGCCTCGGGCCGATTACCCACGTCCTGCCTCACGAGCGTACACCTGTTCCCACCGGCTGACCCACATCTATGCCTGGAGGCCCAGCAATCTGACGTCAGGTAGACCCGCAGCGGGAGGGTCCGGTTCCATCAATGCTTGGGCCCGGTCCCAGTCCTTCTGCAGGGAAGCTCGCCGAGGCGGGCCTCCCGGCTACGAGAAGAAGACCTCCGCTACGTCGTGGAGCAGCTCCAGGTCGAGGGTCTTGAGCTGGTCCACTCCTTGGGCCAGCGGAACCCGGACGATATCCCCGCCCTGCAGGGCGACCATGGTGTCGAACTCACCCTCGTGGACCGCCTGAATCGCGGCCACTCCGAATCGGGTGGCCAACACCCGGTCGAAAGCGGTGGGTGTCCCACCCCGCTGGATGTGGCCCAGCACGGTCACCCGTGACTCGAAGCCTGTCCGGCGCTCGATCTCCTCTGCCAACAGGGTCCCGATGCCGCCGAGGCGAACGTGGCCGAACTGGTCCACCTCGCCCGAGCGAATCGCCATCGTGCCCTCCTTGGGCACGGCGCCTTCGGCCACAACGACAATCGAGGCGAACCGGCCCTTGCTGTGCCGGCTGACCAGGTGCTGGCAGATCAGCTCGATGTCGAAGGGCTCCTCGGGCACGACGATCTCCGCAGCACCGCCTGCGATGCCAGCGTAGGTGGCGATCCAACCGGCGTGACGACCCATCACCTCGCACACGATCACCCGGTCGTGGGACTCCGCGGTGGTGTGGAGACGGTCGATGGCTTCGGTGGCGATCTGCACAGCCGTATGGAAGCCAAAGGTCACCTCGGTCGCCGACAAGTCGTTGTCTATGGTCTTCGGCACGCCCACCACCGGCACGCCCAAGCCCGCCAGCCGGTGAGCCACGCCGAGCGTGTCCTCGCCGCCTATCGCAACCAGGGCATCGAGCCCGTTGCCCGCGACAGTTGCCACCACGGCCGACTCTCCCCCCTCCACCTTGAACGGGTTGGTGCGCGAGGTTCCGAGGATCGTCCCGCCCTTCGGCAGGATGCCTCGGCAGTGCTCGACATCCAGCGGAAGAATCCGGTTGTCGATCAGACCCCTCCACCCGTCGGCAAAGCCGACGAGGGTGTCCCCGAATGCGACCTCCCCCTTGCGGACCACGGCGCGGATGACGGCATTGAGGCCGGGGCAGTCCCCACCCCCAGTAAGGACCCCAACCCTCATGAGGCTTGCCCGAAACTCAGGGCGGCGGCTGCGTAGCCGCACTCCAGTGCTGCGCTCAGCAGCACTCGCATCACGTTGCGCACTCTTCCTCCAGCTTGTCTCCGACGACGGTCGGGGCCAGGGTAGTAACTGGCGGACCAAGCGCGCCAACCATCCTGGCGGCGGGGTGCTGGGGCTGGAGCACCTCGTCGATCAAGCCGTAGGCCCGAGCCTCCTCTCCCCCCAGGATGTAGTCGCGATCGGTGTCCTTAGCGATCCGCTCGACAGGCTGGCCGGTGTGGCGAGCCAGGATCTGGTCCATCTGGCCCCTGAGGAAAGCGATCTCGCGCGCCTGGTTCTCGATATCGATGGCTTGACCCTGCGCGCCACCGTGGGGCTGGTGGATCAGGATCCGAGCATGCGGAAGCGAGAAGCGCTTCCCCGCGGCGCCTGCGGCCAGGAGAACCGCCGCTCCCGAGGCGGCCATGCCCACGCAGACCGTGGAGACGTCAGGCCTTACGTGCTGCATCGTGTCGTAGATGCCCAGGGTGGCGGTGACCGAGCCTCCAGGGCTGTTGAGGTACAAGCAGATCTCCCTGTCCGGGTCCTCGGCTTCGAGGTGCAGCAGCTGAGCGGTCAACAGGCTGGCGCTCGCGTCGGTGATCTCGGTGCTGAGCATGACCACCCGGTCCTTGAGCAGGCGCGAGTAGATGTCAAACGCCCGCTCCCCCCTCGGCGACTGCTCGATCACGGTGGGTACCAGGTAGCTCACTGAATACCTCCTTCTCACGTGCAACTGGACAATTGCACTATAGTGGCCGGCGCCAGCCTCGTGCAACTGTACGATTGCGCTCAACCAACTCGATCGGAGGAATCACGCGATGCTCGAACGCCAGGTCATTGTCCCCGTGGGCCCCGAGCGCCTGTGGGAGGCGCTGACAGACCAAGACTCGGTGTCCGCCTGGATGGGAGCAAGGGTGGAGTGGGACGTACGGCCCGGCGGAAGCGCCCAATTCCTAGAACCCGACGGCACGACCCGCCGAGGGTGCGTCGATGAGGTGACCCCAGCCAGCCGTCTGCGATTTCGATGGTGGGCCGAGGGAGACGAGGTGTGGGGTACGTCGCAGGTCAGCTACGAGCTCGAGCCGGCCGAGGGAGGCACCCGCCTGACCGTCACCGAGGTGCCCCTGTCTCCTGGGCCGGGGCCGGCCCATGCCGCCGCGCTGGCCGGAGGTCGTGGCGCCGGCTGGACTGCATGGGACTCCCGTCTGGCCGGTGTCTGGGGGAAGGTCGGCGCGTCCAGCAGCCTTGTCGCCGGCTGAGCGCCAGCCCGCCGGGGGGGCGGGCCCCATCTTCGCGGTGCTGGCCGACGACACCCGCCGCCAGCTTCTGGACCAGCTCTCCCGTGAAGGCCCCTCGAGCGCCACCAACCTTGCCCAGGCCTACCCGGTCTCTCGCCAGGCAATAGCAAAGCACCTCTCGGTGCTCGCCCACGCCGGCCTGGTCGTCGGGGAACGAACGGGTCGTGACGTGCGCTACCGGGTTGTAGGAGGCCGGCTCGACGGCGCCGCCACCTGGCTGGCTGAGGTCAGCGACCGGTGGGATCGTCGCTTGCACGACCTGGTGGAGCAGGTCAGTGAGCAGGGCTAGGACAGGGCGAGGCGCTCGCCGACCACCAGCACGCCAGTCGGTACCTGGCGGGCGAGGCGGTCCATGATCGGCCGCGGGTCGCCATTGCCGGCGAGGCTGGTGGCGATCCCCCAGAGGGTGTCGCCGGGCTTCACCACGTAGAGCCTCACCCCGGCGGGCGCGGCGTCGAGTGCGCCCGCCCTGGTGATTGACGGGCCGGCGCGGCCGAGCTGGCCGGCGCGGCCGGGATGTCCAGCGCCATACGACGCGCCGACCAGGGCCATACAGGTCAGCATCGTCACAAGCACGGCCGCCACCAGCACCATCCGGCGCCGTCTCGCCACTGCAGGCGACGGGCGAGCAACCGCTCGCGCACCACCCGGGCCGAGGGTCCGCCCCGCCGCAGGCACCCGGAGCATCGGCGCTCCCGCCCGAGTGATCGTCGCCACTGTTGGTCCTCCCAGCTCGTACGCTCGGAACGTCTGTTCCGGGAACAAGTGTACGTGGTACGTGTGTTCCTGTCAAGCCGCTAACGAACTATTGTTTGCAAAGTCACCCGAGCTGGGCTATTCTGGGAACGTCGGTTCGAAGAAGGAGAGCAACAGATGACCGAGGTACTGACCGCCAAGCGGCGGGAGATCCTGGATTACATGGCGGGCGAGCAGCGGGCCCACGGCTACCCACCCTCAGTGCGAGAGATCGGGGAAGCGGTGGGCCTGGCATCGTCCTCGACTGTCCACGCCCACCTCCAGGTGCTCCAGCGCCACGGGTTCCTCCTGCGTGACCCAACCAAGCCCCGAGCCATCGAGGTGCACTGGGACCCGGTCTCGGAGACTGCGATGGCGAGCCGCCCGGTGCGCCATGTCCCGCTGGTAGGCGACGTGGCTGCCGGGGCCGACGTGCTGGCACAAGAGAACGTGGAGGAGCTGCTGCCGCTTCCGGAGGACCTGACCGGCACCGGCCAGCTCTTCATGCTCCGGGTGCGTGGTGACTCGATGATCGAGGCGGGCATCCTCGACGGCGACTACGTGGTGGTGCGACAGCAGCCGGGCGCGGAGAAGGGTGAGATCGTGGTCGCCGGCATCCCCGGCGGCGAAGCCACAGTCAAGATCTTCGCTCGCCGGGGAGCCAAGGTGGTGCTCCAGCCGGCGAACCCGAGCTTCACCGCCAACGAGTACGACCCCGACGAGGTCAGCATCTATGGCAAGGTGGTCACCGTCCTACGCCGCCTCTGACCGTGGTCCGCGCCGCCCCACGCGGGGCCTCAGAAGCCCTTGACCAGCAGGTCCTTCAGGACCCGGTGGACGGTCTCGAGCTCACCCCGCTCCACGAACTCCCCCGGCGTGTGGGCGAGCGCCGGGTCGCCAGGGCCGAAATTGGCCGCCGGCACGCCCTGGCCGGCGAACCAGGAGACATCGGTCCAGCCCAGCTTGGCCCGGGGCGCCATACCGCTGCGGGCGACCAACCCAGCGAGGAACGGGTGGTCCAGGCCGGGTGGCGCGGGCAGGGCGGCCTCCAGCACCTCCACCGAGTCATCGGGCCCGAGCACCGGCCCGAGTTGGGCGACCATGGCCTCGAGGGCAGCCGCCGGATCCCGGTCTGGGGCAAAGCGGTGGTTCAGCACCACGCTGGCCACGTCGGGCACCACGTTGTTGGCCACTCCTCCCTCGACCCTCACCGCTTGCAGCGCTTCGGCGAACTCGCAGCCGTCCAGGACGGGCCTGCGCGGCACGTAGGCAGCGACGGCCTCCAGAACCGCCCCCAGGCGGTGGATGGCGTTGATCCCCATCCACGCCCGAGCAGTGTGGGCCCTCCGGCCGCGCACGGTGAGCGAGAGGCGCATCGAGCCCTGGCAGCCCGCCTCCACCCGGGCGGAGGTTGGCTCTGCCAGCACGGCGGCATCGGCTACGAGCAGGTCGGGGCGTGCCCGGTGAACCTCACCCAGGCCGCTGAAGCTCTGGTCCACCTCCTCGCACGCATAGAAGACCCAGGTCACGTCGACCGCGGGTTCCACCACCGAACAGGCCAGCTCCGTCAGGACGGCCAAGCCCCCCTTCATGTCGGCGGCGCCCAGCCCGCTCAGCCGGTCCCCCTCGACCACCGGTGTCTCGTTCCCCGCCGGCGGGACCGTGTCCAGATGCCCAGCGAGCAGCAGACGCTGCGGAAGCCCGAGCTGGGTGCGTGCGACCACGTTGTCCCCCACCCGCTCGACGCTGAGCCCGCCTTGAGAGCGCAGCTCAGCCTCAACGTGATCGGCGATAGCCCCCTCGTCGTGGCTCACCGAGGCGATGCCCACCAGCTCGGCCGTCCGAGCCAACAGGTCCGGCTCGCTCACGCCCCGACGCCGTGGGCCCGCAGGATCTCGTTCAGCCGGGCCTTGTCGTGGCGCTCCCCCTCGTTGAGCCGCCTCACGACCAGCACGCAGGGCATCCCGAACGTCCCACCAGCGAACTCGCGCTGGCGCGTGCCCCCCACCGCCACGCACCACGGTGGCACCACGCCGCGCTCCAGCTCCTCACCGCTGGTCGTGTCGATCACGTGGATCGACGGGTTCAAGATCACGCCCTCGGCCAGCACCGCGCCCGCGCCCACCCGGGCGCCCTGGGTCACCATGCAGCGGCTGCCGATGAACGCCTCGTCGCCGATGACCACCGGCGCGGCCTGGGCGGGCTCCAGCACCCCGCCAACGCCCACGCCGCCGGATAAGTGCACCTCCCGCCCGATCTGGGCACAGGACCCGACTGTCGCCCAGGTGTCGACCATGGTGTTGGCCCCCACCCGTGCGCCGATGTTCACGTAGCTGGGCATCAGCACCACCCCCCGCCCAAGGAACGACCCCCAGCGTGCCGAGGCCCCCGGCACCACCCTGACCCCCGCGGCCGCGTAGTTGCGCTTGAGCGGGATGCGGTCGGCGTACTCGAATGGCCCCAGCTCGGTGGTCTCCAGTGCCGACAGCCGGAACAGCAAGAGCACCGCCAGCTTGCACCACTCGTTTACCACGACGGCGCCGTCGGGGCCGACCTCGGCCACCCGGGCCTCCCCGCTGTCCAAGAGCCCCACAGCCTCCCGAACCAGGCCCAGGGCGTCCTTATCCCCGACCGCCAGCTCGTCCCGCCGCTCCCAGCACTCGGTGATCTGGTCGCGCAGCTCGGTCACGGCCACCGACCCTAATGGGGAGCGCTACCCCGAGGCCCCAGCGGAATATGCCTGGTTGCGCCATAGCACCCGTGCCCACTCACGACCCCGCCAAACGGCAGCTCACTGCACCCCGAGCCGCAGGGCCACCAGCTCCAGCCGGTCCATCGGGGCCACCATCGCCATCCGGAGATGATCGGCGCCCGCCGGGCCGTAGAGGTCCCCCGGGCTCACCAGCACCCCGCCTCGCTGGGCGAGGTCCTCGACCCAGGACCAGGCAGTGCCCCCTCCAACGCCGAGCGGCCCTTCAGCGCCGGGCCCACCTCCGGGGCCGGGCCGCCCTCCGCCCGGGGGGACCTTGGCCCACAGGTAGAAGCCGCCAGCCGGCGGGGCAACGCTGAGGCCCACCCCTTCCAGCACCGCGGAAAGGTAGACGAGGCGCTCCCAGTAGCGTTCCCGCTGGTACTCCACATGGGCCTCGTCGGCGAGCGCCACCGCAGCAGCCGCCTGCACCGGCCCGGGCACCATAAGGCCAGCGTGCTTGCGAACCTCGCCGAGGTAGTGGACCAGGGAGTGGTCACCGGCGCAGAACCCAGCGCGCAGGCCCGCAAGGTTGGACCGCTTGGACAGGGAGTGGAGGGCCAGGACCCCTTCGGTGCCGTGCTGGAGGATGGAGCGTCCCGAGCCGTCCCAGGTAAAGGCCACATAGCATTCGTCGCTGATGACCGGGACACGGCGCTCGCGTCCCCACCGAGCACATTTTTCCAAGTCGTCAAGCGCCCCGGTCGGGTTGGACGGGCTGTTCACCCACAGGCACAGCGCCCTTGCTGCGTCCTGGTCGCTTACCGTTTCCAGGTCCAGGGCACCATCGGGCCGCAGGGTTACCGGCAAGGCCCTGCACCCGGCCAGCTCGGCGCCCATCGCGTAGCTGGGATACGACAGGGCCGGATACAGCACGGTGTCGCGCTCCGGGCTGCGCAAGCGCAACCAGTGAGGCAGGCTCACCACCATCTCCTTGGTCCCCACACACGCGAGGACAGCGTCGGCAGGAACCGGTGCCCCAACAGTCCGGTCCAGCCAAGCTGCCGCCGCTTCTCGAAACGCCCTGCTTCCGACCGAGGAGGGATAGCCCCGCTCTGCCCCTGAGCTGGCGAGCGCTGCCACCACTGCCGGGGGAGGCGGGTCGCAGGGCGTGCCAATGGACAGGTCCACGGCGCCTCCATCGTGTGCCTCCGCCAGGGCTCGCGCCCGGCTGAGGCGCTCGTAGGGGTACGGCGGGGGGACAAAGCCGCTCATCGAGGCGTCTGCGAATCCTCACTGGCCGGAGCACCCTCGCTGGCCGGCACCATGAACGGCCGCACCAGGCCCAGGGCGGCCCCGTCCAACCGCGCTCGAATGCGGGTCCCGCCCTCCTCGTGCGCCTCCACCAAGACCTCGCCCTCACGGTGCATTGCCGCCACCACGTCGCCGCGGTCGTACGGAACAAAGCACTCCACCACCTCGTCGAGCGCCCTCAGCCGGTCGCTGACCGCGCGGAGCAGGCCGTCGATCCCCGCCCCAGTGAGCGCAGAGATCGCCACCGAGCCCGGATGTGCTTCGAGCAACCGGCCAATTCCGTCCGCTCCCGACCCAACGCCGTCCGGACCGGCCGCGGCCATGCGGTCGGATTTGTTGAAGGCCAGCAGCTCGGGGACGTCTCCGGCCTCGATCTCGGTGAGCACCCGCCGGACGGCCTCTATCTGGCCTTCGGCGTCTGGGGCCGAGGCGTCGACCACGTGGACCAGCAGGTCCGACTCTGCGACCACCTCCAGCGTAGACCGGAACGCCTCCACCAGCTCGTGCGGCAGCTTGCGCACGAAACCCACAGTGTCCGAGCACAGCACGGTCTCCCCACCGGTCAGGTCGAGGCGGCGGGTACGAGGATCCAGGGTGGCGAACAGCCGGTCCTCGACGAGCACTCCCGCATGGGTGAGCTGGTTGAGCAGGGTTGACTTGCCGGAGTTGGTGTAGCCGACCAGGGACACCGCCCGCAGCCTGGACCGCTGGCGCCCGCGGCGCTGGGTGCGCCTCGTCTTGGTGAGCTGGCTCAGGTCTGCTTCGAGCCGGGTCATCCGCTGCACCAGGCGGCGGCGGTCCACCTCGAGCTGGGTCTCGCCGGGCCCTCTGGTCCCGATACCTCCGGCCTGCTGGGACAGGCTCGAGCCCTTTCCTCGAAGCCGGGGGAGCCGGTAGCGGAGCATGGCCAGCTCCACCTGGGCCATGCCCTCCTGGGTGTGCGCGTTCTGGGCGAAGATGTCGAGGATCACCGCCGTGCGGTCGATTGCCGTGCGGCCCAGGATCTTCTCCAGGTTGCGCTGCTGGCCGGGGGTCAGGACGTCGTCGAAGACCACGGTGTCGGCATCCACGGCCTCCGACAGCTCGTGCAGCTCGGCGGCCTTGCCCTTGCCCACGTAGGTAGCCGGGTCGGGACGGTCGCGGCGCTGGATGACCCGTGCAGCCTCGTCCGCCCCTGCGGTGTCGACCAGACGTCCGAGCTCGTCGATCCCGGCCTCCGCCTCCTCCAGGCTGACGGGGGGGATGGCGACTCCAACCAGCACGATGCGCTCCCTGAAGCTGCGCTCGATGAGGCTCATCTGCTGGCCCTCCCGAAGACCCGGCTCATCCGTTGCGCGTGCTCATCCGTTGCGCGTACCCCAACCCGGCCCCTTTGCCCAGTCCCAGTGCCACTCGACCGCCCCCTCCGCCCCCGCCGCCCAGTCGTCGCCAGCCGAAGAGCCCTGGTCGCTCAGTTCCGCGGCAGCACCCGCCTCCGCCTCAGCGCCCGCCTCTGCCGCGGTGCCCGCCTCTGCCGCGGTGCGGGCCGCCTCCTCCCCGCCGGCCGCCTCGCCGAGGAGCGCTTGGTTGACGTCCAGCCACGCGATCCTTTGCGCTGGCCCGCTCAGCCACGCTGTCTCCCGGGAGCATTCCACCTCGAGGGTCCCCCCTGGGTTGTGGACCAGCACCGTCGGCCCCCGCACCAGGCCCATCGCGATGCCAGCCCGAGCCGCCGCCACCGACCCGGTGCCGCACGCCAGGGTCATGCCGACGCCACGCTCCCACACGCGCAAGTCCAGCTCGTCGACACCCGGGCGCGCCCGGATCCACTCCACGTTCACCCCGCCGGGCCGGCCAGCTTGGAGGATTGGCCCAAGCCTCGACACCTCGAGGGCCTCGAGGTCCTCCTCCACCAGCACCACGTGTGGGTTCCCGACATCTACCCCACGTCCTCGCCACAGGCCTCCGCCGAGCGGGTCGGACACGTCGAGCACCGAGGCGCCCAGCGTGGCACGGCCCATGTCCACCCTCACCATCGCCACCCCAGACACCGATGGGCGGCCCACCCGTACGGACCGCTGCCCAGAGTCGGTCGCGATCACAAACTCGTCTGCGGCGACCAGCCCGGTGTCTCGGGCGTAGAGCGCCAGGCAGCGAAGGCCGTTGCCGCTCGTCTCGGCCCGACCGCCGTCGGCGTTGTGGAGCAGCATGCCCAGCTCCGAGCCGTCTGAGCCAGGTAAGGCCACGATCAGGCCGTCGGCCCCGACCCCGCGATGGGGATCGCACAGCCTCACCGCCAGGTCGCTCCACCCAGCACCCGGGCCCGTGCCGTCGACCAAGATAAAGGCGTTCCCCAGGCCGTGGTACTTCGCGAAGGTCCTCACGCTCGCCAGTCTCGCAGCACTGCCTCTACGTCAGCCAGGACTTTGACCTCATCTCCCCCTTCGCTGTCGACCCACACTATCCGGGGGTCGCGGCCGAACCAAGCTTCCTGGCGCTTGGCAAAGCGGCGGGTCCGTCGCACGGTCGCTGCGATGGCCTCGTCCAGCGGCTCCCCGCCCTCGACGTGGCGGAGCAGCTCCCGGTACCCAAGAGCTTGGCGGGCGGTTCGCGAAAGACCCTCCGGTAGCGCTGCCAGCTCCCTCACCTCGTCCAACCACCCTGCCGCCATCTGGGTCTGCACCCGTGCCTCGATCCGTGCCGCCCGAGACGCCCGGGACAGGCGGATCCCCACCAGGCGAACCGGGGTCGGCCCGTAGGCGGCCAGCCCTGGCCCGAAGGAGGAGAACGGCCGCCCGGCTCCGAGGGTGACCTCCAGCGCGCGGATCACCCGGCGGCGGTTGGTCGCCAGCATCCGAGAAGCCGCCAACGGGTCCAGTGCGCTCAGGCAGGCGTGTAGGGCAGCCAACCCACCTGGGCGATCGGCCTCGGCCGCCAGCTCGGCCGCCAGCTCCGGCCACCTGCCGGGTATCGACATCGGGTCGATGACACTCCACAGGTAGAGCCCGGTGCCGCCGACCAGGATCACCGGGCAGCCCCGCTCGCCAAGCTCCGCCAACACGGGCAGCGCTGCGTCCTGGAAGCGCTGGACCGAGAAGTCCTCCCACGGATTGGCCAGGTCCAGAAGGTGGTGCGGGACCTCTGCCCGCTCCGCGACACTGGGCTTGGAGGTGCCAATGTCCATGCCCCGGTACACCACCATGGAGTCCACCGAGACGATCTCAGCGCCCTGGTTCCGCCGGGCAAGGGCGAGGGCCAGGGCCGACTTCCCCGAAGCGGTGGCCCCGACAATGGCGACTGGCGCCGGACAGGAGGGATGTGCGGCTCCGAGGCTATCGACCATGCTCAGTCGGGCCATTCAGCTCGGTCCGGCGGTCACCGCCCGGTAGTGCTCGACCAGGGGGAATGGCTCGTAGAAGTGGTGGAGGAGCGCCTTCCAGCGACCGAACGCCTCCGACCCTCGGAAGCCGACCACGTGATCATCCAGCGACTCCCACTCCACGAGGAGCAGGTAACGACCCTGAGCCTCGACACAGCGCCCCAGGCTGATCGAGACGAAGCCAGTCGCACCGGAGATGATCGCCCCAGCCTGGTCGAACGCGGCCTCGAAAGCCTGCTCCTGGCCGGGCCGAACCTCGAGCACGGCGTGTTCGAGGATCACTCAGTCGACCCTACCTGACCCTTCGCGCCGGTTCATCGACCAGACCCTGGCCGGGCGGCCCTCGCCCAGACGAACGCCAGCCCGGTGAAGACGAACCCGAGGGCGATCCACACCCATTCCAACAGGCTGTAACCCAGCGCCCCGATGGTCCCGAGCACCGCCATGATGGCCGCAAGGACTTCGTTGATGGCGGCCACGGCCAGGCGTGCGGACGCTCTCAACCAACCCGCAGTGGTATGCGCCGCCGACCCCCAGCCCGTGGTACCTCCACAAGCTCACCGCCGAGGTGATGGGGAGCTGCTGATGTAACCCGGACCCGGGCGAACGAACCCGCTGCCGTCAGCGGGCCACCAACGGGCGGCGGCGCGAAATGGACCAGCTTGTTCTGCCGGGTCCGCCCGGACAGCCTGGATGGGTCGCGCTTGCTCGGGCCCTCGATCAGCACCTCCTCGACCCGGCCGACACGGGCCTGGTGGCGGGCCAGCGCCGAGCGCTCCACCACCACCTTGAGCCGCTCGAAGCGCTCGGCCACCACCTCAGGAGCCACGAACTGCGATGTCATCCCGGCGGCCCGGGTGCCCGGCCGCGGGGAGAAGACGAACGTGTAAGCGCTGTCGTAGGCTGCCTCGGCCACCACCTCGAGGGTATGCGAGAAGTCGTCCTCCGTCTCGCCAGGAAAGCCCACGATCAAGTCGGTGGTGACCGCCAGATCCTCGATGGCCTCCCTGACGGCGGCCAGCCGAGCCAGATACCGCGAGGCTGTGTACCCCCGGCGCATCGCGGCCAACGTGGCATCGCTTCCCGACTGAAGCGGAAGGTGCAGGTGCTCACAAACCGCATCAGTCTCCGCCATGGCCGCGATGGTCTCGGGGCGCAGGTCCTTGGGGTGCGGGCTGGTGAAGCGCACCCGGCTGATGCCCTCGACCGCCCCGACCGACCGGAGTAGGTCGGCGAACAACGGCCTCGCCCGGCGCTCGGACGACTCAGCCCAGGTCATCCCCGCCCTCCACACCGGGTCGTCGCTTGGTGACCCACGCAACGCCACGGTAATATCCCTGCCATAGGAGTTGACGTTCTGGCCCAGCAGGGTGACCTCGACCACGCCGGACCGGGCCAGGCCCTGCACCTCGGCCACCAGCTCGCCAAGGGGCCGGCTCACCTCCGGGCCGCGAACCGCCGGGACTATGCAGAATGCACAGGAGTTGTCGCAGCCCACCTGGATGGTGACCCAGGCAGCGTGGGCGCACTGGCGGCGCACCGGCAGGGCCGAGACGAAGCCCTGGTCCTCGGGCGCCACTTCCAACACCTCCATGACCGGGCCTTCGGTGGCAGCCTGGCGCAGCAGCTCGGCCGCCCGACCTACGTTGTGGGTACCCCAGACCGCGTCCACGTGAGGGGCACGGAGCTGGATGAACTCTTTGTCCTTCTGGGCCAGGCAGCCGCCCACCGCGATCTGCATGCCAGGATGGGCGGCCTGGAGCGATTTGAGCATGCCCAGGTGCCCGTACAGCTTGTTGTCCGCGTTCTCCCTGATGCAGCACGTGTTCAGCACCACCACGTCGGCGCTCTCCGGTTCGTCGGTGGGCTCCATCCCGTCAGCCTCGAGCACCCCTGCCAAGCGCTCCGAGTCGGCCTCGTTCATCTGGCAGCCGAAGGTTCGGATGTAGAACTTGCGAGCCACCACCCCACGATACGCGAGCCGATGTCCCGTGCCGACCGGCATGAGCGCCGGCCCGAAGCTCAAGCGCCCGCTGCCGTCCGGTGTGCGATCTGAAAGACGTTATCGAACGGGTCACGCACCATCGCCCTCCTGTCGCCATAGGGTGTGTCGAGCGGCCGTTCCAGACTCGTCGCGCCAGCAACGACGGCTCGTCGATAGGCCTCGTCGGCATCGTCGACGTAGACGTAGAGGAAGGCTGGGAACAGCTCGCGCTCGCCGGCGGCGCTCACCATGATCAGAGAGTCACCGATTCGGAGTTCCGCTGGGCGGCCGGCGCAAACCTCTCCGGTGGCCTCGAAAACCGCTCGCAGGAACTCGACTGCCCCTGCCACGTCGGTGACGACCATGCGCGGCGTGACCGAGTGGAACCCCGTTGGCGTGCTCATCGCTCTCCTCTATCCTAGGCCACCCTCAGCCCTCCTTGGCCAGGTCGTCAGTGGATTCGGCCTCGGGAGGGATGACGCCAATGCCCAGGTGCGTGCGGATCCGCTCGTTCATCTCGATCATCACCTGGGGGTTGGCAGCGAGGAAGGCCTTGGCGTTCTCCCTGCCCTGGCCAAGCTGCTCACCGTCGTAGGTGTACCAGGCCCCCGACTTCTTGATGAATCCCAGATCCACCGCCACGTCCAGCACCGAGCCCTCACGGCTGATGCCCGTGCCGTACATGATGTCGAACTCGCACTGGCGGAACGGCGGGGCGCACTTGTTCTTGACCACCTTCACCCGGGTGCGGTTCCCGATCACCTCGGCCCCGTCCTTGATCGACTCCACCCGGCGGATGTCCAAGCGGACCGAGGAGTAGAACTTGAGGGCGCGGCCCCCGGGGGTCACCTCGGGCGAGCCGTAGGAGATGCCGATCTTCTCCCTCAGCTGGTTGATAAAGACGGCGATGGTGCGCGACTTGGACAGCGTGGCGGTTATCTTGCGCAGCGCCTGGGACATCAGCCTGGCCTGGAGGCCAGGGTGGGAGTCGCCCATGTCGCCCTCGATCTCGGCCCGGGGGGTCAGCGCCGCCACCGAGTCCACGACCAGGACGTCCAGGGCCCCGGAGCGGATCAGCATGTCGGCGATCTCCAGCCCTTGCTCACCGGTGTCCGGCTGGGAGATCAGCATCTCGTCGACGTCTACCCCGATGGCCTTGGCGTAGATCGGGTCCATGGCGTGCTCCGCGTCGATGTAGGCGCAGATCCCCCCCAGGCGCTGGGCCTCGGCCACCACGTGCATGGCCAGGGTGGACTTGCCCGACGACTCGGGCCCGTAAAGCTCGACCACCCTGCCCCTGGGCAGGCCCCCGACCCCGAGGGCGAGGTCCAGGGCCATGGTGCCCGTGGAGATGGACTCGATGTTCATGTGGGAGCTCTCTCCCATGCGCATGATGGCGCCCTTGCCGAAAGCCTTCTCGATCTGGCCCATGGCCATCGTCAGGGCCTGGTCTCGTTCCACCGGTGGGACTCCTCTCGTAGTGTGCGGCCGTGTCAGTGCACAACCCTACGTAGGGGGTGTGACACTCACACGCTGGAACTCCCCCAGTGTAACTCAAACGGACGTTCGTTGCTAGGATGGCCTCGAGGAAATGAGGATGGCCTCGAGAAATATTGCCTCAGTGCTCCGCGCCCCCATGCCCACTCACGACCCCTTTCCCGGTGCTAACCACCTCGCCACCGACCAAGACCGCCTCGACCCTGAACTTTGGGCAATGGCGTACGCTCAGCGTCGTCCATTGCCCAAAGTTCAGCCCGGGGGTGACAACTAACCCGGCCACCCTGGCGAGAGGTCGGGCGGGAGGTCCCCGCCACTCAGGCTGCACCCAAGCGTGGGGCACGCCGTGCACCCAGCGCTACTCGCGAGAGGTACTCAGCAAGTGGCGGCGGAGCAGGTCCAGGACCGACATCGTGGCAGCCCGGCGAACCTGTTCCCGGTCGCCCCGCAGGTCGAGGCCGCCCGACCCGGCAACGGCACCGGGCCCGGCGATGCCCCAGAACACGGTCCCCACCGCCACACCCTCGTCGACCGTCGGCCCGGCCACCCCGGTCACACCGACTCCGATGTCGGCGCCGAGCACCGCACGTGCCCCCGCAGCCATCTCCATCGCTGCCTCGGCACTCACCACCGGCCCCGGCGCCACCCTGAGCACCGAGCGCTTCACCGAGGCCGAGTAGGCCACCACCGACCCCCGGAACCACTGGCTGGCGCCGGGCACGCCCACCAGCCGGGATGCCACCATCCCCCCCGTCACCGACTCTGCCAGGCCGACCGTCAGGCCCCGCCCAACCAGAAGAGCGCCCACGGCATCCTCCATGGTCTGGTCGTCCACGCCGAAGACGTTCTCCCCGAGGAGCGCTCTCATCCGAGCCTCCTCACTGTCCAGCAGCAAACCAGCCGCGGGTAGGTCGTGGGCACGGAGGGTAAGGCGCACCCTTATACCTTTCGAGACACTGGCCAACAGCGCGACGGTCACGCCGCCAACGACGCCCTCCAGAGCCGATATACGCCCTGCCAGCGTCTCCGCGACGGCCGACTCGGCCAGCCCCCAGATGCGCAGCACCCGCGAGGCGATCACCGATGCCGGGCCGGCCCGTGCGACCAGATCCGGGATCACCGCCCGCAACGCCATCTCACGCATCTCGGCGGGCACCCCCGGCAGGGCGTAGACCACCTTGTCCCCCACTGGGCAGATCAACCCCGGGGCGGTGCCCCGGACCTGGGTGATCGCCCGGGCGCCGACCGGGACCTGCGCCTGGCGGGCGTTGTTCGATGACATCGTCCTGCCCCGCTCGGCGAACATCGCCGCGATGCGCGAGGCCAGCGCCGGCTCCACCACCAGCGCCACCCCCATCACCTCGGCGATCGCCTCCCGGGTGATGTCGTCGTGGGTCGGGCCGAGCCCCCCGCAAACGATGACCGCTGCGGCACGGCCCAGCGCCCCCCGCAGCGCGGCCACGATCCGGGCGTGGTTGTCGCCCACCTTCACCTGCAGGTGCGAGTCGATCCCCGCCAGGGCAAGCTGCTCGCCCAGCCACGCCGAGTTGGTGTCCACGACTTGGCCGAGCAGCAGCTCGGTCCCTACTGCCAGGACCTCGGCGTTCAACCTCCGGCAGGGGCCAGGCGCTGGGCGCGGGCGCCGAGCCAGTACTGCGCACCGGTCCACGCGGTGAGCCCCACGGCCACCCATACCATGACGTCCACGGTCAGCTCGGCCTGCCCCGCGACCGGCGGGACAAGGGCTAGGCCGACGGTCAGCACCTGAGCCCAGCACTTGGCCTTGGCCCAGCCCCTGGCCGGCACAGAGACCCCCCGGCGGCCAACCCGGGTTCGGTACACGCTCATGCCCACCTCCCGGGCTGCGATCAGCCCCACCGGCAGCCACCACAGCTCCCCGTCCACGACCAGGGCCGTCATGGCGCCGAGCACCAGCAGCTTGTCGGCCAATGGGTCGAGGAATGCCCCCGAGCGGGTGACGCCCTGGCGCCGGGCCATGTAACCGTCCACCCAGTCGGTTCCAGCGATCACCACCCAGACCCCGGCGGTCCACCAAGAGGGCCCCTCGACGACGATCATCACCACCAGCAATGGGGCGACCAGCATCCTCAGCAGGGTCACCCCATTGGCGGGGGTGGCCAGGGCGGTCGGGCCGAAGGTGAGCCCGGACGAGGACATCAGGCGACCCTGGTTGCTCGGGCGAGGCGCAAGACCGGCGCACCTGGCCGCCGGGCGCTCGCCACGGGTGCGCCCAACAGGTCGGGTCCCTCCGCCGCGGTGACCACGACCCGCTCGAAGCCGCCGACCTCCAGGGCGGGCGGAACCTGCACTATCCCGTCGATCTCCGGCGCCTCCCGGTGCGAGCGGGCCACGCCCGGGGAGTCGACCAACACGTCCATCTCCCGCCCGACCAGCTCGGCCCGGCGCCGCGCAGTGATCGCGTCGCACAGCTCGCCGCACTCGGCCAGCCGCTCGGCGACGAGCCCCGCCGGGACCTGGTCGGGGAGCCCGGCAGCCACGGTCCGCTCCTCCCGGGAGAAGGCGAACAAGCCCACCCAGTCCAGCTCAGCCTCCTCAAGGAAGGCCAGGAGGGCGTCGTGGTCCTCCTCGGTCTCGCCGGGATAGCCGACGATGAAGGAGGAGCGCAACGCGGCGTCAGGCTCGCGCTGGCGGATGTCGCCGATCCGGGCGAGGAACCGCTCCCCATTGCCCCACCGCCGCATCCGGCGCATCAGCGGCGGGGACACGTGCTGGAGCGAGAGGTCGAAGTAAGCCACGCCGGTGGCGCAGATTGCGTCGAGCAGCGCCCCGGTCAGCGAGGACGGGTACAGGTACAACAGCCTCACCCGGTCGACCAGCTCGGCCGCGGCGCCCACCAGGTCGACGATGGCGCCTGGCCTGCCGACGTCCCGCCCGTAAGAGGCCAGGTCCTGGGCAACAAGGATCACCTCTTTGGCCCCGAGCTCGCCAATCTCTCTAAGAATGGAGCTCGGTTCCCGGCTCCTCTGCGGTCCACGAAAGTCGGGGATGGCGCAGAAGCCGCACGCGCGGTCACACCCTTCGGCCACCTTCACGTACGCCCACGGCGCAGCCGCCGCGGGTCGGGGCAGGTTGAGCAAGTCGAAGCTGGGAGGGTCTCCAGGCCGGGCGCGCAGCGTCACCGGGACCCCGAAGCCGGCCACCAGGTCCACCTCTGGGAGGGCCTCGGCGAGCTCCTCGCCGTAGCGCTGCGCCATGCACCCCGTCACCACCAGGCGGGCATCGGGCCTGCGCAGCTCGGCAAGTGAGAGCACCGTCTCGATGGACTCCTCGCGGGCGGCCTCGATGAAGGCGCAGGTGTTGACCACCACCAGGTCTGCGTCCTCTGGTGAGGTGGCCGGGGCCATCCCGTCGGCGAGCAGCGTGCCAGCCAGCTTGTCCGAGTCCACCTGGTTCTTGGGACAACCGAGCGTCTCCACCCAGTAGCGCTGAGGCATCGGTACACAACCTACCCCACGGAGGCCGCTCTCCTCACCCGCCTAGGCCTTGCGGCGGTACATGCGCACGGCCAGCGGGGCGAAGACGACGATCATTCCCACCGACCACGCCACCACCGCCAGCTCGGGGTGCTGCATCGGCCAGGAGTGGATCTGACCCGCGGGGTTGGGGTTGCCGAACAGGTGCCTGGCCGCGGCAGCCACCGCGCTGATCGGGTTCCAGTTGGCTATCGTCCGCAGCCCCGGGGGAAAGCCCTGGGTGGGGACGAAGGCGTTGGAGACGAACAACAGGGGCAGGAATGCCACGAAGCCGACCTGCTGGGCCGCCTCCGGGCTGCGCAGCGCCATGCCCAGCGCCGCCCCGGCCCAGCTCATGGCGTAACCGAACAACAGGGTGAGGGCGAGCGCGGCGATCACGTCGGCCGGGCCGGTGTGGACCCGCCAGCCGATGGCCAGGCCGACCGCTGCCGTGACCACGAGAGCGAGGACCTGGGTGGCGAGGTCGGCGAGCGTCCGGCCAGCGAGCACCGCAGATCGTGACATCGGCAGGGAGCGGAACCTGTCGATCAGCCCGGTGCTCATGTCCTTGGTGAGCGCCACCGCTGTGCCCGGTGCCGTCCCGGCGAGGCCGGTACCGAACATCCCCCCAACCAGGTACTCGTGGTAGCTGCCTCCGCCCACGTGGATGGCGCTGCCGAACACGTAGGTAAACAGCAGGAGGAACATGATCGGTTGGACCGTCACCTGGCTCAACAGCTCGGGCTCGCGCTTGATGCGGGCGAGGCTGCGCCGGGTGAGCACCTCCACGTTGCGCCCCGCCCATATCGCTCGGGCGAGCGGGGACTCGCTGGCTGGGCCCGATCGCGGTGGGACGGGGACGGTGAAGGCTGTCATCGCAGAGCTCCTTCTGGGTCGATGGTGCCAACCGCGTCGGGGTCGGGGTCCGACAGCGGCGCCTCTGCGACATGGCCGGTGAGCGAGAGGAACACGTCGTCCAACGAGGGGCGCCTCACCCCTATGTCGTCCACCAGCACCCCCGCCGCGTCCAGCTCGCGCACCGCAACAGCCAGCAGCCGGGCTCCGCCCGACACGGGCAGGGACACCCGGCGCGCCACCGGGTCCACGTGGGCCTCGCCGGTGGAGGCCATCGGGGTCAGGACCCCGACCGCAGCGTCGAGGCTGCTAACCGGGGCGACCAGCACCTCCATGCGCTCGCCTCCGACCATCGCCTTCAGCTCGTTGGCGGTCCCCTCGGCGATGACCCGGCCCTTGTCGATGACCACGATGCGGTCGGCAAGCTGGTCAGCCTCGTCCAGGTACTGGGTCGTGAGCACCAGGGTCGTCCCCTCCACCACGAGCTTGCGGATGACGTCCCACATGACCAGGCGCCCACTCGGGTCGAGCCCGGTGGTCGGCTCGTCCAGGAAGAGGATCTCGGGCTGCGCCACCAGGCTGGCCGCCAGGTCGAGGCGGCGGCGCATCCCCCCCGAGTAGGTCTTGACCGCCCGCCCGGCCGCCTCGGTGAGGTCGAAGCGCTCGGCCAGTGCGTCGGCTCGCCGCTTGGCGTCCCGTCGGGAGAGCCGGCACAGCTGGCCCACCATGATCAAGTTGGCCCGGCCGGTGAGGTACTCGTCCAGGGCCGCGTATTGTCCGGTTAGCCCGATGTGGCGGCGGACCTCCGCCGGCTCGCGAACCACGTCGAAGCCGGCCACGCTCGCAGAGCCAGAGTCGGGTTGGGTGAGGGTGGTGAGCACCCGGACCGCGGTGGTCTTGCCTGCGCCGTTCGGGCCGAGCACGCCGAGCACCGTGCCCGCCTCGACAGCCAGGTCCAGGCCGTCCAGCGCCCGTGTCTCTCCGTAGGTCTTCACCAGGCCCGTGGCCTCGATGGCGAGCAATCCGCCCATTCCCGATCTCCCTCTGTCTGTGGGCCCAAGCGTGGCCGTTGCCAGTCAGCCCGTCCAGCGATTTAGCCTTCGGACGTCAGGCGCCAGCGGAAGTCATCGGTCAGGACCAGCGTGTGGCGAGAAGGCGGTGCCGCTGAGCGTAGAGGCCCACTAGGGGCGGCCTAGCCTGATCTGGTGGACGCGCCAGAGCCGCTGCCGGCGCGCCTGGCGCCCATGGCCGCGAGCGCCGCCTGGGAGCTGCCCGCCGACGACGGGAGGTGGGCGTTCGAGGTGAAATGGGACGGCGTGCGGGCGCTCGCATTTGTCCAGGACGGCCACGTGCGGCTCCAGAACCGCAACGGGGTGGACATAACGGGGCGCTACCCCGAGGTGGTCAGTGGCGGAGGCGGTGGGGGCGGTGGGGGCGGTGGTCACCAGCTCCTGGTGGACGGGGAGGTGGTCGCCTTCGACGCCGAGGGACGGCCCAGCTTCAACCTCCTGATGCGCCACCTGGCCCCGGTCAACTACGTGGTGTTCGACTTGTTGCACCTGGACGGCCGCTCGTTGCTCGACATGGCGTATGTCCAGCGCCGGGAGCTGCTCGACGGGCTCGGCCTGGGGGGCGCCGGGTCGAGCTGGCTCGTGCCCAGCTATCACGTCGGCGACGGTGCGGACCTGTTCGAGGAGACTCGTGCAAGGGGCCTGGAGGGCCTGGTCGCCAAGCGTCTCGACAGCCACTACCTGGCGGGGAAGCGTTCCCGGGCATGGCTCAAGCTGAAGCATCGCCACAGCCAGGAGCTGGTGGTGGGTGGCTGGACCCCCGGAGAGGGCAGGCGCTCAGATACGATTGGAGCGCTGCTGGCCGGCTACAACGAGGGAGCCGAGCTGCACTTCGCCGGGCGGGTCGGGACCGGGTTCGCCGACGAGGAGCTGGTGGCGATGAGCTCGGTCCTCGGGGGTCTGTCGAGGAGCACCGAGCCGTTCGGGCCGTCTGCGTCCGCCGTCGTGCCTCGCCTGTTGGCCCGCAGGGCTCGCTGGGTGGAGCCGCTCTTGGTCGTGGAGGTGTCTTTCGCCGAGTGGACATCCGACGGGCGGCTGCGACACCCAGCCTACCTGGGCACTCGGGACGATGTAGACCCGGCCTCGGTCACACGCGAGCCCTGATGGGTAGGGTGGCAGGCGTGGTACAAGTCTTCGACTTGGGTCTCGTAGCGTTGCCCGACTGGTCATTGTTCCTGCTCGGCGACCTCGCTGCCTTTGACATCGACGTTCCGATCACCAACGGGGTGGCTGGTGCGGGCCCAGGCATCGTGTCGATCCCCGTGGCGGCCGACCTTGGGGATATCGAGCTGAGCGTCGAGCTCTACGACGAGGCGCCGCCCGAACCACCTGTCGAGGAGGGCGACGACGTGGTCGAGCTGGCGTGGCGGCCAGGTGCAGACAACCTGAGCGTGCACACCACCGTCTGGGAGATCGCGGCCGACCCCATCCCACTGCCTCCCAGCGCCGATGGCTCCTACACTGTGCAGGTCCACACCCACAACCGAGACGCGGTCGCCGGCCTCTTCGAGGTGCCCGACGACTTCGAGGACCGCGAGCGAGTCACGATCCGACTCTGGTGTGGCACTACCGAGCAGGAGCGGGTCCTGGCGCTCGGCAGCAAGTTCGCCCGAGAGTCCTGGAGCCAGGGCGAGCTGCCGGACTTTGTCAGGCAGACACCGCGCAGGTTGCTCTGCTGGGCTTCGGCGAGACAGTCGCAGTGGCGGTCTCGTGCAACGCGTCCCAGCTCCAAGACGAGTCCTTCGTGTGGCCAACCGAGTGGATCGCGTCTCTGGCGCTGGCATCTGCCAAGCTCAACGGCCTAGTGAGCAACGTCGCGGGCAACGCGATGATCCGCACCGGCACCGACCGGGGCGACGTCCGACTCAGCGTGAGCCTGCTCGAGGACGCGCCACGAATCAACTGCCCTGCCGACCTCGAAGGCATTGGCATCGCGCTCGGCCCGAAAGACGATGCCTTGCTGGTAGCCCATGACACGACGGGCAGGATCCTGATCATCGGTGAGGAGATCAGCCACCGCTTGGCGCCGCTTGATCCTGGCCGCTACGGCCTGTTGGTTGTGGACCGAGACCGTGATGCAGCAGATCGCGCCTCTAAGCGCCGCTCCAAGAAGCAGCCAGCCACTCTCGAAGAGATCTTGTCAAGTCGCTGCGGGGTTGGCGCTCGGCTCCAGGCCCTAAGGACCCACCTCGCCGACTTCGCTCACGCGGCGATCCTGGCGGGCGCCGGCCCGGACCAGGCGGTTCAGCGCATTCAGGTAGGCCCGGGCCGATGCCTCGACCACGTCGGTGGACACGCCCCTGCCAGACACGCGACGATCCTCGGCTTCGAGCTGGACCACCACATCGCCCAGGGCGTCGACACCGCCGGTGACCGCTGAGCTGGTGAAGCCGACGAGGCTGGCACTCACTCCGGTAGCCTCACGAAGGGCCTGGCAGGCGGCGTCTATCATCCCGTCGCCTTCGGCCGATGCCTCCGACTTTGCGCCTGCCCTGCTCACCACCACTCGCGCCCTGGGCACGCCGACGGTACCTCCGGACACCTCCAGCGCCTCCAAGGTGAAGCCCGCTTCTAAGCTCCCGCCAAGCTCCTCGGCGACGATGGCTTCGAGGTCGG
This sequence comes from Acidimicrobiales bacterium, assembly GCA_050744085.1. GTDB lineage: Bacteria > Actinomycetota > Acidimicrobiia > Acidimicrobiales > JAJPHD01 > JAVKSL01. The sequence goes on from JBOGGU010000065.1 coordinate 22,218, forward strand.
AGTCGGTGATGTCGACCTTGCGATCGGCCAGCTCCTTGAAGCGGGTGAAGGCAGCGTTGAGGGCGTCGCCCTGGATCGCCAGGCCCATCTTGGCCAAGGTGTCGGCGAAGGCGTGACGGCCAGAGTGCTTGCCCAACACGATCTGGCTGCCGACCTGGCCCACGCTGGAGGCTTCGATGATCTCGTAGGTGGTCCGCTCCGACAGGACGCCGTGCTGGTGTATGCCCGACTCGTGGGCGAAGGCGTTTCTGCCCACGACTGCCTTGTTGTACTGGACTGAGTAGCCAGTGAGCCGGCTGACCAAGCGGGAGGTGCGGGCCAGCTCCTCGGTGCGCACGGTGGTCGCCAGGCCGTCGAAGGCTTCCGGCCGAATCGCCATTGCCATCACCACCTCCTCTAGGGCGGCGTTGCCTGCCCTCTCACCCAGGCCGTTGACGCACACCTCCACCTGGCGGGCGCCAGCAGCCACACCGGCAAGGCTGTTGGCCACGGCCAGGCCCAGGTCGTTGTGGCAGTGGGTGGACACCACATAGTCACCCGCCACCTCTTGGCGGATGTGGGTGATGAGCTCACCGAAGTCCCACGGGATCCCGTAGCCGACGGTGTCGGGAATGTTGAGCGTCGTGGCACCAGCTGCCACGGCCGCGGCCAGGACCTCCAGCATAAAACCCAAAGGGGTGCGGGTCGCGTCCTGTGGGCTGAACTCGACGTTGTCGGTATGCTCGCGCGCCCTGCCCACGCCCGAGCTGACCTGGCTCATCACCTGGTCCTCGGTCATCTTGAGCATGTGCGCCATGTGGTTCGGGCTGGTGGAGATGAACACGTGGATGCGGGCTGCCTCGGCATCCCGCAGAGCCTCCCAGCACCGGTCGACGTCGCCTCGCTGGGTGCGCGACAGCCCGGCGATCACCGGCCCGTGGACGCTCCTGGCTATGGCCTGCACCGACTCGAAGTCTCCCGGGCTGGCCACGGGGAAGCCAGCCTCGATGATGTCCACACCGAGCCGGGCGAGCTGCTCCGCGATCTCGAGCTTCTCGACGACGTCGAGCGAGATACCCGGGGACTGCTCCCCGTCCCGCAGGGTCGTGTCGAGGATTGTCAGGTGTCCGGCCATGGCGTGCTCCTTGGTGTCTTGGCTCTCGTCGGATGGTGTGGATTGGTGGGTTCGGGCGCAACAAAAAACCTCCCGGCCCGAGGGCGCAGGAGGTCGTGGCGAGCGCGGTGAGGCGCCCGCCGTCAGGTAAGGAGGAGGTTCAGCAGCAGGTGAGCGTGCGGTTGGTGCATGGGCTTCAAGTTTGCCACATCTTCGTGTCGGAGTCAAGGACCTAACGCGCCTCGGGGGCCCTTGCATGCCGCGTCCCGGTTCGCGTTGATGATGGAGCTGTCCGTCGTGCGTTTCAAGTGCGCCAGAGCGGGGTTGGGATCTCCCAGATCCCGAGCTGGCCCATGCGGCGGTCAGCGAAGCCGGGCGGCTGCCGACACCGAGCCCCGCCTTCGCCCTCTAGCGGGACCTTCCTGGCTACGCCGATGAGCCGGTTTTCGGGGCCTCGCAGAACTTTCTTCCAAATAGTCCTCTGACCAGCGCGTTTGTCCTGGTCAGAGGCTCGCGTTTTGTCGCCGGATGGTGT
>JBOGGU010000066.1:0-12662 GCA_050744085.1 Acidimicrobiales bacterium
AAGACTGTGCGCAAGCGCCTCAAGGGCATTCTCGCCGCGGTTCGCCTGGGGATCAACAATGGCGGCCACGAGGGCCTGAACCGACGAGTCCGGCTGATCGTCAACCGGGCCTACGGATTTCACTCGACAGAGGCCGCGATTGGACTCGTCATGCTGAGCCTCGGGCCGATTACCCACGTCCTGCCTCACGAGCGTACACCTGTTCCCACCGGCTGACCCACATCTATGCCTGGAGGCCCCTTCTTCTTTGCATCATTCAAGCGAGAGCTGGTCGATGATGCGCATTTCACCACCAAACAGGAGGCCAGAGTGGCGATCTTCGAATGGCTCATATGGTATAATCGTAAGCGACTCCACAGCTCCATCGGCTACCGCCCGCCAGAGGAGTTCGAGGGACTACAGCAGCGTCCAGAAGCAGCATAGATCGGTGTCCGGTCCTGGGGGGGAAGACTATCTCCTTGTGCCCTTGACTGGCCAAGCCGCGAGCCCGGCCCAGGACCCAACTCAGTCGTCCGCGCCCGGCTCCCGCACGCTCGGCTCGCCTCGACTTGACACCGATAGGAGCATCAGGTGGCGAACCACCTGGTCAAGGCTCTTGCGCTTGGCTGCGGCCAACCACTGCGCAGCGCTGCGCCTCGACGGGTCCCGTGCCGGCACCGGGTAACCCATGGAGATCACGGTCGCCACCTGATCACCGTCGGCGAGGCCGAGCACCTCCCCCAGCGCGGCCGCCTCTCGCACGCCGTTGGGGCACGAACCCACCCCCTCGTCCCACGCCGCCAGCATCATCGCCTGCGCCGCTCGCCCCGCGTCGAACATCACCGGCCCCTTCCCGCCGACGACCACCGCCACCGCGGCGGCCGCGCCGGCCAGGTTGCCCGGCTCCCACACGCACTCCGCCACCGCGCCCAGCCGCTCCCCCTCGATGACCACAAAGGTCCACGGCTGCGCGTTGCGCGAGCTCCCGGTCACCCGCCCAGCGTCGACGATGCGGCCCAGCACCGCCTCCGGGATCGGCCGGTCCTCGTAGGTGCGCAACGCCCGCAGGCTGGCCAGCGCGAGGTAGGTCTCCATCACTGCTCCCTCCCTTTTCCAAGGAATATTGCCCGTTCCACCCACATCCCCTCTCCACTCACCCTATGCGTGCCCGTTCCCTGGGATGATGGTGCCCCATGAGACCAGCGACCGAGCCAAGCCCGGGCCAGGCGTGCGCCGCCTACCTACGACTGCTGCTGTTGCTGCTCGCCTCGGCCGCGTTCTTCGACGGGTACGACAACGAGGCCTCCTCCCTGCTGCTCACCAACGTCCAGCACAGCTTCGGTGCCAGCGTCACCACCCTCGGCCTGATCCGCATACCCATCGCGGCCGGCCAGTTCGTGGCCTTCTTCGCCGCGTTCGCGTCGGACCGCGCGGGGAGACGGCCCCTGCTCATCTGGAGCATCCTCGGCTACACCACCTTTACCGTGGCCACAGCCTTCTCGCCCGACATCTGGGCGTTCGCGGGCTTCCAGCTCGGTGCCCAGACCTTCACCGCTGCGGAGTTCGCGGTGGCGGTTGCCCTGGTGGTGGAGGAGTTCCCCACCCAGCGCCGTGGCAGGGCGCTGGGGACGCTGCTGGCGATGGGCCCGCTCGGGACCATCGTCGTCGGCCTGCTCTCAGCCGCGGGGCTGCAGCGCATCGGCTTCTCGTGGCGACCCTTCTACGTGGTCGGCGTGATCCCGTTGCTGGCTGTGGCCGTCGCTAGGCGCCGCCTGAGGGAGAGTTGGCGGTTCAGCGCCGCGCTCGAGCTCCGCCTGCCCGGCCCTGCAGGCGCGCCCGGCGGAGCACTTGGCGAGCCAAGCCGTGCGCCAACGCAGGAGCCGGCGGCTGGCACGCCGGGTTCCGCCCTCCTGCACCCCAGCGACGGGCGCACGCGCCTATCCGACCTGCTCGCAGCCTGGCGCCCGGGAACTCGGCGGCTCCTCGTGGCGGTCGGCGTGCTCTCGCTCTGCCAGGCGGTCCCAGTGGCTGCGGGCACCTACTGGTGGCCCTTCTACGCGGAGCGGGACCAGCACTTCTCGGTGACGCTGGTCTCGCTGTTCTTCATCGCCGCCGCCGCCGTCGGCGTCGGTGGCTACTACAGCTGCGGGCGCCTGATGGAGCGCTTCGGTCGGCGCCCGACCGCGGCGCTCTACATCAGCGCTACAGTCGTCTTCGGGGCGGCACTGTTCCAGGTGCGTGGCGAGGCCCTCAGCTTCGTGGCCCTGGTGGGCGCGGTCTTCTTCGGCCTGGGCATCGGCCCGGTGATCTCCGCCTTTGCCACCGAGTGCTTCCCGACTCAAATCCGGGCCCAAGCCGGCTCCTGGGCCAGGAACGTGTTCGCCAGCGCCGGCATGATCCTCGGCCCAGCGTTGGTCGGCGTGCTCGGGGCTCGGGGCGGCCCGGTGGGCAGCATCGGCGATACCGCAACCATCCTTGTAGCGGTCGCGCTACCCAGCCTGTTCATCATCTGGCGCGCGCTCCCCGAGACACGGGGCCGCGACCTCTCTGAGCTCGCGGCCGACTGGGCAGGCCCTTCGCCAGCATGAGACAATGAGCCCGTGCGATCACGGCCATGGGTCGTCAGCAGCCGGCGTTTGGGCCCGAAAGGCCCCGCGGAAGGAGACACACGAGGCGGGTCGTCAACGCGCTACGTCGTCATGGCGGTGCTGTTGGCGATCACCCTCACAGCCTGTGTCGTCATCGCAGTATCCGTCGCCGTTCCCTCGATCCGCGGCGTGGATGTCCCGTTCGGAGCGGTAGCCGCCGCGTGCGCGATTCCCATCTTGGCGAGCAGCCGCCCTCGCGGGATGCCTGCCACCTTTTGGCGCTTCGCAAAGACCGTGGCCGTAACTGTGGTCACCCTTGTGGTGTTGTCGCTGGCCTTCGTCATTTACCTGATAATTGACCTCGCCACCCACCCCTTCACCGACTGATGGCGACGGCACGGGCAGCCTCGGTTCGCAAGGCCGCTGTCCCGCATGCAGGCGCTTTGGTCGAGGCCATGCGCCCGGCGAACAACCGCACCAGCCTGATGGTCTTCGTGGGAGCAGGGGCGCTGCTCGGCGCAGCGGATGCCCAGCTCGCACTGGGTGCGTCGCTGATCCTCGCAGTTTACGGGATCGCCGTCATCTTGAACGACCTGTGCGACCAGGATGTCGACCGCGCTAACAATCGCAAGACGCCTCTGGTCAGCGGGGACGTCACCCCAATCCAGGCCTGGGTGCTGCTGGGCGGCTGCCTTGCATTGGTGGCCGTCGAGCAGGCTTGGCTGCACCAGCCCGTGGCAGGTGCGTTCAGCTCGATCTACCTGGCTCTCGCCGTCGCATACTCCGCCCCGCACGTGGCCATCGAGGATCGCGGCCTGGCTGCGACCACCCTGCTCGCGATCTGCTATTTCGTCCTGCCACTGTGGCTAGCGTCCGGTCTGGCTGGGGCGCGACCGGCGCACTTTTGGATCCTGGCCGCTGCCATGGGCCTGCTCGGAGCTGCCGGCCTGCTCTACAAGGACTTCAAGGACCGCCAAGGTGACCGGGAGGCAGGCAAGGCGACGCCCCTGGTCCGATACGGCGATCGCGCGGTGGTGGCCCTGTCATTCCTGTTTGCTGGCGCGGGTGGTACGGCTGTGGTCGCGGTCGGGACGCGCCGGCCATTGGCTATCGCCAGCATCTCGCTGGCGTGGTGCGCACTTGTGGCTGTGGCCGCCCGTAGGGGCGCCAATCCCTGGTTGGTTCAGCTCTACTACCTGGCCGACGTCCTGGCATTGCTCTCCGCGATGGGATGACTACCGAACCGAGACAACCCCAAGGGCATCGCCGCCAGAGACGTCGGTGCCAAGCTCCCAGGTGATGGCGAGCCAGCTGACACGGGCAAGCCCTACAGCCTGGCCTCCGGGATCGTCGGCTCGAACAGCTCCACGGGGTTCCCCGAAGGGTCGTCGAGCAGGATCTGCTTGCCGCCTACCCCGTCGACTATGTCGTTGCGAAAGTGGGCCCCCGCCGCTCGTAGCCCCTCGACCATGGTGGCCAGGTCGTCCACCTCCAACGAGAACCTGTTCCATCCACCAGGCTCGGGCAAGCGGCCGTCGGGCACAGCCTGTCCACCGCCGGGACCGCCGCCCGGCGCGCTGAGCACCAGGCGAAGGTCGCCCCTGGACAACATGGCGAACGTCGGCGCTGGGTGCATTACCTCGTGGAACCCGAGCTGATCGCAGTAGAACGCTATGGCCGCGTCGACGTCGTTCACGATGTAGCGGACGCTGATAGATCCCATGGCGTTTCAAGCCCTCCCAGGATTGTGTCACAGGGCGCTGTCATACTACCGGCATGACCGTCTCTACCCAGCACCTGCCCCGGGCCTCCTGCCTCTGATCAGGGAGTGGCGGCGCAACCGCAGCGAGATCGTCCTCAACGAGGACGATCGCTGCCGGCGCATTGGGTATTCCTACTTGCGTGCCCAGGTGGAGAGCACTGGCTCAGCTCTCATGGCCCGGGGCCACAAAGCCATGGCTTCCCCCTTGGGGATTGGGTTGCCGACCAGCGCGGCACGAAAAAGAAGATGGCGGAAGAGAAGATGGCACCCGTGAGGGAGGCCCAGAAGAGAACGGCGGTGAGGGTGGAGAGATGGCGCGAGCGGGCCAAGCTGTTGTCCGAACTTGGCGGTTGGACTTGGGATGATGACTGGACGGACTCGCCAGCTACCGAGTCGCGCCAGCTCGTTACGCGTGCGCTGACTCTGCTCGGGCTGGTGACAAGGCACCGGAGCAGCTCAACTTGTAGGCTCGCTGGCATGACATCCTCAGGTGAGCTGCGGGTCTCGCGTCGGGGGCAGATGAGCCTGCCCGCGAGTGCTCGACATAGGTGGGGACTTGACGGAGGGGGCACAACTGGCTACATCGACCTGGGGGACGCCGTGCTCGTGGTGCCAGGCGGCATCGGGCAGCTGAGGGCGGCGCTGTTAGGAGCGGTCGACGACGAGACATGGCAGGAGGCGTCGACCGGGTTCGGCGACAGTGACCTGGCCAGCCAGTGAGGGTCCTCGTGGACGACCAGTGCCTCGGGCGACTGCTCCGGGGCATGCCACTGGAAGGTGTCCCCGCCGCCTCGGAGATCTTCACCACTGGCTACTGGTACGTCCGGTTGTGCCAAGCCGTGCTGGCTCGGTCGGGGGGAGGAGGCGTGCTCTCCCGTCCGTTCGCCGGCCTCCCCGACCCGATCCGCGGTCGAGCGCTCGCCGCGATCATGGACCTTCCCGAGCACATCGGGCTGCTCGGCCTGCGCACCCTCGGGCCCCGGATCGGCCAGCTCCGATGGCGCTACGCATTGAACATCCTCAGCCTCGAAGCCCTGGCCAGTGCCGTCGAACTCGGAGCACACGTCGTGCTCAGCTGCGATTCCCCACGGCTCGCCGATGCCCTAGACCAAGAGGGGCGCACCTGGATGGTGGTCGCCCGATCGTAGCTCAGGGCTTGCGGGACTCCCAGCGGAAACAGCGCAGCGCGGCCAGCAGGCCCGCCGCACCCCAGGCGGCCATGATGCCCACGTCCCCCCAGGGAAAGGCCCCCCCTGAGCGGCGCGGTCGGTGAGGCTGAGGTAGACATCCTCCAGGGTGGGTTGGGTCACGCTGAGGGCCTCCAGGTCGATGCCCCGCTCCAGGGCCCAGCCGGTGAGGGTGTGCAGGTCGGCGGGGGGTGCAGGGGTGGTGAGGGACCACTCCCCGTCGGGCCCAGCGGTCGTGAGTGGGCCACCGAGGGTGGGCACATCCGAGCTCATTATTCCAGGGAGGCGAAACCGGACCTGGTGCGCCGCACGGTCCCTGCCCCCCAGCGTGTCGGGAGGGCCCAGCGCCACGACCTGACCGGCGGACATCACCGCCACCTGCGCCGCCAGCGCCTGGGCCTCGTCCATGTAGTGGGTCGTGAGCAGGATGGTCTTGCCGAGCGACGCCAAGCTGGCCACCACCTCCCACGCAGCCCGGCGGGCGGACGGGTCGAACCCGGTGGTCGGCTCGTCCAGGAAGATGAGCTCGGGGTCGCCCACCAGGGCAAGCGCCAGGTCCAGCCGGCGCTGCTGTCCCCCGGAGAGCAGCTTGACCCTGGAGCGGGCCTTCTCGGTGATGCCCGCGACCTCCAGCACCTCGCCAACCGGTCGGGGCGCCGGGTAGTAGCGGGCGCGCTGTTCCAGCACCTCGGTGACGGTGAGGTACTGCTCGATGGCGCACTCCTGGAGGACCACGCCAATCCTGGAGCAAGTCTTGCACCTCCTGCCGCAGGATCCGTCCCCAGCACCTCACGCTGCCCGCGCTGGGCTCCCGGTATCCTCCAGGATCTCCACCGTCGTGGTCTTACCGGCGCCATTCGGCCCGAGCAGGGCGAAGACCTGGCCCGCTGGCACGCTGAGGTCGATCCCTCTCACTGCCCAAGGAGCCGTACGACTTGCGCAGGCCCTCCACCTCGATCACCGCCGGGGACACAGCCCGACATTAGCGCTACGTTCGCCAGTGTGGGGGTGGTCATCGGGGTCGACGCCGGGACCACCGGCGTGCGGGCAATAGCTTTCGACGAGACGGGCATGCCGCTGTCCATGGCGTACCGGGCTTTGCGCCAGCACCTCCCACGACCCGGCTGGGTGGAGCACGACGCCGCTGAGATCTGGGAGTCGGTGCAGGCAGTGCTCGCAACCGTGGCCGGCGAGGCCGCGGAGAGCGGCCAGGCGGTGGCCGCCATCGGGGTCACCAACCAGCGCGAGACCGTGGTCGCCTGGGATCGGCGAACCGGGTCGCCGCTGTGCCCGGCGATCGTGTGGAGCGACAGGCGGACCGCGCCTCGTTGTGCCGAGCTGGAGTCAGCGGGGCGCCTCGAGCTGGTGAGGGCGGTGACCGGGTTGGTGCTGGATCCGTATTTCTCGGCAAGCAAGATGGAGTGGATGCTGGGCGCGGGTGGGCTGGCACTCGGTCCAGGCCTTGCCCTCGGCACGGTGGATTCCTGGGTGGTGTGGAGGCTGACCGGTGGCGCCGCCTGCGTGACCGACGCCTCCAACGCCAGCAGGACGATGCTATTCGACATCGGGAAGCTGGCGTGGTCGGAGGAGCTGTGCTCGTTGTTCGGCATCCCGCTGCGCTGCCTGGCGGAGGTAAGGCCCTCTTGCGGGCGGGTGGGTGTCACGGCCGCCGGCGTTGCCGGGCCCCTGGCGGGCGGGGTGCCGGTGAGCGGGATTGCGGGTGACCAGGCTGCGGCTCTGTTCGGCCAGGCCTGCTTCGAGGCGGGGATGGCCAAGTGCACGTACGGTACAGGGGCTTTCGTGCTGGCCAACGTGGGGCGTGTGGCGCCCGCCCCGGTGGAGGGACTGCTCACCAGCGTGGCCTGGGACCTGTCAGGGGTCGGCGGGGTCTTGGGCTCCGAGCACCTGGCCTACGCGCTCGAAGGCTCGGTGTTCTGCGCCGGGTCGAGCATCGACTGGCTCCGTGACGGGCTGGGTGTCGTGGCCTCCGCTGCGGAGGTCGGGCCGCTCGCCGCCTCGGTGCCCGACAGCGGGGGCGTGGTGCTGGTTCCCGCGTTCACCGGGCTGGGTGCGCCATGGTGGGACCCATACGCTCGGGGCGCCCTGGTGGGGGTCACCGCCGGCGTGGGCCGGGCGCAGCTGGCCCGCGCGGCCCTGGAGGCAATCGCCTTCCAGGTGCGCGACGTGCTCGACGCCATGAGCAGCGCCGGCCTGGCCCTCAGTCAGTTGCGTGTGGACGGCGGGATCTCGGTGGTAGGCCTGCTCCTGGCCTTGCAAGCCGACCAGGCGGGCATCCCGGTTGCCAGGCCTCGCGTCACCGAGACCACGGCGTTGGGCGCTGCCCAGCTGGCCGGGCTGGCGGAGGGAGTCTGGGGCTCGCTCGCCGAGGTGGCAGCGTGCTGGACAGCGGAGGTCGAGGTGGCCCCCAGCATGAGCCGCACAGGGGCGGACGCCCGCCGCGCCGCTTGGCTGGCTGCGTTGGAGCGCGCCAGGGGATGGGCGTGACGCCGGCTCGCCCTCTGCCCTGAGCATTGCTCGGCTCAACCACCCCAGTTCGCCTCCTACGCCCGCGGGCGTAGGCGCCAAGCCTCCCCGTACGCCCAAGCTCGCAGCTCAAATGCCTCCTGCGGGGTGACTACCCGGCGCTCGCTACCCGTCACACTGGGAGCATCCCAAACGCAACGGTGAAGGAGGATCATATGGTCGTCAAGGAGCATCGGGCAGGCCCCGACCTTCGGGTGTCGGACGCCGAGCGCGAGGAGGTGGCCGGAGAGCTTGGACGCCACCACGCCGTCGGCCGTCTCGACTCGGCCGAGCTGACCGAGCGCCTGGAGCGAGCCTACGGCGCCCGGACCCGCCATGAGCTGGACGCGGTGGTCTCCGACCTGCCGCGCGCCCCATCCCCCCCCCGGGCCTTGCCCGCCCCGGCGCCCCGGTGGCGCCGCGCACCACTGGGCCTGGTGATCGCGCTGGTCGCAGTTGCGGGCTCGGTGGCGCTGGGGATCCTCACCGGTCGCCACGTCGTGTGGGGGGCCTGGTGGCTCCTCTGGGCGGCCTGGTGGGTGGCTCGGCCCTGGCGGCGGAGGCGTTACGGGCGGCAGATGGGACGATACCGGACGCCGAGGGGGTGAGTAGGGCATGGCCGTCCAGGTAGAGCACCAAGCCGGGCGCCAACGGCGCCTCAAGAGCCTGCGGCTGAGCACCATCGCGGTGATCGTCGGGCTGGTCGCCCAGTGGGCAATAGGCATCGTGGTGAACATCACGGTCGCGGTCCCAGCGGGGGCCAAGGGGGCCGGGGTTGGCCCGGCCATCGGCAAGGCCCTCACCCAGGGCACCCCCGCCCTGGCCTTTCATGTGGCATTGGGCCTCGCGCTCGTACTTGGCGCCATCGCAGTGGTCGCCCAAGCGGTCCTGGTCCGCCGCCGTGGGGCCGTGGTGGCATCGGTGGTCGGGATCGTTGCCATCATCGGCGCTGCCGTCGCGGGAAGCCGGTTCGTCGCCACCTCGGCCAACCCGGCTTCGCTGGCCATGGCCCTGCTGGCCCTGGTCGCGCTGGCTGCCTACGTCTTCTTGATCCGCGGGCTGACCGGTGGGGAGGCCGTGCACGGCGGGTGAGTGGGCGCTGGTGCGCGGAACCACCGACTTCAATTTCTCCCTTACAGCTTGGGGAGCGCCCTTCTGAGGTTGCGGACCGCCTGGGCGATGCGCTGCTCGTTCTCCACCAGGGCGAAGCGGACGTGGTCGTCGCCGCCCGGCCCGAAGCCCACTCCCGGCGACGTCGAGACATTCGCCTCGGCCACCAGCTGCTTGGAGAACTCGAGCGACCCAAGCTCGGCATACGGCTCGGGGATCGGAGCCCAGACGAACATGGTGCCCCTGGGCTTGGGCACGTCCCAGCCGATGCGGGCCAGGCCTTCGCACAAGGTGTTGCGCCGTCCCTCGTAGATCTCATTGACAACCTTTGGGTACTCGGCGGCCTCGTTCATCGCCACGATTGAGGCGATCTGGATGGGCTGGAAGGCCCCGTAGTCGAGATAGCTCTTGAGCTTGGCCAGGGCGGCCACGATCTCCGCGTTACCGACCATGAACGCCATGCGCCAACCCGCCATCGAGAAGCTCTTCGTGAGGGTGTAGAGTTCCACTGCGACATCCTTTGCGCCCGGCACCTCCAGGATCGACGGGGGCACGTACCCGTCGAACGCTGTCTCGGAGTAGGCAAAGTCGTGGACCAGGATCACGTCGCGCTCGGCGGCGAAGTGGACCAGTCGCGTCATCCAGGCCAGCTCCACGCAGGTCGTGGTGGGATTGTGAGGGAAGGAGAGCACGATGACGCGCGGCTTGGGCCAGGTGGACTCCCAGGTCTCCACCAAGTGACCAAAGAACGCCTCGCCTCCGGCCTCTTGGCCTCCGTCACCCTGGCCGATGAGGCGCACCTGGCGCACGTCCGCCCCGGCGAATAGGGGGGCATAGATGTGAATCGGGTAGGACGGCGAAGGGACCAGGGCAGTGTCGCCAGGGCCCAGCAACACCCACATGAGATGGGAGAGGCCTTCCTTGGCGCCGATGGTGGTCACGACCTCGGTGTCGGGGTCAATCTGCACCCCGAAGCGACGAAGGTAGAGGTCGGAGATGGCCAGGCGCAGCTTGGGGATGCCGATGCTGGAGGAATAACGGTGGTTGCGGGGGTTGCGGGCGGCCTCGGCCAGCTTCTCGACGGCCACCTCGGGAGAGGGGATGTCGGGGTTGCCGAATCCCAAGTCGACGACGTCGTTGCCGGCACGGCGGGACTCGGCGGTGAGCCGGTTGATGATGGCGAAGACGTAAGGGGGTAGTCCGTTGATCCGGCGAAACTCCATCTCGGGATCCTACCGGGGCCCTGCGTGCGGGGTCGGGGCTTTTCTTCCCTCCACCCGGTCCCGCAGGTCGGTGAGGGCCGTGTGGATGATCCTGCCCTCGGCCCGGCGCTTGACGAAGCCGGGGATGGGGACCCGCAGCTCGACGTCCAGGTGGTAGCCGACCTCGGTGTCGCCGTCGTCGGTCGGCTGGAACACGTAGTGGCCCTCGAGGCGGGAGGTCACATCGCCGGTGGTCTGGCGCCAGGAGATCTCCAGGGGCGCCTTTGAGTAGTCATAGGCCAACGCGTAGGTGGTGCTCCGCCCGAACGCAGCCACCCGGAAGGTGACGTGAGTCCCCCTGTTGAGTTCGTCACGGGTCTCCACGGCCACGGCCTTCACGTCCGCCGCCCACTCTGCGTAGCGCTCGAAGTCCACGATGGTGTCGAAGCAGGCCTCTGGCGATGCATGCATGACCATCGCCTCCGTCGCCTGCTCCCTCACGTGACCTCCCTGTCTCGACGGCCTGTCTCGACGGCTACACAATAGTGCCCGGCGGGCCTGGCACTGGGGATGGGGCGCCGGTTGCTGAGGGACGACGATCAAAACTGGGGAAACGAATGGAGACAGTGTCTACCTTAGCTTCCCCAGTTCTTGCTGCTCGCTGAGGGACACCGCCAGACGGGCCGCGAGGATGTCGTATGTGAGCTCCGACTCGACCCTCTCGCGGGCCTGGGTCCCGAGCCGATCCCTCTTCGTCGCGTCGTCCAGCAGGGCGGCGATGGCCCTGGCAACCGATGTGGGGTCTCTGGGGCGGTCGACCACGAGCCCGGTCACCCCGTCGATGACGGCTTCGGCAGAGCCTCCGCCACGCCCGGCCACCGCCGGGACCCCGCAGGCTGCTGCCTCGACGAATACGATCCCGAAGCCCTCCTGCTCCAGCCCGGCCCACCGGGTGCAGGTGGGCTGGGCGAAGATGTCGGCAGCGCCGTACAGCGCCGGCAGCGCGGAGTCGGGCACTCGGCCCAGCATCACACATCGCGGGCCGAGGACGGCTGAACGTCGCTCGAGGCGAGCCCTCTCCCTGCCGCTGCCAGCGATTGCCAGGGTCAGCTCTGGCCGTGACGGGGCCAGCTGGGTGATCGCGTCGACCAGGGTGGCGGTACCCTTTCGGGGCACCAGGCGGCCGACGCTGAGCACCAGGTCGCCGTCCCGCGGCAGTCCGAGGCGCTCGCGAGCAGCGAGGCGTTGCGGCCGGCTGAGCGGGGCGAATCGGGTGTGGTCCACCCCAGGCGTGATGGTGAGCGTGGAGAGCTCCGACGGCGCCGCGACCCTGGTGGCCTCGTGGCGAACCCAGTCACCGGCGCAGATGGCGCCCACGGAGCTCCGCAGCACCCTTGCCAGGGCGTTACTGGTCAGCGGGAGCCGACCCGGGATGCTCACCTCGGCCCCGTGCAGGACCACCGCATAGGGCAGCCCCAGGCGAAGGCCCACCACGCCGAGGGGGACTGCGGGGTCCAGGACAACCAGGCCTGCACCGACCTCTGCGGCCAACGACTTCACCTGGTGGGCCAAGGCGGGGGTCGGCAGGAGCATCCTCGCGGGGAGCCGCACAACCCGGAAAGGCTGTGCCCGGTCGAAGGCCGCGGCACCGGGATGGCCGATGGTCAGGACGGTGAACGACCCTGGTGGAAGCCTACGCCACAGCTCCCAGAGGTACGACTGGATCCCCCCTACCTTGGGTGGGAAGTCGTTGGTGACCAGGAGGTGGTGCGGGGCTTGCGGCTCGGACAGGCCCTCAGGGCGCCCGGCGGTCGACACGGTGGATTGACCGTCTGGCACCGTTGGCGTCGGGCCCCCCGGCGTTCCGACCCTCAGCGGGATCGAGCTCCTCGGAGGCATTGGACGCCGCCGGAGCCACCGCCGGAAGTGCCGACGCCGCGGCGCGGACCAGCGGGCGTGCGACCTGGCCACCTGGACGCTCCCGGCCCGCCGCCACGAGTGGACGCTCCCGGCCCGCCGCCACGAGGGGGCGCTGGCGACGGGGGCGCTCTGGCTCCCCAGCGCCCGAGGCGCTGGGGATCTGCTCAGTGGGGGGGGCCTGCGGGCTGGGGGCGGCCGGAATGGGTTCGGACGCAGGTACTGGCTCAGGGCTGGCGCTGGCGCCTGTGTTCACTGACGTACGGAACCGCCTCGCCGGCAGGACGGGAGCAGGAGAGGCGTCGGCCGACGAGCCCCGCTCGCTGGGGAGGGCGGGGCGGGCGGTCTGGACGGGGCGGGCGGCGGTCTGGACGGGGCGGGCGGCGGTCTGGAC
>JBOGGU010000067.1:0-23791 GCA_050744085.1 Acidimicrobiales bacterium
GTGGCTGGCGCCTGGCAGGAGGCCCGGGCAACTGGGCCTGGCTCGCACCACCCGGCCCAGCGCCAATGGGCTCGCCAGGCCCGGCTCCACCGCCTGGCCACACGGGGCCGGCGCCACCGCCTGGCTGTCGAGCCCCGCCCGTGGCCGGCGTTGGCCAGCCGAGCCTGTTCGACACCGCCGACCGCTGAGGGCTGGCTGCCTTAGCCGCCCCGGGGGTCGTCGGAGGGGGGCTTCGGGGAGGGGGGCTTTGCGGAGCGGGTCAGCAGGTGCTGGTCCTCCTGCCAGCGGGCCATGGCCCAGCACAGATCCGAGAGGCGGTTGAGGTAGCGCCCCACCAGCGTGCCGCCCTGGCTGTCCGGCCCCGTGGGGAGGGACAACGCCAGGCGCTCGGCGCGCCTGACCACCGTGCGGGCGAGGTCGAGGAGAGCCGAGGTCCGGCTCTGGCCAGGGACCACGAACGCCGCCGGCATCTCGAAGCGGGCCAGCAGGTCGTCGATCCGGCCTTCGAGAGCGTCCACCATCTCCGGGGTCACCTCAGTGGTACCCGGTACGAGCTTGTGGCGGTTGTCCTGCCCGGTGGCAACCTCCGCCATGAGCACCCAGAGGTCCGCCTCCAAGGCCACCAGCAGCTGGTCCAGCTCGGAACCTCGCTCGGTCTCGGCGCGAGCCAACCCGAGGGCGGCCTGGGCCTCGTCGACCGCGCCGTTGCACTCGATGATCGGGTCGTCCTTGCGCACCCGGCCCCCGTACAGCAAACCAGTTGTGCCGTCGTCGCCGGTGCGGGTGTAGATCCTCGGCCTGTTTGCCACCCGCTGAAACTAGTTCGGCGCAGCACTACCCTGGCCCCAATGTCGCTCACCGTCACCACCGCCACCGCCGCCCCGCCCAACGTCGATCTGGTGGGCGCGTGTGTCTTCGCCGACCTTCAAGGCCTTGACCGCAAGGCGGGCGCGGCGGGCCTGGACGCGGCCTACTGCCGGGCTCGGGGCTTCTCCGGTAAGGCGGGGGAGGCCCTGGTGCTGCCCGGCACGAGCGGGGCCGGCACGAGCGGGGCCGGCACGATCGGGGCCGGCACGAGCGGGGCGAGCTTGGTAGTCGTCGGCCTGGGTGACCCCTCGGAGCTTGACGGTGAGGTCCTTCGCAGAGCGGCGGCGGCCTTCGTGCGGGCGGGGTGGCGCAACCGGACGGGGGCGTTCGCTTTGCCGGACCTGGGAGACGGTATCTCGCCCTCCGATGCTGCCAAGGCGATGACCGAAGGGGCGCTGCTCGCGGCCCACATCTTCGGGGTCTACAAGGCGTCAGCGGAGCGCTGCGAGCTCGAGTCCCTGGTGGTCTTTGGCACTGGCTTCGATGGGGACGCCCTGGCGGCAGGCTGTGCTCGGGGGGCCGCCGTGGCGCGGGGCGTGTTGCTGGCGCGCGACCTGGTGAACGAGCCGGCTGGTGCGATGACACCGCGCCGCCTTGCCGAGGTCGCCACCCAGGTAGGCGGGGACGCCGGGCTCGAGGTCGAGGTCTGGGACGAGACGAGGATCGCCAGCGAGCGGCTGGGTGGCCTGGCAGGCGTGGCGGCCGGGTCGGACGAGCCGGCCCGGCTGATTCGGTTGACCTACGAGCCCAGGGGGGCGGGGACCGGAGTGAGCACCGTCGCGCTTGTCGGCAAGGGGATAACTTTCGACTCGGGCGGCCTGTCATTGAAGTCTGCCGAGGGCATGATGACCATGAAGACCGACATGAGCGGCGCCGCGGCGGTCCTGGGCGCAATGTCGGCCCTGCGTGACCTCGACGTCGGAGCCCGGGTGGTCGGGATCATGCCCACCACCGAGAACATGCCAGGTGGCGGCGCAACCAAGCCTGGGGACGTGCTCCGCACCCGGAACGGCACGACCATCGAGGTCCTGAACACGGACGCAGAAGGTCGCCTGGTGCTGGCGGACGGCCTCGCCCTGGCTGCAGAGGCGGCCCCCGACGCAATCGTGGACCTGGCCACCCTCACTGGGGCGTGTGTGGCCGCGCTCGGCCGGGGGATAGCAGGGGTCATGGGCAACAGTGACTCCCTGTTAGCCCAGGTGGGAGCCGCTGCCCAGCGTGCGGGCGAGCGGACTTGGGCGCTGCCACTGCCCAAGGAATACCGCAAGCAGGTGGACTCAGAGATTGCCGACCTGAAGAACATCGGCGAGCCGGGCCAGGCGGGTGCGCTCGTGGCGGGCCTCATCCTGGCCGAGTTCGTCGGCGATGTGCCGTGGGCCCACCTGGACATCGCCGGCCCGGCGCGCTCGTACGACGAGGACGGCTACCTCCACAAGGGGGGTACCGGGTTCGGGGTGCGCACGCTGTTGGAGCTGGTCGGCTCGTTCGAGCCGCCAGCGTGAAACAGGTGGCACTGCTGCGCGGCATCAACGTGGGCAGCCACAACAGGGTCGGGATGGCCGAGCTCCGGGAGCTGGTGAGCGGCCTCGGCTTCGGGGACGTGAGGACCCACATGCAGAGCGGGAACGTGATCTTCACCAGCGACGGCGCGCTGCCCGCTGAGGCCGAGTCGAAAATGCAGACTGCCCTGGCCCGATTGCTCGGCCTCGAGGTGCGGGTAATCGTCCGGACTCGCCAGGAGCTGGCCGATGTCGTCGCCGCCAACCCTTTGGGCAGGGTCGCGGCCGACCCGTCCCGCTACTTCGTGGCGTTCTTGTCTGCCACGCCGGAGCCCGAGCGATCTGTGGGGCTGGAGCCGGCCAGCAACGAGGCGGACCAGCTCGTGTTGTCGGGGCGGGAGGCCTACCTGTGGTGCCCCAACGGCGCCCGGGAGACCCGGCTGACCAATTCCTTCCTGGAAAAGCGTCTGGGAGTGGCCGCCACGTCCCGCAACTGGAACACGGTGACCCGACTTCTGGCCCTCGCTGGCGAGTAGTGCTGCGCCGGTGCCCGCCTGAGACGAACTGTGTCAAGTTTGTATCCCTATGGCATACAAACTTGACACGGTTTGGCCAAGTGCGGCCTCACCGGACGTCGCCGAGGGAGCTCAGGCGGGACCGGCGCTCGTGAGGGCGCCCCGGTGGCGGTCCCAGGCCCACAGGGAGGCTTCGCGGGCCACCGAGGGGTGGAAGCGCCAGCGGACCAGCTGGCGCTCGGCGGCCTCCAGGTCCTCGCCCAGCTCGATGAGGCTGAGGGCCAGCTGACGGCTACGCCTGCGCAGGTGGTCCGCGGCGGGCAGACGAGCCTCGGCCTCCTGGAGCGCCGCATGGGACTCGCGGAGGCAATCGGGGAGGTGCGCAGCCTGGTGGCGGTTGAGGGGGGGCAGGCGGCGCCGCACCGCGAGGGTGTCGCTGCCGCGCTGCTGGGCCAGCTCGAACTGGGTAAGACGAAGCAGGGCCCGGCGGAAGGGGGAGTGGCGCCCACCGCGGTCACCGAGGCCCAGGCAGCGGGCGCACTCCGCCAGGTCCAGGTCGTAGCCGTCAGGCCTGGCTTCCAGGCCTGCCACCAGGCGCCGCGCCAGCCAGGTGGTGGAGGGGCCCAGGATTCCCAGCCAGTACGTCTCCACGTAGGTGGACCGCGGGTCGTGGCCGAGGGCGTCGATCACCGGATCGGGCCAGGCGCAGATGGTGAGGGTGTCTGCCGTAGCGCCGGGCGCCTGTGCCTGGTCGGGCGCCTGTGCCTGGTCGGGCGCCTCGCTTGGAGCTGGCTGTGTCGAGACGATGTCGGGTTCAGGAGTCTCAGGTGGGTTCAGTGTCATAGTATGTCATGTTATCACACTGTCAGAGGATGTCAAGGGATAAATGACACATGACCCTTCAGGGTGACGTAGCCGACGAAGGCCACTGCGTCTATCAGGGTGTGGGCGAGGACCATGGGGGCCGCCCGGCCCCAGCGTTGGTACAGCCGCCCGAAGATGAGGCCCATCACCATGTTGCCGAGGAAGCCGCC
The DNA here is from genome assembly GCA_050744085.1 of Acidimicrobiales bacterium. Taxonomy (GTDB): domain Bacteria; phylum Actinomycetota; class Acidimicrobiia; order Acidimicrobiales; family JAJPHD01; genus JAVKSL01. Next base: position 3,916 of record JBOGGU010000067.1, read on the forward strand.
GAATCCCTGGTAGAGGTGGTACGAGCCGCGGATGACAGCGCTGGTCACCAGGGAGCGGTTGTCACCCCAGCCGATCTGGGAGAGGCGCCGGAGCAGGAAGCCGGTGACGATCACCTCCTCAAGCACCCCATCCTGGACCGAGTCCAGGATCAGGACCGGGATCCGGTACCACGAGGGCGGAAGCGTGGTGGCCACCACATTGAGGCTGAGCCCCAGGTGGAACGCCAACAGGTACAACCCCAGGCCCGCTCCGCCGATCACAGCGGCCAGCACTGCCCCACGCCGAGCGTCCCAGCCTGGCCGCCGTAGGTCCACCCCGATCGAGTGGAACGACTCCCCCGAGCGAAACAGCAGGTAGGCGACCAGTGCCACCGGGACCAGGGTGTTGATGATGCCCACCAGCTGGTAGACGAGATCCAGGAAGGGTTGGCCGGGCGTGACCGAGCCGTTGAGGACGGCGGCTTGCGCGTGGAGTGGCTTGGCCGTGCCGAGCGCCTTGACCAGGTCCAGGATGGAGTAGACGGCCGACGCCCCGAGGGACAGGGCCAGCACGAGCCAGACCTCGGCCACCAGGGCGCGCCGGGGCGGCAGGCCCAGCGCGCCGGCGCCCAGCGAGCCGGCATCGCTCTGCCGTGGCGCCCGCATCGCCCGACCCTATCGGCGTGCCGCAGCGAAGCGGGGGCGCACATGCTGGGAGTGGGCACGGAGGTGGGGGAGCACTGGGCAAGATTCCTCAGAGGGTTTCGTGGAGGAATGTTGACCAGCGGGGTAGGGTTTATATCCGGTGATCGTCGCATTCCTGAGGGGTTGATCCAACATGGCGAACTTCCGTGAGCTGCTCACCCAAGTCAAGGCTGGGATCCGGGAGGTGGACACGGCCACCGCGGCCGGGCTGGAGGGTGCCAGGTGGCTGGACGTCCGCGAGCCGGACGAGCACGACCAGGGGGCCATCCCGGGGGCCGTGCATATTCCGAGGGGCCAGCTCGAGCTGCAGGTCGAGTCGAGGATCCCGGACAAGTCGGCACCGGTCGTGGCGTACTGCGCCGGTGGGACCCGCTCTGCGTTTGCCGCCGCCACGCTGGCCGAGCTGGGCTACACCGACGTGGTCTCCATGGACGGTGGGTTCAACCGCTGGAAGGACGAGGGCCGGCCCTGGGCGGCACCGCCGGCCCTCAGCGCCGAGCAGCGCAACCGCTACCAGCGACACCTCCTGTTGCCCGAGGTCGGCGAGGAGGGCCAGCAGAAGCTGTTGGATGCCAAGGTCCTCCTGCTCGGCGCTGGCGGGCTGGGCTCCCCGGCCGCCCTGTACCTGGCTGCTGCGGGGGTGGGGACGCTCGGGATCGTGGACATGGACGTCGTGGACGCCTCGAACCTCCAGCGACAGGTCATCCACAACACCGACAGCCTGGGCCAGCGCAAGGTGGACTCGGCCAAGGCGGCGATCACCGCCATGAACCCCGACGTGAACGTGGTCACCTACGACGTGCGCCTGGGTGCGGACAACATCTTGGACGTCATCGACGGCTACGACGTGATCGTCGACGGGACCGACAACTTCCCGACCCGCTACCTGGTCAACGACGCATCCCTGGTGAAGCGGATCCCGGTGGTGCATGGGTCGATCTTTCGCTTCGAGGGCCAGGCGACGGTCTTCGCGCCGTATGTGGGGCCGTGCTACCGGTGCTTCGTGCCCGAGCCGCCCCCGGCCGAGCTTGCGCCCTCGTGCTCGGAGGCCGGGGTGCTGGGGGTGCTGTGCGGGATCGTGGGCTCCATCCAGGCGATGGAGTGCCTCAAGCTCCTGCTGGGTATCGGCGAGCCCCTCATCGGCCGCCTGCTGGCGTACGACTCCCTGGAGGAGAGCTTCCGGACCTTCAAGATGCGCCGTGACCCGTCCTGCCCGGCGTGCGGCCCCGACGCCGGCGAGATCGTGATCGCCGAGTACGACGCCGGCTGCATGCCGCACCCCCGCCAGGCGCCGGTGCCGGTTGGCTGAGCCCGCCCCGCGAGGGTCCCAGACCCGAGGTCTGAGACTGCCGGGGTGAGGGCCTGTAAGAAAAACAACCTGGACGGCGAAGCCGAACCTCGAGCCTCCCACCAGGTCAAACGCGTACACCGCCGTCCAGGTTGTTTTCGGACAGGCCCTTAGCGCCCAGACTGGTCAGGCCGGTCCGACCAGGAAGGTCCGGATACCCGCGGCGATGGCGGTGGCAGCCTCGGACTGCCAGCTCGCGCTGACCACAAGGGCGGCATCGGTGGCGTTTCGCATGTTGGCGCACTCGATGAACACCTTGGGGACCGTGGACAGGTTGATACCGCCCAGGTCGTCGCGGGGCTGGATGCCGTCGACGCCGTCGTAGGTGCTCACCGGCTCGCCCGTGCCGGCGGCGAAGGCGTTGCGCAGGTCGGAGCCGAATTGCTGCGACGGTCCGACGATGGCGTCGTTGGGCCCGTCGGCCACTGGCTCCAGGACGGCGAATCCCCGGCCGTCGGGGGGCCCGCCGTCGGCGTGGATGCTGAGGGCGACGTCGGCATGTGCCCGGTTGCCGATTGCGGCCCTTTCGGTGACGCACGGGCCAACGCCGGTGTTGGTGGAGCGGGTAATTACCACCGTTGCGCCCTGCTCGCGAAGATCGGTAGCAAGATCTGTCGCCACGTTGAAGTTGAACTGGGCTTCGGTGTACCCGCCCTCGGTCTCGGTGCCCGTGGTGTCACAGGCCTCGGAGGTTCGGCCGTTGAAGATGGGGGAGTCGATGAAAGAGGTGTCGGTGAAGTTGCCGCCATTGTGTCCCGGGTCGATCGCCACGACCTTGCCGCTGAGCGGCCCTGGGTGGGTCGGGGCGAGGGTGGCTGGGCCGCCCGATCCGATGCCTCCTGCGGGCTCGGCCGGCGCAGCGGGCGTGACCGGCTTGACGGTGTCTCGGGTGGTCGCTGGAGGCCGGCTGGTTGGGACGCTCCCCTGGGTGCCTGGGGGGTGTCGGAGCGTGCTGGGGATGGGGCTCGATCCGCCACTGCCCAGGGTGCGCGCGGCGTCGGCGGATGCGGGGGGCCGCTGCGACGGGCGGCCGGATGAGCGGGCGGAGCACCCGGAGAGGACGACCAGGCCGAGCAACCCGCAAACCGCAGCACGCCATCCAGCCCCGGTCACGATCAGCCGGCCAACTGGCGTTCGAGCGGCGTGCGGTACTTGGGCTTGAACCACACATCGCCCAACCAGGCAGCCAGGGCCGCTGCCTCCGCCTCGTCCGGCGCCTCGCTGGTCCAGCGCTCGATCAGCGCCCACCGGTACTGCGTCGAGGTCCATCGGCCGCGGGGCCGTCCGCGCACGATCCGTCCCTGGGCGGCGAGATTGGTGAGCACCTGGTTGGTGAGCGCGACCTCGGCTCCGTATGGCTTGCCCACGGCCATGCCCACCTTGGCCCGGGGGGCAGGAACGGCCGTAGAAAGCTCGCCCGCGAGGGCGTCGCCCCTCTCGACCAAAGCTGCAAGCACCGCCTGCTCGGTGTCAGCCAGCCAGCGGGTGCCGTCGTGCGCCAGGTGGTTGTCCTCGATCAACCTCACCAGACGCCGCCGGTTGGCGGCGGCCACCTTGGCCGTACAGGCTTGGTGGACCACGGGCGCCAGCTCGGGCGGCAGCACGAACATGGTCCTTCGCATCCCGAGCGTCCGGATAGCGGTCATTCTTTCGTATAGTGCCGATTCCAGCTCCGCGACCTCGAAGCCATCGATCCGAGCCCGCGGGGCGAGATACACGCTGATGGGATCGGTCGCGTGCAGCCGCACAAGTCCGCGGCCACGGCCACCACATCCGCGCCTCGATGGCCGGCGGCAAGGTGGTGATGGATCCCGAGGCGAGCTCGACGTTCCTGGGCACTGAACCGGCGCACCCCGACATCGTCGCGCCGGAGCGCACGCGATGGAAACTGCCCCTGCGAGGCGGCGGTCCTTCTAGGCTGATCGCATCGCCGATCGACGCCTCACGCTCATGGCGGTCCACGCCCACCCCGACGACGAGGCCACCAGCACCGGGGGGATCCTGGCCCGTTACGCGGCCGAGGGGATCGGCACGGTGCTGGTCACCTGCACGGACGGCGCTTGCGGCGACGGCGCGGGCGGCACCAAGCCGGGGGCGGTGGGCCACGACCGCGACGCGGTCATCGAGTTGCGGGCCAAAGAGCTCGAGGCCAGCTGCGCCATCTTGGGCGTCGATCACCTGGAGCTGTTGGGCTACCGCGATTCGGGCATGATGGGTTGGCCCGAGAACGACGAGCCAGGGTCGTTCTGGAGGACACCGGTCGAGGAGTCCGCTGCCCGCCTGGCCGGTTTGATGCAGAAGCACCGTCCGGATGTCGTCGTGACCTACGACGAGAACGGTTTCTACGGCCATCCAGACCACATCCAGGCAAATCGCATCACCATGGCTGCCGCAAGGGCCACAGGCATCCCTGCCAAGGTGTACTGGCCGACGATCCCGCGATCGCAAATGGAGCACTTTGCCGAGCGGATGCGCGAAGCGGGCGTCGAGCTGCCCGAGCTCGATCCGACGTCGGAGCCGGCGGGGGATGGCGGGCCGGTGCCGACCATCGTGGGTTCGCCAGATGCGGACGTCGCCGCTTGGATCGACGTCAGCGCCTATGCCGACCGCAAGTACGACGCCCTGGCTGCCCACGCCAGCCAGACGGACAACATCTTCTTCCTCCGCATGGGCCGGAAGGTCTTCGCCGAGCTGATGGGCAAGGAGACATTCCTGCGGGTCATCGACAGGACCGGGGCGCCACTGCCCGAACACGACCTGTTCGCTGGCCTGCGCGGTGGAGGCTAGGGAGCTGAATACCTGGCCTGCTGAGTCGCCCCTGACCGGGGACCGGGTGCGGCCGGCAGGCCCCTTCGGTCAGGCGGTGATCGTGACCTGCACCGCCCAGGGCTTCGAACACGATGCGCGAGACGAGCCGCTACAGCCACCGGACGGAGCGCTCAGCTCCGCCTTGCCGGGCTGCCACGCCCTGAGCTCCGCTATCAGGCCCCCGCCGCCGAGAGGTCCGAACACTGTCGGGTTCGACGAGGCCACGTGGTTGGTGGCGCCTGGCCCGAAGTTCGCTGGGAGCTCCACTGCCAAGACCGTCCCTGCCTTGACCGTGATTGATCTGACATTGTCCCGGGAGGTGAGGGTCAACAGAGGGCCCGTCGTGGGCGGAGGCGAGTAGCCGGGGCGCTTTGGTGAAAGGCGGGACAGCTGGTCGCCTCGACATTCTCCATGACCACGACCCAGGCCAGCCGTGCTTGGTAGGGCGACGGGGCTTGGACCTTCGGGGCTACGGGCGAGCCGCTGCCGCCAATGGCGACCTGCCCGGGCGGCTTGTCGCTTGCCTTGGCAACCAGGCTCGGTGCGATGGTGACCCGACCGAGGCCGATGGCCAGGCCGCCTTGTCGGGCGGTCATCAGCGCCGGGTCGCCGTAGGAGTCCACCGAGGCCAGGACAGCGCACTCGGCACTGGTTTGGGATACCGAAGCCTTGTCCCCGGGCTTGGGAGGCGTCACCTCGAAGTCGCCCCCGTCGAAGCTGAACGAGCGCTTCACCGCGCCACCGCGGATCGACGTGACTGCTGGGCCGGACGCACGCGCCCCGCCGACTGACGTCGAACCCAGCTTGGGCAGCGCCGGCAGGGTGCAGCCCTGGCTCGCGGTGCTCACCTTGGTCGGCACGGCAGGCGTGCCGCAGCCTGCCGCCAACAGGATCACTGCGCCTGCTGGCCACCAACGCGCAACGGGTCGCATCACTTGGACATTATCGGCACGAAGAGGGGGCGACATGACCCCCCTGCGTCCGAGGCTGGTGACCGGCCTGTGGGCCTCGCTAGTCGGACGTGGAGCCGCCGCCTGCCGTCTGGGCGCGGTCGGGCCGATCGCTGCCCTCAGCGGTGCGCCGGCGCCCTTCTGCGGTTGTCGGATGGGGCCACATCTCGTCGAGCTCCGAGTTGAGCTCGGCACCGACGAGCACGGCGAGGGCGGTCACATAGAAGAACAGCAGGGCGGCGACCGGAGCGGCCAGCGGTCCGTAAGTGGCGTTGTTACGGAGCCCGGAAGTCAGGTAGGCCCGGATACCGAAGCTTCCCGCCAACCACACGGCCATGGTCAGCCCGGCCCCCGGCAACCCCCGGGCCCAGGGGCTCTTGACCGGCACAGCCAACCAGAACAGGGTGGCGAGAAGGGCCAGGGTCCCGACGCCCACCGTTGGCCAGTAGAGGGCATGGACCAAGGTCGAGACCGAGGACGTAACCACCCCTGGGACCAAGCTCGTGATGACGCCAGGGCCAAGCGCCAACGCCGGCAGGAGGGCCGTGCCGACGACGAGGGCGAGCACGTACAGCCCGAGGGCCAACAGGCGCGAGCGCCAGGCTGGGCGCAGCCCACCCATGTCGTAGGCCACCGCGATGCCGTCCACGTAGGCGTTCATGGCCGCCGACCCCGACCAGAAGGAGATGAGGAATCCGACCGAGGCCACGTCAGGATGGCCCTGGCCGAGGACCCTGTCGACCAACGGCCGCACGACGTGGTCCACGCTTTGGGGGGAGAGCACGGTACCCGCTGCCTTCAACACGTCGTGGTGGATCTGGGCCACGGCGCCTGGCCCGAACCATGGCCCCACGTAGCCGACCAGGCCCAACAGGCCCAGCAGGAGGGGGGGGAGGGAGAGCAGGGCCCAGAAGGCGACCTCGGCTGCCAGGCGCAACAGCCGGTCCTCCAGCGCCTCGCTCACCGTCTTGCGGGCCAGCGACAGGGACAATCTCAGCCGCCGGTGACGCCCGATCACGCGACTGGCAGCGTCGAGGCCGCACCGAAGGGCCGCGGGCAGCAAAGGGCGGAGCCGCTTGAGCGCTTCGGTGATCACGGGGCATCCCGAAAGATTGGCCCATGCTGGCGCGCCTGATCGCTGGCCTCCAGTGGCAACTCGGGCCTGGCGTCCCGGTCGGGCGGCTCGCTGTGGTCGGTCATCTCGTCACACATTCGCTGGTGCCCCCGGTGCGACTCGAACGCACGACACACGGTTTAGGAAACCGTTGCTCTATCCTCTGAGCTACGGGGGCTGGAGGGCCGAGGCATTCCACCTCTGGCTCGTCCATCGTAGCCAGCGGGACTCGGAGCGCTGGTCCGGCCGAAGTGGGGGCGGGTTTCGCGCGCATGCGAGACGTACCTTCCCCAGTTCGCACTCTGGGGGCGCGCTGACGAGCTCAGCAAGGCTACCGCAGGGCCTGCCACGGTGTAGGCAAAAATGGTGAGAGATTCGGTATGCTCAGTGGTATGAGCAATGTTGAGAGGGTGACCGTGAGCCTCCCGGCTGAGCTTTTGGCCCGGATCGAGCACCGGCGCCACGACCGCGAGGTCAGCCGGTCCGAGGTTGTCTCCGAGTTGCTGTGGCGGGGCTGGCACCAGGTGGAGGCCGAAGAGCGCGAGGAACGCTACCGCGCCGCCTACCAGTCGCAGCCCGAGACTGACACCGAACGCGCCTGGGCCGAGGAGGCCGCGGGAGGCTTGTTCGACGGGGAGCACAACGGTTGGAGCGACACCAGCCGGGCCGCCGGTGCGCCGAGCTGAGGTTTGGTGGGCGGAACGACCGCACGGCCAGCGCCACCCCGTTCTACTGCTCTCCTGGGACGCGCACGGTACCTGGCGGGAGCGAGTCACCGTCGCAGACATCACCACCCGAGTCCGAGGAGTCGACGCCGAAGTCACTCTCACCGAGGACGACGGGATGCCCCGGCCCTGTGTGGTCAATCTGGACAACCTGGCGACTGTGCCGCGCAGCATCCTTCGCTCTCGAATCACCACGCTGAGCGCCCTGCGGATGGCTGAGGTCAGCCGGGCGACGCACCTTGCCCTCGGCCTCCCCCTCCCCTGTACGGTGGCGTAGCGAGCCCGTGGTGGTCGGCACTACCGGCCGGAACCGACGACGGCGCTACCGCAGGGCCTGCCAGGCCGCGTAACCGGCCAATCCGACCAGCACCACAGCGGTGACCAGGCGGACCACCTTGACGTTCACGTATCGCAGCAGCGTCTTCCCTCCGACCACGGCCAGCCCGGCCACGGCCCAAAGGGCCACCACCGCGCCGACCGCCACCGAAAGGGGAGAGTGGTAGCGGGCGGCCAGGTCCACGGTCAGGATCTGGGTAAGGTCCCCCCACTCGGCCAGGAAGATAACGCCAAACGCGCTCAGGGTCACCCGCCGGCCAGAGCCGACGACGCTGGCGCCTTCTGGTCCCGATGCACGCCGCGCCTCGCCTACCGCCAGTGCCGCCCCGGCCAGGAAGGTCACCGCCACCACGCCGTCGACCACCCGGTGCGGCAACAGGCTGAAGATGGCCACGCCCACGGTGACCGCGATCGAGACGTGTACGACGAATGCCGCCGCGGCGCCCAGCCAGACCGATCCGGCCCGGCCGCGGGCCGACATGACCAATGAGGCGAACATGGTCTTGTCGGGCAGCTCGCCCAGGAAGATGACCGGGAACACGGCGGCGGCAATGGCGAGGTTCATGCGATGGCGCGGTAGCTGGGGGCACCCGACGCCACCAGGTGCAGCTTACCGGGCCGCCATGGTATCGGGCTGGTAGCGTTGGCATCGTGGCGTGGACACCGCTCACACCGGGCGCGGCGGCTCAGGCGATCCCGGCGGCGCTGGAGCGGGGGGGTTGGCAGGAGGCCTTCAGGGTGGTGATCCAGCTCATCATCGACATCGCCGGGGTTCCGGATGCCGAGGTGCCCCGGCTCCTCGACAACCGACCAGCGCCGACCGGGGATAAGCGCTTCGACGCCCTGCTGGCGGGGGTCGTCGAGGATCTCTGCCTGGGGCGCGGCCTCCCCGCGCCGGGTTGGGTTGCGGAGCCTGAACGGTTCCTGGACGAGTGGTGGTTCGTCGAGGACGTTCCCGCCCTGCACGGGTCGGCCATGGCGCGTGCGCCCGCTGCCCTGGCGATCCGGGGAGTCTTCGTCCCGCGGGAATCGTTGGAGAGCGTTTGAGCTGGGAACCCTCTCCCGGCGTGCTGGGCAGGGCCGATGTCTTCAGCCTCCTTGACGAGCTGGCGGGGATTCTCGCTGAGCGAGGCTTGCGGGGCCAGCTGTTCCTCGTGGGTGGTGCTGCGATGGCCGTGGCCTACGACTCTCGTCGCCTTACCCAAGACGTCGACGGTGTCTTCGAGCCCAAGATGGCTGTCTACGAAGCGGCCAAGGTGGTTGGCGAGCGCCACGACCTTCCCCGGGACTGGCTCAACGACGCAGTCAAGGGGTTCCTGCCTGGACCCGATGTCGAAGCGCGGGTGTATTTCGACCAGCCCGGCCTGTCGGTGCAGGTGGCATCGCCGCGCTACCTGTTCATCCTGAAAGCGATGGCTGCTCGCCAGGCCCGTGACGCCGACGACCTGAGGACCCTGTACCCACTGACCGGGTTCACCTCGGTGGCCCAGGCGCTGGACGCCATCGAGAGGGCCTACCCGGGTCTGGCAATAGCGCCGAGGGTGGCCTACTTCGTCCAAGAGGTCCTCGCGGCGCCTAGCGCCGGGGGGCTTGACCCCCCGCCAGCGGGTCCAGGCCCCTGATGGAAGCGTCGACCAGCTCGATTGGGTGGAACATCGCCAGCCCCGGCCCGTCGGCGCCCCCCGGCCCAACGGCGCCCCCCGGCCCGTCGGCGCCCCCCGGCCCGTCGGCGCCCCCCGGCCTGTCGGCTCCTGCCACAGACGCCCCGGCCGGGTTCAGGTGGCGGCGCAGCTGCAGCAAGCAGCCTGGGTTGGCGCTGGCCAGGGCGTCCACCCGAGCGTCGCGTACCGTTGCCGCCTTGCGCCTGCCCAGCTCGGCGGCCGGCTCTGGCTGGGTGAGGTTGTAGACCCCCGCCGACCCGCAGCACATGTCGTCCGCCAGCTCCACCAACTCCAGTCCGGGGATCGACGACAACATGCGCCGGGGTGCCGAGCGCACCCCCTGGGCCTGGGCCAGGTGGCAGGCGTCCTGGTAGGCGACCCGGCCACAGACCGGGTGGCGCACCGCTCGGGGCTCGAGCTCCGCGATGACCTCGGTGACGTCTCGGACCTTGGCGGCGAAGGCGGCGGCACGCGAGGCGTACGCCGGGTCGTCGGCCAGGAGCCGCCCGTAGTCCTTGAGGGTCGAGCCACAGCCTGCGGCGTTGACCACCACATGGTCCAGCTCGGAGCACGCCTCGAAGGAGTCGATCAGCGCCCGGGCGCAGTCCAGGGCCTGGCGCTCGCGCCCGGCGTGCACCATCAGCGCCCCGCAGCATCCCTGGCCCCGCGGGACATCGACCGAGCACCCCTCCGCAGCGAGCACCCGCAACGTCGACTGGTTCACCTCGCCGAAGAACACAGCCTGCACGCACCCGGACACCAACCCGACCCGGAGCCTCCGCTCGCCGACCGCCGCCACCCTGGTGGGAAGGCGGTGCAGCAGCGCCCCCAAGCGCACGGGTGGCACCAGGGACTCCAGGGCGCCCAGCCGGAGCGGGAGCCGGTCGACCAAACCGACTCTCCGAGCCCAGCGCCGGAGCCCCGAGCCCTGGTAGGCCCACGCCCCGAGCGCCGCAACCCGGGCGCGCCCAGGGTGGGGGAACACCGCGAAGATGGCCTCCCTCCAGCACCTTTCGGAGAAATTTCGACGGTGCTGCCTCTCTACCTGCCCCCTCGTGGCCTCGATGAGCTCGTCGTAGCGGACCCCCGACGGGCAAGCCGGCACGCACGCCATGCACCCAAGGCAGGCGTCGACATGCTTGACGAAGGAGTCGTCCACGGACGCCCGGCCTTCGAGCACCGAGCTCATCAGCATGATCCGGCCCCGCGGCGAGTCCATCTCCTCGCCCCAGAGGGCATAGGTGGGGCAGGCCGGCAGGCAGAACCCGCAGTGCACGCAGTCGGCCAGGCGCTCCGCCGAGGGCGCGTGGTGGCCGTCGAACCCGCCGTGGCGCCCGCTGCCAGAGCCGCCGTCGCGCCCGCTGCCAGAGCCGCCGTCGCGCCCGCCGTCGGACCCGCCCTTCCTCCCGCCGCCCGCCGCCCCGCCTTGTCGCCGGGCCCCAGCGCCCGGGGGGCCCGATCCGGAGCCCGGGCTCAGAACCACGGGGAAAACCTCCCCGGCGCCAGGCGACCCTCCGGGTCCAGGGCCTCCTTCACCCGGCGCATGACCCTGGCCCCCCTCGGGGGTGGCCCCCACGCGTCAACGAGCTCGGCCAGCCCGGGGACCGTCCGTCGCACCACGACGGTCCCCCCGAGGACCCCGACCGCGGCCCGCCAGCCCCGGACCGCGCTAGCCAGCGACTCAGCCGCCGACGCCGGGAGCCGGGCCGTGTGCAGGCCCACCCCGGCGTGGCTGGTGAGCACCGCCTCCACCTCGGCGGCACCCGCTGCCCGCCCCAGGGCCTCAGCCGCATCGCCCAGTTGGCTCGGAAGCGTGGCCGCCCTCGCCACCACCTCGCCCGGCGCACCGTACGAGCCCAGCGCCAGCTCGGCCCAGGCTGCGGACTCCTCGGCCCCCTCCACGACCTCGGAGGACAGGCCCAAGGAGGCCGCTACGTGCGCCACGCCCGACACCTGCGCCTTCACCCCGGCCGGCGTGCCCTCGATCCTCACCCAGGTCGCTTCGCCGGCCCAATCCAGCGCCGCAGCCACCACAGGGGAGGCGAGCAGCGCCAGCACGAACCCCGTCGCCACCAAAGCGCTGGACGCCACCCGGACAGTGGCGCTGGCCGCCGGCAGCGGGTGCAGCCGTAGGCTCACCCCGGTCACCAGGCCAAGTGTCCCGAGCGAGCCACAGAAGACCTTGGCCAGGTCGTAGCCGGCGACGTTCTTGATCACCTGGCCCCCGGAATGGGCCACGGTGCCGTCCGCCAGCACGGCCGTCAGTCCAATGGCCAGGTCCCTCATCGCACCGTAGCGGTGCCTGCGGGGCCCGGCGTCCCCCGTCGCCAGCAACCCGCCGACCGTCGCTCCCAACCCGACGGAGGCGGGGTCCAGGGCCAGCCACTGCCCGGCACAAGCCAGGTGCTCCTGCAGCCGAGCAATAGGCATCCCGGCGCCGACGACCGCGGTCAGGTCCCCCTGGTTGTGGGCAACGAGCTGGTCCAGGCCCGAGCTCGAGACCACCACCTCTGGCGCCGGGGTCAGCGGCGAGCCCCAGTCGGCCTTGGTCCCGCCCCCGGCGAGAGCCACGACCCCGCCAGATCGCATCGCGTCCCGAGCCTCGGCAACATTGCCCGGCTCCAATGCAACGACTGGCCCTCCACCCACCCTCACCACCGCTCCGCCACACCAGCTGCCTCCAACGGGTGCACCCGGTACGGGCCGGGCACCTCTCCACACAGGCGGGGAGTTGGCAGCACCTTCCCAGGGTTGCAGATTCCAGCGGGGTCGAAAGCCGCGCGCACCCGGGCCATCACCTCCAGGTCCGCCTCGGTGAACATCGCCGGCATCTTGCAGGCCTTGTCCACGCCGACCCCGTGCTCGCCAGTGATCGAGCCCCCCGCCTCGACGCACAGCCCGACTATCTCCGTGGCGAGGGACTCGGCCCGCTCCGGCTCGCCTGCCACCGCAGGGTCGTAGAGGACCAGCGGGTGCAAGTTGCCGTCCCCGGCATGAAATACGTTCGCCACCCGCAGCCCGGCGTCGGCCGCAAGCGAGGCGATCCTGGCCAGCACCGCTCCCAGCGTGGTGCGGGGGATGACCCCATCCTGGATGTAGTAGCCGGGGCTGATCCTCCCCATCGCCGCAAAGGCAGCCTTGCGTCCCTTCCAGACCAGCGCCCGCTCGGCCTCGTCGGCCGCGATCCGGACCTTGGTGGCGCCGGCCCCGGCGCAGATCTCCTGGACTGCGGAGAAGCAGCCCGAGACCTCGTCCGACGGCCCGTCCAGCTCGACGACCAGCGCCGCCGCGGTGTCGAGGGAGTAGCCGGCCCCGGTAGCGGCCTCGCACGCCGAGATGGTTAGGGCGTCCAGCATCTCGACCGCTGCGGGCACGATCCCCGAGGCGATGATCCCGCTCACCGCCTCGCCTGCGGCCGCAGTCGAGTCGAAGTCGGCCACCAGCGTCGCCACCGACTCGGGCAGGCGCAACAGCCGCACGGTGATGCGAGTGGCGATGCCGAGCGTGCCCTCCGAGCCCACGAACACCCCGCGCAGGTCGTAACCAGGCACCTCGGGCGACGGACCACCGAGCTCTATTACTTGCCCGTCGGCCAGGACCACCTCCAGGCCGAGGACGTGATGCGTGGTGAAGCCGTACTTGAGGCAGTGGGCACCGCCGGAGTTCTCCGCTACATTGCCGCCTATCGAGCACACCACCTGGCTGGAGGGGTCAGGGGCAAAATACAGGCCGTGGGCTGCAACCGCCTGGGACATCGCCAGGTTGGTCACCCCCGGCTCGACCACCATGACCTGGTTGGCCGGGTCCACCGAGAGGATTCGGCGCATTGCCGAGAGCACGACCAGGACCCCTTCGGCGACCGGCAGTGCCCCGCCGGACAGCCCGGTCCCCGAGCCCCTAGCCACGAACGGGACCCCCCGTCGGGCACAGGCCCGCACGACTGCGGCCACCTCGGCGGTGGTCCGGGGCAGCACCGCCAGCCCCGGCGTGACCCGCCACCCGGCCAGCCCGTCGCAGCAGTAGGTGCCCAGCTCGGTGGGGTCGCTGATGACCGCGCCGGGCGGCAGCACCCCCACCAGCTCGGCCCTCACCTCCTCCAGCGCGCTCACCACCTGCGAGGTTACCCATCCGAGGAGGAACATGGCCCCCTCCGCCACACACCAGTGCCCACTCACGTCGGCTGCCGCGACGTGCTGGCGCAGCCCCTAGCCTGGACGCGACACTTGATCCGCTAGAAGGAGCCGCCCATGCTGTTGGGCTTGTTCGCAGGGTACGACGCAATCATCGTGATCGGCATCATCGTGCTGCTCTTCGGGAGCAGCCAGCTACCCAAGCTGGCTCGGTCGCTCGGGTCGGCGTCGCACGAGTTCAAGAAGGGTACGGAGGAGGAAGAAAAGGACAAGGAGGCGGCTGCCAAGGCCGGCGCGACCGAGGAGGCTCCAGGTAGCTCGACAAGCTGAGCACCGGTTGCCGCTGGGCCTCCACCAGGGCATCGAGTACGGCCTAGCCATCATCCTGGCCACCACCGCCATCCACATCTCGGGCCGGGCGGAGTTCACCATGCTCGCCGGGGCCGTGCTCCTGGCTGCGCTGGCCGCCTTCACCCGGGGACCGCTGGCTGCATTCCGGGCCCTGTCGGCGCGGCCGCACCGCATCGGTGAGGTGGTGGTGGGCGTGGCATTGGTGTGCTCGCCGCTCGCCAGCTTGGCGCACCCGAGCGCGGTCGCCATCGGCCTGTTGGTGGCGTCGGGGCTGGTGCTCCTCCGAGTTGCTTACGCTGGCATCAGCCCGCCCCGGCCGCCCCGCCCGGCCCGCCCGACCAGCAGCCCGGCCCCCCCGGTCAATGTTGCCACCCCAGCCCGCCCGGCCAATGTTGCCGCCCCAGCTGCCCCCTTGCGGCCGGACCAGGTCTTTGCAGGGCCGCCGCCACCTTCTCCTGGCGTCGGGGCCTCCCAGATGCAGGATCAGCCGACAGCCGTGTCGGGGGTGGGGCCGCCCGGCGGGGCTGCTCGTTCCGAGGAGCCGGCTCCCAGGTCCGGGCCGTCCGCGCTGGAGGTGGGGGCTCGTGCAGCCGGCCGCGTGACCGGCCGGGCAAGACGCAAGGTCGCCGACGCAGCGCCGCTCGCCGACGAGGCCCTGGGCAGGGGAGCGCGCCGCCTCGGGGCCGTGGTCGGTCGGAGGGCGGCGCGCAAGGCCACTCGCTGAGAGGGGTTCGGCGCTGGCGGTGCTAGGGTTGGTTGGCCGGTCGAAGGGCAGGCATCTTCTGGACCTGTGGTGCAGCTCGGAGTGCACGCCGGCCTGTCAAGCCGGAGGTCGCGGGTTCAAATCCCGTCAGGTCCGCCAGAGGTCGGGTAGCTCAGTTGGTAGAGCGCGCGCCTGAAAAGCGCGAGGTCACCGGATCGACGCCGGTCCCGACCACCAGGTTTGCATGGCATCCCGATTCCAAGGTTCGTTCCAAGCCAGCTCCGCTCCTCGACGGCTCAGAGGCAGAGGGGGCCTATGCCGAGGCCAGGGCAGTTGTTGGTGGTGGCGACAGTGGTCGACTTGATAGTCGTGGAGGTGGTGGTTTGCGTGCTGGCCTTGGGTTTGGCCGGCGCAGCGGGGGCCACCGAGTGGTTGGTGACGGTCGCCTTGTGGGTTGTCGTCAGGGACCCCCTGGAGGCTGTCTTGGCGGGAGCGTGGGTGGGTGGGCTTGAAGATGATGCGCTGGCAGTGGGGGAGGGGGCGCTCGGCGCCTGGGGAGCGGCAACCGTGGGGGGTGGCGTGGAGACGGCGTGGTGAGTGACCTTGACCGTTTTGGCGTGATGAGTGGCGACCGGCTTGGCTGCGCTCTTTGCGTGCGAGCGAGGGGCAGCGGTTGGCAGCGTCACCGCGGGAGCGGGCTTGGTCACGACCGGCTTCGTGGCCACCGCCTTGGCGCCCTGGCCACCAGAGCCGGAACCCTCCTGGCTGATGACCACACCGGCGGCGATCCCTGCGCACAACAGGGCCGCCGTGGCACCGATTGCCGTGCGTCGGGCCGCCACGGAGACCGCCACGTGCGTGAATGGGAAGAGGGCGACACGCCGATCCTCGGGGTCGTCGAACTCCCACTCGGGCACGTCGGGGACGCCCGACATCGCATCGGTTGGCGGTTCGAAGCTCGATGTGGGCGCTTGGGGCGCGCTGTCCGGCGCTTCGGGCTCACCTGGGCGTCCAGGCCCAGCGGCAGCTACCGGAGCAACCTGGCCGAGCCTGCTCCGGGCTGGCCGGGGGGGCAGGACGACGGGAGCCGGCGATACTGAGCTCGGGCCAGGGGGGATAACGGGGGGCACCGAGGTGGGTCGGGGCTGGCTGGGAGCAGGCTCTGGCCTGGCTGGACGCGCGGGCAGGATGATCGGGGCTCCGAGCGATGGAGCAGGAGCTGACCGGACGGGGGGGACCGGCCGAGCCAGCGGGGCGGAAACCGGGCGAGGGGCAGCGCCCGCAGGATCCCCTGTGGCCGAGGCTGCTGGAGCCGGGCGAGGGGGAAGGACGATCCGAGCCGGCTGGGCGGGCGCTTCCCGGCCTGCGGGCTCTGCTGGCCCAACGGGACCAGCGTCGGGGCTTGCCGCCGCAGCCTCCCTGGCCGCCGCAGCCTCCCTGGCCGCGGCAGCCTCCCTGGCCACCGCAGCCTCCCTGGCCACCGCAGCCTCCTCGGCCTGCTTGGCGAGCATCTCTTCCAGCATCCGCAGGGCAGCGCCGTTGCTCACGACCGACTCCTCGGCCACGGAGGCCGCCGCCTCCTCCACTGGATCGGCGCCCTTCCGGACCGCAGGCACCTCACCGGTGGGCCTGTCCGAACCCGACCGCATGAGCCGGTGCCAGCCGCTGCGAGAGACGAGGGCAGCCTGCCAGCGCTCGGCTGCGGCCGAATCCAGGTCGGGCGGCAGGTTGCCCAGAGCCGGGCGCAGGAGGGTGCTGACATCTCCGACCTGGGCGCGGCGCGAAGAACCTCCGACGTCGACCCGTGGGCCGCTCTCTACGAAGCCCGCCCTTGCCTGGTCCAAGAGCTGGGAGAATGCCTCGGGCACAAGGTCCAGCACCGCCCCGGCCATGTCAACTGGGAGCCCCTCGGCCTCGGTAAGCCACAGGGCGCCCCGCCACTGCTCCGGAAGGGTCAGGAACGCAAAGGAGACCAGGGCCGCCTCCAGGTTGGTCTCGGCGGTGACCGGTGGCTCCGAAGCTTCCGCCCCCTCGTTCGTGGGGCTCTCGTTGCGGCGCCGATCCCGGTGCAACACGTCGAGGGCTGCCAGCCAGGTGGCTCGGAGCATCGCGACAGCGCTGTCGGAGATCTGTGCCGAGCTGGCCGAGGTGGTCCCCAAAGCGCGACCTGCGCCAATGGCGACAGCGTCTGCAGCGCCCGAGGTCTCACCGGTCACGACCAGCGCCAAGCGCCAGGCCATTGGCGCCAAGGCGTCGAACAGGTCGCGGAACGCACGGGCGTCACCCGAGCGCGCGGCGACCAGTTGATCCGGCGACAGCTCCTCGGAAGCTTCCGGCCAAGTGCGAGTATCAGTCAGCACACGTGTCTCCTTGCCAGCTCCCGGGCTCTCGTCCCGGGGCTCGTCCCCCCTACCCCTTTGGTGCGGCCAAGGGCCTCGGTGCGGCCCAGAACCGGTAGATCACGGCGTCGCTGGCGCTACCAAGCGCTGGCAAAGCCCCCCTTTCGTCACACAACTGACGCCTAGTCTACAGCTGTGTCACTAACTCTTCAACCGAGCTCGCTGGAGACCCGCAAGTGTAGGCCCGGCATACATAGCCAAAGCCAGGCGACCGGCCCTCCCAGAGGGGCGATGGGTATGGCTCGCCCCAGGCCAGCGCCACCCGGGGGAGGTAGCGATCCTGGATTGCGCGCACCATGTCAGGGCACTCGCCGACCACCGCAACCTCGGTGACACCCGCTGAGCAAAGGTCGACGGCGGCGAGGCAGTGGCTGAGGGTGCTGGGGGCTCCGGCCAGGATCGGGCCGACGACATCGATGATCGCCCGGGCTGCCTCCGTGAAGCGCTCTTCACCGGTCAGGGCGCCGAGCCGGGCCAGCGCGACGGCGGCAACCGCGTTGGCCGAGGGCGTCGCCCCGTCGTGTATGTCCTTGGAGCGCACGATGAGCCGCTCGGCGTCAGCTCCAGTGCTGAACAGCCCGCCGTCCTCGTCGTCCCAGAACAAGCCGAGCATCGCGTCAGCCGCCTCTCGGGCCTGTGCTGTCCACCTCGCCTCCCCGGTCAGCTCACCCAGGCGGGTGAAAGCCTCGATGAGCCACGCATAGTCCGCCGCGTAGGCCAGGTGGCGCGCCCCGCCATCCTGCCAGGACCTCAGCCACCTGCCGTCACCGGCACGGCGTAACGAGGCCAGGAGGAACGCCGCTATGCCCACTGCCGCTGCGCGCCAGTCAGGCCGTTCCATCGCTGCAGCGGCCTCGGCGAGCGTCGCCACGAACATGGCGTTCCACTCGGTGAGCACTTTGTCGTCCAAACCGGGCCGGGGTCGCTTGTTGCGGGCCTCCAGCAGCGCCTTGCGCGCCTTCTCGATTCCCGCGGGCCTCTCGATCCTGCCCCGGACCGAACGGAACAAGACGGTGGCGTTTCCCTCGAAGTTGCCCTGGGGACTGACCCCGTACCACTCCCAAACATCCGGGGCTGAGTCTCCGAGCACCTCGTACATCTGGTCCGGGGTCCACACGTAGAAGCGCCCCTCGGCCCCCTCGGAGTCGGCGTCCTCCGCGGAGCAAAGGCCCCCGTCAGGCCCCCGCAGCGTGCCCAGCACGTAGCCGATGGTCTCCTCCACGACCTGCTTCCAGCGCTGCTCGCCCGTCAGCTGCCAGGCGTGCAGGTAGGCCTTGGCCAACCCCGCCTGGTCGTACAACATCTTCTCGAAGTGGGGCACCGACCACGTGGCGTCCACCGAGTAGCGGTGGAATCCTCCCCCCAGGTGGTCGTAGATCCCTCCCGACGCCATGGCGTCGAGGGTGGTCGCGGCCATCGAGAGGCAACCGCCGGCCAGGGCGGACGTTCCGCCGTTGGCGCAGGTCTCCAGCAGGACCTCGATCATCGAAGGCTGGGGGAACTTGGGAGCGCGCCCGAAGCCACCCCGACGATCGTCGTGGGCCGAGCGGATGGCCGCCAGCGCCCGATGGAGGACCTCGGTTGCCGGGAGCCCCCCGACCAGCATCTCGGCGCCTTCGCCAGGCCCCACCGACACAGCCGGGCCCGGCGCGCTACCGCCGCCCTGGCCCGCTCCGCCGCCCTCACGTGCCCCGCCGCCAGCCGCGCCGCCGGACTCGCCCGCTTCGGCCAGAACCGCCTCGGCCCCCGCAGCGACAGAACCGAGCGGCAGGCGGGTGCGCGCCTGGACCTCCCGGACCAGTTGCCCGGCGCCCTCGAGCACCTGTTCACGACGCTCCCGCCACGCCTCGTCGACAGCCTTGAGGATCGAGGTGAACGTCGGCATACCCCGGCCCTCCTCGCGGGGAAAGTACGTGCCCCCGTAGAAGGGCTGGCCGTCAGGGGTGAGGAACACGGTCATCGGCCAGCCGCCGGTCCCGGTCATCGCCTGGACCGCCTCCATGTATATCGTGTCGACGTCGGGGCGCTCCTCCCGGTCCACCTTCACCGCCACGAACCGCTCGTTGAGCAGGGCGGCGGTGGCAGGATCCTCGAAGGACTCGTGAGCCATCACGTGGCACCAGTGACATGCCGAGTACCCGACCGACAACAGGACGGGGCAGTCGCGCTCCGCGGCGGCGGCGAACGCCTCGTCCCCCCACGGGTACCACTCCACTGGGTTGTCGGCGTGCTGGCGGAGGTAGGGGCTGGTCTCGCCGGCCAAGCGGTTGGTCATGCCCACCAGGTTAGCTAGTGCGGCGCTAGTAGCAGGGCGAAATTTTCCTCGGTGCCCTCCAGCCCCCGTGCCCACTCACCCGGCGTTCACATCGTGGAAACACACGGCGGGATAGCCTTCCCGGCCGGGCCGCGATGCGCGAGGGCTACGACGCCATAGTCGAGGCCGCCGAAGCGCTGGGGGCCAACGTCGAGGAGCACGTGGACAAGGCCCCCACTCCTAAAGGTGGCCCCAGGGGCAAAGTAGCTAAATGCCTCAGACTGGGAAGCGGCTGATGGCCTGGTCGTAGCTGTCCTGGGCGTCGGCCAGGGAGAGGCGGCTGTAGATCTCCAGGGACTTGCGGCTGGCGTGCCCGCTGTAGGGCTGGATCAGGGCGTCATCGATGCCTTGGG